>NZ_CP115166.1:0-300000 GCF_028622095.1 Deinococcus aquaticus | reverse complement strand
AGCACAAAAAGGGAGGCGCGGCCGCAGTGGCCGCGCCTCCCTTTTAAACGGTCAGGCCGTTTCTTAGAGGTTGCCCTTGAGGGTGCTGGCGACCTTGAAGGCCACTTTCTTGCCGGCAGGAATCTGGATCTTCTCGCTGGTGCCGGGCTTGACGCCGGTGCGGGCGGCGGTGGCCTTGACGCTCAGGGTGCCCAGGCCGGGCAGGCCGACGCTCTGGCCGCCCTTGATGGCGCCCACGATGACGTCCAGCATGGCGCTGACGGCTTCCTCGCTCTGCTTCTTGGTCAGGCCGGTCTTGTCGGCGACCATTTCAACGAGCTGGGTCTTGGCGACCTTGGTGCTCTCGGCGGCGACCTTCTTGGGCGCGGCTTTGGGGGCAGCTTTGGCAGCGGGCTTCTTGGCGGGGGCTTTCGTGGTCTTTTTCGTCATGGTGAGCAGCATGACATACCGCCGCGCGCTTGGGAAGGGGGGGGAGGGGGCGGGAATGCCCGCCAGCACGCCCTTCCCGCCGACACAAAACGGAAAAGTGCGTGCCACACGCAGATTTGCCGAATCCGGCAATTCGTGCGTGTGGCACGTCAGAACCGCTTGATGAAGGCCCACCCCGGCTGCGTGGGGCGTCTGTGAGGAAACCAGCGGGTCAGGACCGGGCCGGCGGCAGATACGGTGGCGGGCGCGGTGGCGGGCAGGGCGGCGGGCGCGGCGACCGGGATTCTGGGGCGTTCGCAGCTGCGCAGGCCTGCCCGGATCGGGGGCTGTGCAGACCTGCCGAACTGCGGTTCAGACCATTCCGGCGGGAGCGGCGGCGGGCAGGAATCCGCCTGACGGCGCGAATTCCAGTGGGCCGGGCGGTCAGTTGGGCCGTCAGGTGGGGGGCGGGTGACCCGGCGCGCAGACGCCGTGGCCGGAGCCGGAAAACTGCGCTACACTCGGTTCATCCACAACCTGTTTTTGGCGGTCCAGGGGCACTTGCTGGGCCTCAGCGGACCGCCACAGATTCCACGGAGGTACCTATGACGACTGCTCCTGCTCCTACCCGCTTCTGGCCCGCCGGGAAACCGCGTTCCCTGACCCTGCCCGCCACCGGCCTGATGCACAGCCTGCACGTGACCGCCGAACGCTACCCCGACAAGGTCGCCCTGTGGCATTACGGGCACGAGGTGACGTACCGCGAACTGCGTGAGCAGGCCGAGCACCTGGCCGGGCACCTCGCCGCGCAGGGTGTCGGGCAGGGTGACCGCGTGGCTGTGTGGATGCAGAACAGCCCCGCGTGGGTGATCAGCGCCTTTGCCGCGTGGCACCTGGGCGCGGTGGTGGTGCCGCTGGCCCCCATGCTGCAGGCCCGCGAGTTCGGGTTCTTCCTGCAGGACGCCGGGATTCGCGTGGGCGTGGTCGGCGCTGAACTGTACGAGCGGGCCAAGCAGGGCGGGCTGGCGCACGCGGTCGTGGCGAACGTCATGCGCGGCACGGATCCCGCGTGCGGCGTGCCGATTCCCGACGGTCTGGACGTGGAAGCCGAGTTGCAGGGCGACGACGTGACCCTGGAAACCGCGCTGAACGCCGAGCCCGTCCCGATGGCGAACGTGACGGCCGCGGACCTGTGCATCATGCCGTACACGTCCGGCACGACCGGGCTTCCCAAGGGCTGCATGCACACGCACAGCAGCGTGCAGGCCAACGTGTTCGGCGCGGGCGTGTGGGTGGACAGCAGCGTCGAGGACGTGTTCCTGGCGGCCCTGCCGTTCTTCCACGTGACGGGGTTCATCAACTCGCTGATGGGCGGCGTGACCAGCGGCGCGCGGGTCGTGATCATGTCCCGCTGGGACCGGGACGCGGCCCGCACCCTGATCCGCGAGCAGGGCGTGACCCTCTGGACGAACACGCCCACAATGGTCATCGACCTGATGGCCTCCCCGAACTTCAACGCGGCGGACCTGGGGTCGCTGCGCAGCGTCACGGGCGGCGGGGCCAGCCTGCCAGCGTCGGTCGGGCAGCGCCTGCTGGACCTGACGGGCATCATGTTCCTCGAAGGGTACGGCCTGTCCGAGACCATGGCGCAGTCTCACAGCAACCCCAAGGGCCGGCAGAAGCTCCAGTGCCTGGGCATTCCGCTGTTCAACGTGGATTCCCGCATCGTGGATATCGAGAGCGGGCAGGAACTCCCGGCCGGTCAGACGGGTGAGATCGTGATCCGGGGGCCGCAGGTCATGCAGGGCTACTGGAACCGCCCCGACGCGACCGCCGAGGCGTTCATGGACATCGGCGGGCAGCAGTTCTTCCGCACGGGCGACCTGGGGTACATGGACGACGAGGGGTACTTCTTCTTCGCGGACCGCCTCAAGCGCATGGTGAACGTGTCGGGCATGAAGGTCTGGCCGGCCGAGGTCGAGAACCTGCTGCACGCCCACCCCGCCATTCAGGAAGCCTGCGTGATCAGCGTGCCCGACGAACGCAGCGGCGAACGCGCCCGCGCGCTGGTCGTGCTGCGCCCCGGCATGAACGCCACGCCCGCCGAACTGGAAGCCTGGGCGCGCGAGCAGATGGCCACCTACAAAGTCCCGCGCGACTGGCAGTTCGTGGACAGCCTGCCGCGCAGCCCCACCGGCAAGGTCGCGTGGCGGCCCCTGCAGGAAGCGGCGCGGGCCGCCATGCAGGGCAGCTGAGCCCCGGCGGAACGCTGGCCAGGAGGCGGGCGGTGAAGGTCCAGGGCGGGTGCCTGGGCCTGACCGCCCGCCCCTCCATGAATGGATGAATATCCCCGCCTGAACGGCGCTACCCGGACTGGCCCCACGGACGGCCCCGCGTGTGGTCTGCTGGGGCGTGGCTCACTTCGATCTTCCGCCCGAACAGCTTCAGACCTACCGCGCCGCCGCGCCCGCCCCGGCGGATTTCGATGCGTTCTGGGCGCAGACGCTGGCCGAGGCCCGCCGCTTCGACCTGAACGCCACGTTCACGCCGGTTCAGACGCCGTTCGTGACGGTGGACGTGTTCGACGTGACCTTCGCCGGTTGGGCCGGGCAGCCCGTGAAAGGCTGGCTGACGCTGCCGCGCGCCCGCACGGGCCGCCTGCCGTGCGTGACCGAGTTCGTCGGGTACGGCGGCGGGCGCGGGTTGCCGGGCGATCACCTGGGGTACGCCAGCATGGGGTACGCGCACCTGCTGATGGACACGCGCGGGCAGGGCAGCGGGTGGCGGCAGGGTGACACGCCGGACGACGCGCCGGGCGCGGGCCCGCAGGTGCCGGGCTTCATGACTCGCGGCATTCAGAGCCGCGAGACGTACTACTACCGCCGGGTGTTCACGGACGCCGTGCGGGCCGTCGAGGCTGCCCGCGCGCACCCGGAGGTCGACGGCGCGCGCGTGGCGGTCGCCGGGGGCAGTCAGGGCGGCGGGATGGCGCTGGCAGCGGCGGGCCTGTGTGACGTGCAGTTGTGCCTGCCGGACGTGCCGTTCCTGTGCCACTTCGGGCGCGCGGCGCGGCTGGTCGACAGCTTCCCGTACGCGGAGATCACGGCGTACCTGAAAACACACCGGGGCCGCGCGGAGGACGTGTTCGGCGTGCTGGCGTACTTCGACGGCGTGCATTTCGCGGCGCGGGCGCAGGCGGCAGCCCTGTTCTCGGTAGGCCTGATGGACGAGGTCTGCCCACCCAGCACGGTGTACGCGGCCTTCAACGCCTACGCCGGGCCCAGGGAGATGCGGGTGTACGAGTTCAACCGGCATGAGGGCGGCGAGAACGTGCAGGCGCTGGAACGCGCGGCGTTCCTGGCCCGCCACTGGCAACCCTGACCGGAGCGGCACGCGGTCCTGAACGGTGTTGCCCAACCACTCATGCGGGCGGCGCAGGCGGGCATACTGGGGCAGACATACCGGGGGGCAGTCATGGCACAGCGCAGCGCAGTACACGCGGGAACGGAGCGGGCAGGAACAGCAGACGGGGTCGGCACGGTGCAGGCGCACGTGAGCGGGGCGGGCGGGGCGTGATCACGCCCGAATGCCTGCGTGACCTGCCGCTGTTCGCGGAGCTGGATGACACGCTGCTGCACGCGGCGGCGCTGGACGCGGCCGACGTGCACCTGAACGAGGGCGAGTACCTGATCCGCGAGGGGGACTCGGTCTCGTTCTTCGTGCTGCTGGAGGGGGAACTGGCCGTCACGAAGGAGGTGAGCGGCGTGCCGCAGGCGGTGGATACCTACCGGCCCGGCGATTCTTTCGGGGAGTTGCCGCTGCTGCTGGGCACGTCCGCCACGGTGGACCTGATGGCCCTGACGCCCGCGCGGGTGATGCGCGTGGAGGGCCCGGATTTCATGGCGTTGCTGGGGCGCTCGGAGGTGATGGCGGCGACCGTGATGGCGAACATGACGCGCCGGGTGGGGAACCTGCAGCGCGTGGCGCTGGAGACGCCGGCTCCCGTCACGTTCCTGATCGGTTCGCCGGACGACCTGCACTGCTTTGAGCTGCGGGATTTCCTGTCGCGCAATCAGGTGGTGTTCCGCTGGCTGGACCCGGGCGCGCCTGCGCTGGCCTGCGATATTCCGGCCGGGATCGAGGCTGGGCCGCTCCCGGCGGTCATCCTGCCGGGCGGCGAGGTGCTGCGCCAGCCGGACGTGCGCGAGGTGGCGCGCCGCGTGGGCCTGCAGGTGGACCCGGCGCTGGAGCGGTACGACGTGGTGATCCTGGGCGGCGGTCCGGCCGGACTGGCGGCGGCGGTGTACGGGGCGTCGGAGGGCCTGTGTACGCTGCTGGTCGAGAAGCAGGCGCCGGGCGGGCAGGCCGGGACCAGCAGCCGCATCGAGAATTACCTGGGCTTCCCGACGGGCCTGTCGGGCGGTGAGCTGAGCGCGCGGGCGCTGCGGCAGGCGCGGCGGTTCGGGGCGGAGGTCGTCACGACCCGGGAGGCGACCGCGCTGGAACCCGGCCCGGACAGTCACACGGTCGTGCTGGACGGCGGCACGCGCGTTCACACGCGCAGCGTGGTGCTGGCGCTGGGCGTGGAGTGGCGCACGCTGCCCCTGCCGGACGCGCAGCGGTTCGTGGGGCGCGGCGTGTGGTACGGCGCGGCCCGCACCGAGGCGCCGGGCACGCGCAGCAAGGACGTGTACCTGATCGGCGGTGGGAACTCGGCCGGGCAGGCGGCGCTGTTCTTCTCGAACTACGCGCAGCGGGTCTCTATCCTGATCCGCGCGGACCGCGTGGAGAAGGGCATGTCGCAGTACCTGATCGATCAGTTGCGCGCCAAACCGAACGTGCGCATCTGCGAGTGCTGCGAGGTCACGGCCCTGCACGGCGACTCGCACCTGCGGGGCCTGACCGTGCACCACAGCGACACCGGCCAGGACGAGGCGGTCGAGACGGACTCGCTGTTCGTCCTGATCGGCGCGGACGCCCGCACCGATTGGCTGGAGGGCGTGGTCCTGCGGGACGAGCGCGGCTACGTCTGCTCGGGCCTGGACCTCGCGCCGCAGGGGGCGTGGCCGCTGGACCGCGATCCGTTCCCGCTGGAGACCAGCGTGCCGGGTGTGTTCGTCGCCGGGGACGTGCGGCGCGGCTCGGTGAAACGCGTGGCCAGCAGCGTCGGCGAGGGCAGCATGAGCATCGCGCTCGTCCATCAGTTTCTCGCATTGCGTGAGCCGGCCGGTCAGACGCCGGCCGCGTCACCGCCCACCACTCCCGGCAGTTCAGACCGGCCGAACCCGTCAGACTGACCTCCGGCCGCACCTTCTCTCGTCCACGGTCACGTCACGGCTGATCCCGCTCCCACATCTCAACCCTTCTCAGCACTGCTCTTCTCAGCGTTCCCCCGTGAGGTTAACCATGATCTACGATCCGAATCCGCAGCGGTACGAGTCCCTTCCCTACCGGCGCGCGGGCCGCAGCGGCCTGCTGCTTCCGGCCGTGTCACTGGGCCTGTGGCATAACTTCGGCGGCGTGGACCGCTTCGAGAACGCCCGAGCAATGGTCCGCACGGCCTTCGACGCCGGAATCACGCATTTCGACCTGGCGAACAATTACGGCCCGCCGCCCGGCAGCGCCGAGGAGACCTTCGGGCAGCTGCTGCGCGGCGACCTCGCGCCGTTCCGGGACGAACTGATCGTGTCCAGCAAGGCCGGGTACACCATGTGGCCCGGCCCGTACGGCGACTGGGGCAGCCGCAAGTACCTGCTGGCGTCGTGCGACGCGAGCCTGAAGCGGCTGGGCCTGGAGTACGTGGACGTGTTCTACCACCACCGGCCGGACCCGAACACGCCGCTGACGGAGACCATGGGGGCGCTCGATCAGATCGTGCGCAGCGGGCGGGCGCTGTACGTGGGCGTCAGCAACTACCCGGCGGCGCTGCTGCGCGAGGCCGCCGCCATCCTGCGGGACCTGGGCACGCCGTTCGTGCTGAACCAGCCGAGTTACTCGATGTTCAACCGCTGGCTGGAACCCGACGGTCTGCCCGGCGCGCTGGAGGACGAGGGTGTGGGCGCGATTGTGTTCAGTCCGCTGGCGCAGGGGCTGCTGAGCAACCGCTACCTGAACGGTATTCCCGACGATTCCCGCGCCGCGAGCGCCACCGGCTTCCTGAAAGAAGGCGCCGTGACACCGGAGCGGGTCGCGCAGGTCCGCGCGCTGAACGACGTGGCCGCCGCGCGCGGGCAGACGCTGGTGCAACTGGCGCTGGCGTGGGTGCTGCGCTGGCCGCAGGTGACGAGCGCCCTGATCGGCGCGAGCCGCCCCGAGCAGATTACCGACGCCGCCGGAGCCCTGAACGCCCCGCCCCTGACCGACGCGGAACTGGACGCCATCGAGGCGATCCTGAGCGGGGCGCCCGCATGACCGACGGTCAGGATCGGCCCTCTGCCGACAGGTCCGTCCCCCTCCCGCTTCCAACACCTGCCTTCACTCCTGAAAGGACCCTGACATGACCCACCCGACCAGTGCTGACCTGCCCGCCTTCGTGCCGCTCACGCCCCGCTTTCAGGCGCGCGTGTGGGGCGGGGACCGCCTCGCTCCGCCCGCCCCGGACGGCACGCCCATCGGGGAGGCCTGGATTGCCGACGGGCAGAGCGTCGTGAGCGGCGGCCCCCTGGCCGGGCAGACGGTCGCTGACCTGATGGGCGCGCACCCGGCCGCGCTGCTGGGCGCAGGGCAGGACGCCAAGGACGGCTTCCCGCTGCTGATCAAGCTGCTCGACTGCCGCGACTGGCTGAGCGTACAGGTTCACCCGAACGACGCGCAGGCCCGCGAGATGGTCGGCCCCGGCGAGCGCGGCAAGACCGAGGCGTGGCACTTCCTGCACGTCGAGCCCGGCGCGGAGCTGCTGGCGGGCGTGCAGCCCGGCACGACCCCGCAGGCCCTGGCGGACGCCATCCGGGGGGGCGGCATCCTGGACCTCAGCCAGCGCCACCGGCCGCACGAGGGCGACACACTGTTCATTCCGGCGGGCACCCTGCACGCCCTGGGGCCGGGCCTGCTGCTGTACGAGGTGCAGCAGGCGAGCGACACCACGTACCGCGTGTTCGACTGGGACCGCCCCGCCAGCGCCGGACGCGCCCTGCACCTCGAGGAAAGCGTGGCCGTGACCGACCCGGCCCGGCAGGGAGAACTGCGGACGGCCGCGCAGACCGGCGGACTGGGTGAACTGGTCCGCTGCGAGCAGTTCACGCTGCGCGGCGTGAGCGCAGGCCACGAGCAGGACACCCGGGGCCAGTTCGCGCTGGTGACGGTCGTGAACGGTACGCTGACCCTGCGCGCCGGCAGCGAGACCCTGACCCTGGACACGTACCAGACCGCGCTGATTCCCGCTGCGACCGGCCCGTACCGCCTTGACGGGCACGGGCGGGCGCTCGTCGCGCAGCCGGGCGTGGGGCCAGTGGAGAGCAGGGGCAACGGCTCCTCACGGGGCTGAACAAACATCCAGCCTGAGCGGAGGCCCCCGGCGTGATCTGCCAGGGGCCTCCGCATCGTTTCCGGGGGGGGGTTGCGGCAAGGAGTGACCGGGGCGGAGGTCCACCCCCATCCACTTCCCACTCCCTACTTCCTGCGCCCCGTCCGTCAGTCGGCGGCGCTCTCCCCTACCTGCTCGGCGGCGTGCACGGTGATGGGTGTGCCGTTCACGGCGGCGTTGCCGGTCAGGGCGTCGATACGCCCTGGGTCGGTCAGGTCGTTCAGGCTGGCTCCGGCGTGCTGGGCGGCGGTGCTCAGGCGGGTGCCGCCCCGGGCGTGCCCGAACCCGTGGGGGAGGCAGGCGACGCCGGGCATGACGGTGTCCGTGATTTCCAGCGGCGCGGTGATCTGGCCCACGCGGGAGCGGATCAGGATGGTCTGGCCGTGTTCGAGGCCCTGGGCGTCGGCGGGGTTGAGTTGCACGGTGCAGCGGTCGGGGCCGCGCATCAGGCGGGGCGTGTTGTGCATCCAGGAGTTGTTGCTGCGCAGTTGCCGGCGGCCGATCAGGACCAGGGGTTCCGGGGTCTGGTCGAGCGTGGCCTGCAGGCGGGGCAGGTCGGCCAGCATGGGGGCGGGCGCGAGGTGCAGCTCTCCGGTGGCGGTCAGCAGGCGGCCGGGCAGGCAGGGTTGCAGCGGGCCGAGGTCCACGCCGTGCGGGTTGGCTTTCAGGTCGTCCAGGGTCAGGCCGCTGCGGCCGTGGGCCAGGCCGGCGCTGAGGCGCTGTTCGGGCGTGGCGAGGGCCTTGCCGGTCAGGCGCTGCACGAGTCCGGCGAAGATCTGGGAGTCGAAGCGCTGGTCGTCCCGGATCGGGAAGACGGGCTGGGAGTAGCGGGCGGTGTTGCGCACGGCGAAGTGGTGGAAGATCACGTCGTAGTGAGGGACTTCCAGGCCGAAGGCGGGCGGCAGGATCACGTGGGCGTGGCGGGTGGTCTCGTTCAGGTACGGGTCGATGCTGACCATGAAGTCCAGGCCCGAAAGGGCGCGGTCCAGGGCCTGGCCGTCCGGGACGGACAGGACGGGGTTCCCGGCGACCGTGATCAGCGCGCGGATCTGGCCGTCGCCGGGCGTGAGGATCTCTTCGGCCAGGGCGACGTTCGGGAGTTCACCGTCGAATTCCGGCAGGCCGCGCACGCGGGTGTGGTGGCGGCCGTGGTGGGTGGCGCCGGCTTTCGCGCCGGCGAGCAGGTCGAAGGCGGGAGAGGGGAACATCGCGCCGCCCTCGGTGTCGAGGTGGCCGGTGACGGCGTTCAGAGCGTTCACGAGCCACTGGCACAGCCCGCCGAATTCCTGGATGCTCAGCCCGATGCGGCCGTACGCGGCGGCGCGGGGCGCGGAGGCGAAGGCGCGGGCGAGTTCGCGGGTCACGCTGGCGCTGACGCCCGTGCGGGCCTCCACGGCTTCCGGCGTGAAGGGCGCGGCGGCGGCTTTCAGGGCGCCTAAGCCAGTCATGACGCCGCCCAGGTGCGCGGTGCGCTGCAGGCCGCTGGCGAAGACCTCGTTCAGCAGGGCCAGCAGGAACAGGGCGTCGGTGCCGGGGCGGATGTGGTGGAAGTCCGTGGCGTACTCGGCGCTCTCGGTGCGGCGCGGGTCGAGCAGCACGACGCGGCCGCCGCGCGCGCGGATGGCTTTCAGGCGGTCGCGGATGCCGGGCGCAGTCATGATGCTGCCGTTACTGGCGAGCGGGTTGGCGCCCATCATCAGGAAGAAGTCTGTGCGGTCCACGTCGGGGATGGGCAGCATGAGCGGATGCCCGAACATCTCGGCCCCGGCGAAGTGGTGGGGTAACTGGTCGATGCTGGTGGCGGTGTAGCGGCTGCGGCTGCCCAGGGCCTTCAGGAACGCCCCGGCGGACAGCAGGGTGCCGCTGTTATGCACGCTGGGGTTGCCCTGGAAGGTGGCGACGGCGTCGGCGCCGTGCTGCTCCCGCACGGCCCGGAGTTGCGCGGCGACGTAGTCGAGGGCCGCTTCCCATTCCATGGGTTCCCAGCTGTCACCGACGCGGCGCATGGGGGTTTTCAGGCGGTCCGGATCGGCGTGCAGGTCGGGCAGCGCCGTGCCTTTCGGGCAGATGTGGCCGCGACTCAGGGGGTCGTCGGGGTCGCCGCGCACGTCGGTGACGCGGCCGCCCTGCACGGTGATCTTCAGGCCGCAGATGGCCTCGCACAGGTTGCAGGCGCGGTAGTGCACGCCGTCGGGGGCGGGGGGGCTGGCGTACGGGTGGGTCGGATCGGGTGCGGTCATGAGGAAGCCTCCGTGGGGTTCGGTCGGGGGACCGGATGAGAGCAGGGGAGGTCCGGCAGTGGGCCGGGGCTGCCTGGGCGCTGAATTGTGGACTGGGTTCAGTATGCCACTCCGCGCTGGCCTGTCATCCGGGACGGGCTGCCCGGCACCAGTCTTCACGCACCCTTCACCTGAAAGGGCGTTCGGGACGCCTGCCACGCGCACTCAGGAACGAAATGCGCCCCACCACGCGGAATCCGGCGCGGTGCGTGGTGCTGACCACAGAAACCCTGCGCCCTGACACCGCCGCGCCGGTCTAGGCAGGGCAGCCGACACGTATCTGACAGATTGACAGTTCAGCTTGACCCACCCCCCCCCACCCCCGTAGGCTCAACCTCACGAGTCATACACGATTCGGCCCGCTTGCTCAGACCCTTCCCCCGCGGAACCTGAACTGCACAGCGGCCGTCCATCCCACTGTTCAGTCCGCGCGCACGGGCCTGAACCGGCACGGCCACCCCTTCCTCCACCCCGCGCCCTCACCAAGGAGTCACCCCACCCCATGGCCCTGAAACCAAGCTCCGTCGGTTCTGCCCTTCTGCTCGGCACCCTCCTGATCGGCTGCGGCACCAGCACCAGCACGCCCAGCGACACCACCGCCCCCACCGTGACCCTCACCGCCACGCCCAATCCCGTCACCGCTGACGGCAACGTCACCCTGAAAGCCGACGCCAGGGATGAGACCGGCGTGACCCGCGTCGAATTCTTCGAGGGCAGCACCAAGGTCAGCGAGGACACAGCCGCGCCCTTCGAGTTCGTGACCAGCGTCAACGCCCTGAACAACGGCAAACGCACCTACACTGCCACCGCCTACGACGCCGCCGGCAACAAGGCCAGCGGCAGCGCGGAGGTCACGGTCGCCATCACCGCCAACACCGCCCCCCTCAGGGGCACGGTCGTGGACCAGAACATCGGCGCGCCCGTCGCGGGCAGCACCATCACCGTCTCGCGCGCCGGCACGGTGCTGGGCACCGTCACGACCGGAGCGGACGGCACCTTCACCCTCAGCGGCCTGAGCGCCGGCAGCTACGACCTCAAGGCCCGCAAGAGCGGCATGGCCGGCTCGGACCTGTACGGCGTCGTGGTGGGCACCGACACGCCCGCCGTGAGCCTCGTGCAGCGCCCCGCCTTCGAGACGAGCGCCACCACCAACCCCGCCACGCTGGTCATCACCCGCGCCGACGGCAGCGCCCTGGCCGGCGCGACCTTCACCGACAAGGTGGACTTCCAGATCAAGACCGCGCCCACCAGTGACCACGTCGGCCCCATCCGCGTCATGTACGCGCAGCTGGGCCGCACGCCCGGCAGCGGCGGCGTGACCGGCTCGAACACCGCCAGCAACTGGAACTACTCGCCGCCACAGGACAAGACCGGCGTGATCGACACCGGCCCCGTCACCACCAGCGGCAACTTCACCGCCGGGTTCGGCAGCGCCGCCGGCGAGCGCGTCTACCTGGAAATCATGACGGTGGACTACAACTACAACTACTCTCGCTACGTCGTGCCGATCAACCTGATCAACACGGGCGCGGCCGCCGCCCCCACCGTGACCGCCCCGACCGGCGTGGCTGCCACTGCCTTCACGCTGAAGCAGGAAGGCTCGTGGACCACCCCCAACAGCGTGCCCACCCCGGACGCCGCCCCGAACGGCAGCGGCGTGTTCGTGGAAGTCCGCTGGTGCTACACCAACGTGGCCGCCAAGCCCTTCGCGTTCGACATCGAGCGCTCCAGCGACGGCACGACCTTCACGAAGATCGGCACGGTGGGCGGCGGCGCGGACGCGGCGGCCTGCAACGCCGACCAGTCCCTGCGGCCCTTCAACTTCAAGGACACCAGCGCTGACCTGAGCGCCGGGAAGACCTTCACGTACCGCGTCAAGGCGCGCGGCGCGAACACCGTGGCCGGCAGCGACAGCCAGACCACACCCCTGGCGCAGTTCACGCCCACCTTCATCGCCCCGGCCGACGAGACGACCGGCGTGAGCCTGACCCCCACCTTCGTGATCGGTCAGAACCAGACCGCCATCGGCGCGGACGGCGCGGCGTACAACATCAGCGTCACGGACCTGATGACGCAGAGCGGCTACACCCTGCCCGGCAGCGCCGGCAACGCCCTGATCCGCGTGGAGGAAGGCACCGGCACGGCCGGGAACGGCATTCCAGCCGGGCAGTCCCTGGTGTTCACCCGCACCGGCACCCGCTTCGGCCCGCCCACCGCCGCCAGCATCCTGACCGACACCAGCGGGCGGTACCTGGCCAGCAAACCCAACCTGTTCCCGGTCGACACGGCCGCGCATACCGTCAGCATGCCCTGGAACGTACTGGTCAGCACGCCCCTGCAGGCCCTGCGCCCGTACAAGTGGCAGATGAACTCCGGCGTGGCGTACAAGTACGCGCCCACCGAAGGCAACCGCATCTCGGCGTACTCGGTGTACACCTGGCAGTCCAGCCTGGTCGGCCCGATCAGCCAGACGCGCGCCGTGAACATCAACTGGGACTTCATCACCGGCGAGAAGTGACGCCCGCCCGCCGGGCCCGGCCTTACCTGACCCGGCGTTCCCGTCCCACCGCCTGACTCTCCACCTTTGACATTCCACAGCGAGGCCCCACGATGCCCATGAACCCGTCCACCCTTGCCCGTACCCTGGGCGTGCTGAGCGTCACCGCCCTGCTGGCCGCCTGCTCGCAGCAGACGCCCATCGCCAGCGCACCCTCCAGCGCCGCGCCCGTCGCCACCACGCCCGCCAGCGAGATCGCCCTGAACGCCGGGCAGTCCTACGTGAAGAACGAACTGGTCGTCGGGTACGACACCGAAGCGAACCTGCAGGCCGCCGCTGCCCGCCTGGGCGGAACGGTCGTGCGCACCATTCCCGAGATCCGCACCGCGCTGATCCGCGTGAGCGGCGACGCCCTGAAAGCCAGCGCCCTGGCCGCCAACCTGAACGGCCTGCGCTACGCCAGCGTGAACACCGTCGTGCAGCCCGAGAAGACGGAACCCGTCCAGCCGGCCAGCCTGACCCCGCAGGCCGCCAGCGCCGACCAGGTGTTCGACGAACTGCCGCAGTACGCGCTGGACCCCCGCCACCTGAACGCCAAGGCCGCCTGGGACAAGGGCCTGACCGGTAAGGGCGTCCTCGTGGCCGTCATCGACGATCCGGGTGACGTGACCCACCCGGACCTCGCGCCCAACTGGGCCGGCAAGGCCTTCGATCCACTCGAAGCGAAGGTGTACACCGACGGTGAGGCCTGGAAGGCGAAATTCCAGAAACCCGAGAACGACCACGGCACGTTCGTGGCGTCCAGCATCATCGCCGCGAAGAACGGCAAGGGCATCGTCGGCCTCGCCTACGAGGCGAAGTGGATGCCGGTCGTGATGTTCAACCCCGGCGGGTACTCCAGCTTCAACATCGCGCTGGGGGCCGTGTGGGCCACGAATAACGGCGCGCGCGTCATCAACAACTCCTGGGGCGGCGGCGTGAGCTTCGGGCCGGTCAAGGACGCCTTCGATTACGCCATGTCACGCGGCACCACCGTCGTGGCCAGCATGGGCAACTCCTACCATGACGAGTTCCAGTACCCGGCGGCGCTGCCCGGCATCATCGCGTCCGGCGCGATCGACGGCAGCAACCGCAAGGTCACGTTCAGCACCAGCGGCCGTCACATCTCCAGCAGCGCGCCCGGTCAGGACACCATGCTCGCCAACCCCACCTGGCAGGGCGGCGGGTACGCCCTGATCTCCGGCACCAGCTTCTCGTCGCCCTACACGGCCGCCGTGGCCGCGCTGGTCCTGCAGAAATGCCCGGCCGCCACGCCCTACCAGGTGCGCCGCGTGATGGAACTGAACGCCAACGGCGCCATCGGCAGCAACCCCACGGGCTTCGACCGTGACACCGGCTGGGGCAGCCTGGATGCCGGGAAGATCGCGCAGACCCTCACCGACTGCGCCGGGCTGCCCGAGAAGGGCGCGAACGTGCACGTGAACCTCGCGTACGTGAACGGCAGCGGCACCCAGAAAGGCATTCTGGGCGACGTGCTGCTGCGCGGCCAGGGCATGCGCGCCGGGGCGACCGACGACCCCACCCCGCTGTACGTCAGCCCCACCGACGAGAACGGCGACGTACGCTTCAGCGAGATCAAGCCCGGCACGTACGACGTGTACGTGGCTGGCCCCGACCTGAGCGCCACCGGCGGCGCCACCGAGGACCGCGGCACGTTCACGGGCACGCTGGTCGCCACCAGCGGCAGCACGTACTTCAAACCCGACGAGGCGCGCGTGCTGCTGCCCGCCACCTTCGTGGACACCAACCCCACCGACCCCTACGAACCCAACGACAGCGAAGCGCAGGCCAAACCCATCGCCTACGGCCAGACGACGCAGCAGGCGTACATCTATGGTCAGGACATGGACTACGACTACTTCACGTTCACGGGCGCGGCCGGCGACGCCATCAAGGCCGAGATGCTGGCTGCCGGACAGCTGGGCGGCAAACTGGACGCCTACCTGTACCTGCTCGACAGCACCGGCAAGGTCATCGCGGAGAACGACGACCGCGGCACCCCCCGCATCGACAGCGACAGCGAGATCGCCTTCACGCTGCCCGCCGCCGGCACCTACTACCTCGTGGCCACGAGCTACAGCATCACCGAGGGTGGCGTGGACAGCGACCCCTTCAACAAGTACCGCCTGAAACTCAGCAAGACCAACTGAGCTTCCAGTCGGCAATGTGCCCCCACCCGCGACGGTGGGGGTTCTGCTGTACCGGGGCGCAGCAGATGGCCGCCCACCCGTGCCGCGCGCCCCGTATGCTGGGCGCATGACAGACAATCCGGGGCCGCGTGGGCGGCTGTACTACGGCTGGGTGGTGGTGGCGGTCACGGTGGTCGCGCTGCTGATCTCGGCGGGCGCTCGGTCCGCGCCGGGCGTGTTCCTGCTGCCCATGCAGGGCGCTCTGGGCCTGGACCGGGGCACCCTGTCGGTCTCGGCGAGCCTGGGGCTGCTGGTGTTCGGGCTGGCCGCGCCGCTGTCGGGCCGGCTGATGGACCGCTTCGGGCCGCGCCGGGTGGCGACAGCGGGCCTGCTGCTGCTGGCCGTCAGTTTCGGGCTGAGTACGCTGGCCCGCTCGGCGCTGGCCCTGCAACTGAGCTGGGGCCTGCTGAGCGGGCTGGGGACCGGACTGGTCGGGAGTGTCCTGGGCGCGACGGTCGCCACGCGCTGGTTCGTGCGGCGGCGCGGGCTGGTGGTAGGCGTGTTCGGCGCGGCCACCAGTGCCGGGCAACTGCTGTTCATTCCGCTGCTGACTGCCTGGGCGGCCCGGATCGGGTGGGACGGCGCGGCGCTGGTCATTGCGGGCGCGGCGCTGCTGCTGGCGCTGCCGCTGTGGGCGCTGCTGCGCGACCGGCCCGAGGCGCTGGGCCTGCAACCGGACGGGGACACACACGCGTGGCCCACGCCGCCGCCCGCCCCGGACCCGCACGTGATGCGCCGCGCCCTGCGCAGCCGGGACTTCTGGCTGCTGAGCCTGACGTTCCTGGCGTGTGGGTTCACGAGTAACGGCATCATCGGCACGCACTTCATCGCGTACTGCGGCGATCTGGGCCTGACTGCCACCTTCGCGGCGGGCATGCTGGCCCTGATGGGCGCGTTCAATTTTGTGGGCACCCTGGCCAGCGGGTACCTGACGGACCGCGTGGACCCCCGCTTCCTGCTGGCCGTGTACTACGTGGTGCGTGGCCTGAGCCTCGCGCTGCTGCCGCTGGTGCCGCCGGGTCTGGCGTTCACGGCGTTCGCGGTGCTGTTCGGACTGGATTACATCGCCACGGTGCCGCCCACCACGGCCCTGACCGCCGACACGTTCGGGCGGGCGAACGTGGGCACAGTGTACGGCTGGATCTTCTGCGCGCATCAGGTGGGCGCGGCGCTGGCGTCCTGGCTGGGCGGCGAGGTACGGGACGTACTGGGCAGTTACGGTCCGGCGTTCCTAGCGTCGGCGGTGCTGGCCGTCTGCGCGGGCGGGCTGGCCCTGGGCATCAGCGCCCCGGCCCGGCGGCGGGACGCACGGCCTGCTGCCTGAACGCCAGAGCAGTTCTCCGAATTACGGCATCAGGAAAACAGAATCCTGATGCCTCCATTCTGCGTCCTGCTCGGCGAAATTCACTCGCTTCGCTCGGCCATAAAGGACAGATCTTTCTGGCAAATGCTATAGCCTGAACGCATGACGTTTCCCGAGTTCACAGCCGAGCAGGCGCAGGTGGTGGCGCGCGCTGTCCGCGCCATTCAGGAGCACGCCCCGGCCTGTGAGGCGGCGCAGGATGTCACGCCGGGGGCGGCGCTGGCTCTCTCGCACAGCGGGTTCACGCGCCTGACCGTGCCGCTGGAGGCTGGTGGGCTGGGCGCGGGGCTGGGTGTGTTCGCGCGCGCGCAGGCCGAGGTGGGCCGCGCGGACGCCAGCCTCGCCCTGATCCTGGCGATGCATGGGCACGTGACCGGCGCGGCGTTTCAGGGGCGCAGCCTGCCGCCGCACCTGCTGGACGCCGTGGCGGGCGCGGGTGTGCGCGGTGAGCTGCTGAACGCCCTGGCGAGCGAGCCGGAGCTTGGCAGTCCGTCGCGTGGGGGCCTGCCGCGCACGGTGGCGACCCCGGACGGCAGCGGCTTCGAGAGTGGCCTGTGGTTCGTGACGGGCCGCAAGACCTGGAGTACCGGCGCGCGGGCGCTGCGCTGGGCGCTGGTGTCGGCCGCCACACCGGATGGGCGGGTGGGCCGTTACTGGGTGGACCTGCGCAGCGAGGGCGTGCGCGTCGAGCCGACCTGGGAGGGCGCGCTGGCCCTGCGCGGCAGCGGCAGTCACGACGTGGTGTTCGACCGGGCACCGGCCGCACTGCAGGCCCCGCCCGCAGCGTCTCACCCGGCGAGCAGCGCGTGGTTCTGGACGGCGGTGGCCGCCACGTACCTGGGCGTGGGTGAGGCGGCGCTGGACGCCCTGCGCCGCTACGCGCACGAGCGGGTGCCGACCGCGCTGGGTGCCCCGATTGCCACGCTGCCGCGCGTGCAGGAGACGGTGGGGCGCATCGGCGCGCAGCTGCTGGCAGCGCGGACGCTGCTGGCGCACGCGACGGCCGCCTGGGACGCTCAGCCCGGCGCGGGGGCGGTTCCGCTGATCGGGGCGGCCAAGGCCGTCTGCACGAACGCCGCCGTGGACGCCACGGACCTCGCCATGCGCGCTGCCGGGGGCGGGGCCCTGACGGCCGCGCTGCCGCTGGGGAAGCTGCTGCGGGACGCCCGCGCGGGCCTGACGCACCCGCCGGGCGAGGACGCCGCGTTCACCGCGTACGGCGCGGCGCTGCTGGACGCCCCCGACCGGGCATAGGCTTCAGCGCCAGGAGTGCAGGTCGGGTGGCAGGTGGTGCGTCTCGTTGAAGGTGTCGAGGCTGACGCGCCCCCCGCCGAAGGTCAGGCGCGTGACCGAGGCGTTCTTCACGCGCCAGTTCAGGGCCAGCGCGGAGGCGTCTGGGGCGTCCAGGGCTAGGGCGACGGTCAGGCCGATCACGCCGCCGCTGGTGAAGGCCAGCACGGTCGAGCCGCCGCTCAGGCGCAGCACGTCGGCCAGCGCGGCCCGCACGCGCGCCCGGAAGGCGGCCCACGGTTCGACCCGGCTGTCCGTGAGGGTCCCGGCCTGCCACGCGGCGGCCAGGGCTTCCAGGTATTTCTGGAAGGCGCGGTTGCGTTCCGGGCCGCCGGTCTGCGCGGCCAGTTCGGCGGCCAGCGCCGCGAAAGTCGGGTCCCGCCCGGCCAGGATGGGCGCAAGGTGACCGACGAGGCCGTCCCCGTCGAATTCCGCGAGGCGGGCGTCGAGGGTGGGTTCGGGCCAGCCCTCCTGGTGGGCGAGCTGCGCGCTGCGCCGCTGCCTGACCAGTGGGCCGTGCAGGACGTGCGTGGGCCGCACGCCCGCCGCGTGCAGGGCCGCGCCGACCGTGCGGGCCTGCTCCTCGCCCAGCGGGGAGAGGCGGTCGGTGTCCGCCTCGAACGGCGTGGCCTGCCCGTGGCGGATCAGGATCAGTTCGCTCATGCGGAGGCGTCCTGCTCCCCGATGCGCCGCCACGCCTCGCGGATCAGCCACTCGGCCTGACCGGCCAGCGGGGCGAAACGCGGGTCGCTGGTCTGCCCGGCGCGGTACCGCGCGAAGATCTGAAGGACGATCACCGCGAGTTTGAAGTGGCCCAGCACCTCATACCACGGCAGCGCCCGCTCCAGCGCCGCAAGGTGCGCCTGCGGATCGCTCGTCACGTGACGAGCAGCGCGCGCGGCGTACCGGGCGACCAGTTCGTCGCGGCTCAGGAAGCCCGGTGAGGCCGCGCCGACCTCGTTAGGCGCGCCGCCCGGCATTTCGGGCATGGTCCAGTAGGTCAGGGTCAGGCCCAGGTCCACCAGCGGATCGCCCACGGTGGTCATCTCCCAGTCCAGCAGCGCCGTCACGCGGCCCGGATCGGCCGGGTCCAGCATCAGGTTGTCCAGCTTGAAGTCGTTGTGCACCAGCGTGTGCGCGCTCTCGGGTGGCGTGTGCGCCTCCAGCCACGCGATCACACGCTCATCGTTCAGGTCGTCCGGGGCGGGCAGGTCGCCCGTGTCCCGCAGCGCCTCGCGCGCGCGCCGCCAGCGACCGGCCCAGCCGGACACCTGCCGCGCATTGAAGCCCTCGGGCTTCCCGATCTCCCGCAGGCCCGCCGCGTCGATATCCACCGCGTGCAGGTCCGCCAGGGTGTCGGCCAGCGCGCCGGACATGCGCCGCGCCGCGTCCGGAAGGTCGCGGTACGCGGCAGGCAGGCGCGTGCGGACGACCGTGCCGTGGCGGCGTTCCATCAGGTAGAACGGCGAGCCGATCACGGCCGGGTCCTCCACGATCAGCGCCGGGCGGGGCGCGACCGGCAGCACCGGGTGAATCTTCTCCAGCAGGTGCGCCTCACGGGTCATGTCGTGCGCGCCCTTCGGGACCGGCCCCAGCGGCGCGCGGCGCAGCACGTACTCCTGCCCGCCCCGCGCCGGATCGCCCGCCCGCACGAGGTACGTGAGGTTCGAGAACCCGCCGGGGAACTGCTCGACGCTCAGGTCGTCCACGTTGCCCGCCACGTGTCCGCGCATGGCTTCACGCAGCGCGTCCAGCGGCAGTTCCTCACCCGGCCGGACCGGGGCCGTCTCGGGTCGGGTCACGCCCGCGACTCCTCCGGGTGGCCCGCGTCGGGCTGCGCCGCGAATGCCTGACCTTCGAGCAGTTTCATGGCCTTGCCGCGCAGGTGGCGCATCTTGCTGATCCACTCCTCGTAGTTGTTCGCCTTGTTCTGGAAGGACTTCAGGGTGCTCGGGTGGGTGGTCACCAGGAAGCCGTCGGCACGCAGGACTTCCAGGGTCTTCTCGACCAGTTCATCGGTGGTGATCGCGGTCTGCTGCAGCAGCGGCGCGTTCTGGATCATCGGCGTCCACACGCCCTCCGGGCACAGGGCGGCGACCTTGATGCCCCGGTCACCGTACGTGATGGCCAGCCACTCCGCGAACGCCAGCGCCGCGTGCTTGGTCACGGCGTACGGCGCGGAGTGCAGTTCGGTCAGCAGGCCCGCCGCCGACGCCGTGTTCAGCAGGTACCCCTCGCCGCGCTCCAGCATGTGCGGCAGCACGTGACGGGCCGCCCACACGTGACTCATCACGTTCACGCGGTGAATCAGGTCCCAGTGCTTGTCACTCGTCTCCGGTCCCTCGCCGATGGCGATCCCGGCGTTCGAGCACAGCAGGTCGATGCGGCCCTCGTTGGCCAGCACGTCGTCGATCAGGCCCTTGACGCCCTCCTCCTGCCCGATGTCGGCCGCCAGGAACCGCGCGCCCATCTCGGCCGCCTTCGCCGCGCCGACCTCCGCGTTCCGATCGGACGCCACGACCACCGCGCCCTCCTTCACGAACCGCTGCGCCAGCGCCAGCCCGATCCCGGACGCCGCTCCCGTCACCACAATCACTTTTCCGTTGAATTCCATGGTTTCGCTCCTCAGTGTTGTTGAATCGATGTCCCAGCAACCTGCTGGTGAGTGAAGAGCAGCCGTAACGCTCGGTCACTGCCTCGACAGCCTCTTCCGGCTTCATGTTCCACGCGGTTTAACTACAGATGACGACAGGGTACCTGATCCCTGTCACTCGCCGTCACCGAGGCGGTGCAGAAGACCGGACTTCTCAGTGAACAGCCGGGTTGCCGCCTCGGTGAATGTGAGACCGACAGGTCGGACCTTCACGCCACCGATCACCGGAACCAGCTCCACGACGCGTCCCGGCTCGTACACCTCTCCCAGGCCTTCGGGCAGAAACAGCACCCGCTCGCCGGACACCGTCTTCAGACTGACCTTCACCGGGCTTCAGCCCTGGCGGGCGGCGTGGCGTTTCATCTCGACTTTCGCGACGGTTTCGGTGTGCACGATGTCCGGGCCGTCCGCGAGGCGCAGCGTGCGGGCCTGGGCGTACATCATGGCCAGCGGCGTGTCCTGGCTGACGCCCGCACCGCCGTACACCTGGATGGCGCGGTCGATGACGCGCAGCGCGACGTTCGGTGCGACGACTTTGATGGCCGCGATCTGCCCGCGCGCCTCCTTGTTGCCGACGGTGTCCATCATGTGCGCGGCGTTCATGGTGAGCAGGCGGGCCTGGTCGATCTCCATGCGGGAGTGCGCGATAGCCTCGCGGACGTGCTGGTGGCCGCTCAGGGGTTTGCCGAAGGCGGTGCGCTGCCCGGCGCGCTGAATCATGAGTTCCAGGGCACGCTCGGCCTGTCCGATCAGGCGCATGCAGTGGTGGATGCGGCCCGGCCCGAGGCGGCCCTGCGCGATCTCGAAGCCGCGGCCCTCGCCGAGCAGCATGTTCGCAGCGGGCACGCGCACGTCCCGGAAGGTCATCTGCGCGTGGCCGTGCGGGGCGTCGTCGTAGCCGAAGACGGTCAGCATGCGTTCCTTGGTGACGCCCGGCGCGTCCAGCGGCACGAGAATCATGCTCTGCTGGAGGTGCTTCGCGGCGTCCGGGTCGGTCTTGCCCATGAAGATACTGATCTTGCAGCGGGGATCGCCCGCGCCGCTCGTCCACCACTTGTCGCCGTTGATGACGTACTCGTCGCCGTCGCGGACGATGCTGGACTGGATGTTCGTGGCGTCGCTGCTGGCCACGTCCGGTTCGGTCATGGAGAACGCGCTGCGGATCTCGCCGTTCAGGAGGGGAATCAGCCACTGCTCCTGCTGTTCGGGCGTGCCGTAGCGGGCCAGGACTTCCATGTTGCCGGTGTCGGGCGCCGAGCAGTTGAAGACCTCGGGCGCCCACCAGACGCGGCCCATGATCTCGCACAGGCCCGCGTACTCCAGGTTGTTCAGGCCCGCGCCGTACTTCCCGTCACGGCTGCTGGCGGGCGGCAGGAACAGGTTCCACAGGCCCGCCTCCTGCGCCCTGGGCTTGAGCTGGTCGATCAGCGGCAGGTGTTCCCAGCGGTTCCCGGTGTCGATCTGCCGGTGAACCTCGGCGTCGTTGGGGTAGATGTGTTCCTGCATGAACGCGGTGAGGCGTTCACGCAGGTCGCGGGCGCGGGGGGTCACGTCGAATACGGTCATAGGGGTTCCTCCTCGGGAGTCAGGGGGCGGAAGCTGGCGCTCCCACCCTCGATGCTGATCAGAAAGGTGCGGTACCCGGTGTTCCCGTCGCCGCGCAGCACGAGGTTCAGGGCCAGCAGGCTCTCCTGAATCGCCCCGGCCTGCTCCAGCAGTGCGGGGTCGTCGTCATGGACGAGCAGGTGGGCGTGCCGGGCGTCCTCGTCGAACAGCACCCGGTACGGGTCGAAGGCGGGCGCAGGATCGAAGGTGGCGTCCACGGCGAACATCCCGGCGTCCGTGACGGTCAGGGTGCCCAGGACCTCTGCGCCCCGCTCCAGGGTGTAGACGGCGCCGGGGTTCACGGCACGTCCGCGCGGGCGATGGTGCCCAGCGCCGTGGCGACCAGTTTCTCCTGCCCGCCCTGCGCGGCGTAGATGTCGCAGCGGGTCACAGCCTGCCGTTTCCCGGCGCTCAGAACGCTGCCCCGCCCGATCAGGGTGTCGCCCTGCGCGGGCCGCAGGAAGTTGATCTTGAACTCGCTCGTCAGGACGCTGGGGCCCAGCGCGGCGGCTCCCATGAACGTCAGGGTGATATCGGCCAGGGTCGCCTGGAGGCCACCGTGCGCGAACCCGTGATGCTGCGTCAGGTCGGGGCGCAGCGCGAGGCTCACCTCGACCTCGGTGGGCGTGAAGCGGGTCGCGCGGGCGCCCACGAGGGTACTGAACGGCTGGGCGTCCAGCACACCCTGTGCCATGGCGAGCATGTCGGCGGGGGCACTGGTCACAGGTAGACCCGGAAGACGCTCTCGGCAGTGCAGGCGGGCTTGTCGGCTCCTTCGATCTCGATGGTGTTGGCGACCGTGATCTGCACGAAGCCCTGGCCGGGTTCGGCGGACTGGAGGACGGCGCGGTTGCGCAGGCGTGACCCGGCGCGGACCGGCGTGATGAAGCGCACGCGGTTCAGGCCGTAGTTGACGGTCATCCGCCCGCCGTCGATGTGGGGGGCACCGCCGTGGGTCATGAACTCCCCGGCGAGCAGGGAGAGGGTCAGGAAGCCGTGGGCGATGGTGCCGCCGAACGGTCCCTGCGCGGCCTTCTCCTGATCCACGTGAATGAACTGGTGGTCGCCGGTGGCGTGCGCGAAGGCGTCGATGCGGGTCTGGTCGACGGTGATCCAGTCGGACAGCGCGACCTGCGTGCCGACGTGCGCGGCCAGCTCGTCAGGCCGGATTCCGGCGGGCGCGGTCATACGACGCCAGCGCCGCCGTCCACGGCGATGTTCTGGCCGGTCATGTAGGCGCTGGCATCGCTGGAGAGCAGCAGCGCGAGGCCCTTGAGGTCCTGGTCGGTGCCGAGGCGGTGCATGGGCGTGGATTCCAGGATGGACTGCTCGCCGTACGCCAGGGTGCCCTTGGTCATCTTGGTGGGGAAGTAGCCGGGGCAGATGCTGTTCACGGTGACGCCCTTGTCGGCCATCTCGGCGGCCAGGGCGCGGGTGAAGTTCACGACGGCGCCTTTGCTGGTGTTGTACGCGACGGTGGGGGCCATGCGGGGGTCGTTGCCCTGGAGGCCGGCCACCGAGGCGACGTTCACGATGCGGCCCTTCCCGGCAGGCAGCATGCAGCGTTTCAGGACGCTCTGGGTGATCAGGAACAGGCCGTTCACGTTGACGTTCATGACCTTCATCCAGGCGTCGAGCGGGTGGTCGACGGTGGGTGAGCCCCAGGTGGCCCCGGCGTTGTTCACGAGGATGTCGATCGGGCCGACGTCGGCGTGGATGCGTTCGATCAGGGGGTCGATGGTGTCGAACGCGCCGAGGTCGTTGGCGTACACGTGCGCGGTGATGCCCAGGCCCGCGAGGTGGGCTCTGGCCTCGTCGAGTTCGTGCTGTTTGCGGGCGGTCAGGACGACGGTAGCGCCGTACTCGCCGAGGGCTTCGGCGATCTGCAGGCCGAGGCCGCGGCTGCCTCCGGTGATCAGGGCGGTCTTGCCGGTCAGGTTGAACAGGTCTTTCAGGGCCATGGGGTCCTCCGGGTGGAAATGAATGGGGGTTGCCCGGCCAGCATAAGCGAAAGTTTACGTGCGCGTCAATTTTGAACGCGCGGGGATATTTACGGCGGCCCGGCGGGACAGGAGGCATCGCGCAACAGGCTGGCCAGATTGACATTGCTCCTTACCTACCGTACGGTAAGGAACCTACTTACCGACCGGTAAGTCAAGCCCCAAGTCAAGGGAGATGCTATGTACCTGGCCCTGCGCGAACTCCGTCACCACCGCCTCCGCTCGCTGCTGATCGGCGGCATCGTCACCCTGATCGCCTTCATGGTGTTCATGCTCACCGGCCTCACCCGCGGCCTCGCCCACGACAACGCCGCGCTCCTCATCGAGACGCCCGCCACGCACTTCGTGACCACCCGTGACGCCGGGGGCGTCTTCACGCGCTCCTTCCTGACGCCCGACACCGTGACGCGCCTTCAGGCCGTCGCCGGACCCGATGCCACGCCCATCGCGCAGAGCTTCGCCACCCTCAGCCGCGGCGACCAGCAACTCAGCGGCGTCCTGATGGGCGTACAACCCGGCAGCTTCATGAACCCCGCCGCCCAGCAGGGCCAACCCCTGAGCGCCGGCAGCACCGGAGCGGTCGTCGACGAATCCCTGCGGGAAGACGGCGTGACCCTCGGGGACACACTGACCCTCAAGCCCGGCGGTGAAACCCTCCGGGTGATCGGCTTCACGCGCGCCGCCCGCCTCAACCACCAGCCGGTCGTGTTCGTCACCCTGCAGCACTGGCAGACCCTGAACCCCCGCCTGCAGGGCACCGTGAATACCGTCGCCCTGAACACCGAAGGTGCTGCGGCGCGCGCCGCGCAGCTTGCCGATGTGACCGTCCACACGCGCGCCGCCGCCCTTCAGGAACTGCCCGGTTACCGCGAGGAGCAGGGGAGCCTGATCATGATTCAGGTGTTCCTGATCGTCGTGGCCGCCTTCGTGCTGGCCGTGTTCTTCTACGTCCTGACCCTCCAGAAGACGCCGCAGTTCGGGCTGCTCAAGGCGATCGGTGCCAGCACCCGCACCCTGGCCGGCAGTCTCGTGGCGCAGATGATGGTCCTGAGCGTCCTGGCGGTCACGGTGGCCGCGCTGGTCACGCTGGGCGCCGCTGCCCTGCTCCCGGCCGGTCTGCCGTTCACCCTGACGGTCCCCACCGTGCTGGGCGCGTCGGCGCTGCTGATCGCGGTCGCGGCGTTCAGCAGTCTGCTCAGCCTCGGCAGCATTGCCCGCGTCGACCCGCTGATCGCCATCGGCGCCTCCACATGACCGCCCGCGTGACCCGCCCCGCCAGCCGCCTCTCCCCCACCAGTCAGCCCAGGAGACCCGCATGACGGCCCTACTGCACACCCAGCCCACGCCCGCCCATCCGCACACTTCGCCGCCGAACCCGCCGACGCTGTCGCTGCGCGCGGTCAGCAGAACCTACGGGGACGGCGACGGCACCGTCACGGCCCTGCACCCCACCACGCTCGACGTGCGCCCCGGCGAACTCGTCGCGGTCAGCGGCCCCAGCGGCAGCGGCAAGAGTACCTTCCTGGCCCTGGCCGGCGCGCTCCTGCGGCCCACCACCGGTCAGGTCCTGATCGCCGGTCAGGACGTCACGGCGCTCCCGGCCGCCGCGCTGCCCGCCTTCCGCCTGAAGCACCTGGGGTTCGTGCTTCAGAGCAGCAACCTGATCCCGTACCTGACCGTGCGCGAACAGCTGACGCTGGTCACCCACCTGGCCGGTCAGGACGCACACGCCGGGCGGACCCACGCGGACGCCCTGCTGCGCACCCTGGGCCTGGGCGACCGGGCCGGTCACTACCCGGGCGCTCTCAGCGGCGGTCAGCGGCAGCGGGTGGCTGTCGCGCGCGCCCTGATGAACGACCCGCAGCTGATCCTGGCTGACGAACCCACCGCCAGCCTGGACGGCCCGCGTGGCCGTGAAGTGGTGCAGATGCTCGCGCAGCAGGTCCGGGAGCGCGGCCGGGCCGCCGTGATGGTCACGCACGACGACCGCGTGCTGGACCTGTGCGACCGGGTGGTGCACATCGTGGACGGCCGCCTGAACTGAAACGGACTCCGATTGAATGGCTTTATAAGCCATTCAATCCGAGCGGATGCGAGTAGGAGAGAAACGGGTTCCGGACGTGGAGTTGGCAACCCGGTGCCGTCCCGGGTTGTTAACGAAACAAACGGAATCCGTATGAGACGGACTCCGGTTGAATGGTGGTTGCAAACCATCCAGCTGGAGTCCGTGTCACAGCGGTTTTCAGTTCCACTGAGGGGCGTGCCGTTCGCCTCTGAATTCTGCTGTCAGAACCAGTCGGTGTGCATGTCGGTGGTCGTGCGGTCGGCGCTGGCGAGCAGGTCGGCGTGGGCGCGCACGCGGGGCAGTTCGTGCGTGGCGTAGAAGCGCGCGGCGTGCAGTTTGCCCTGGTAGAACGGCTGGTCGCTGGGCCGCGCGCCGGGCAGGGCGCGGGCGGCGGCGGCGGCCTGACGCAGCCACATCCACCCGACGACGGTGTGGCCCAGCATTTCCAGGGCGCTGTTCGCGTTCGCCAGGAGCAGGTCCGGGCCGAGTTCGGCGGCGCGGGGCAGCAGGGCGCTCAGGGCGGACGAGCACTGGATGACGGCGGTGCGCAGCGCGGCGCGGATGTCCTCCAGGCCGTCCAGGTCGTCGCTGGCGTTCAGGTCGGCCTGGATGCGTTCCAGCAGCACTTCCAGGCCGCGTCCGCCTGCCTGGGTGAGTTTGCGGCCCAGCAGGTCGTTGCCCTGGATGCCTTCCGTGCCCTCGTGGATGGGGTTGAGGCGGTTGTCGCGGTAGTACATCTCGACCGGGAAGTCGCGGGTGTACCCGGCGCCGCCCATGACCTGAATGGCGTCGCTGAGGGCCTCCTGGCTGTACCGGCTGGGCCAGCTTTTCACGATGGGGGTCAGCAGGTCGAGCAGCAGGCCCGTGTCGGCGCGCTCGTCTTCGGGGCCGGTCTGGAGGTCGTCCACGAGGCGGCTGGCGTACAGGCCCAGCGCCAGTCCGCCCTCCACGAAGGCCTTCTGGCGCAGCAGCAGGCGGCGCACGTCGGCGTGCTCGATGATCGGGACGGGCGCGGCGTGCGGGTCCTTGTTGCTGGCGTGGCGGCCCTGGCGGCGGTCACGGGCGTACTCCAGGCTGGCGAGGTACCCGGCGGTGCCGAGCATGACGGCGCCCATGCCCACGCCGATGCGGGCCTCGTTCATCATGTGGAACATCTGCGCCAGTCCGCGCCCCGGTTCGCCGACGATCTCGCCGACCGTCTGGCCGCCCTCGCCGAAGTTCAGGAGGGTGTTGGTGGTGCCGCGGTAGCCCATCTTGTGGTTCAGGCCCGCCAGGACGACGTGGTTGCTCTCGCCGACGCTGCCGTCCTCCTGCACGCGGTAGCGCGGGACCAGGAACAGGCTGATGCCTTTCACGCCGGCCGGGCCGCCCGCGATGCGGGCCAGGACGAGGTGCACGATGTTCTCGCTCAGTTCGTGCTCGCCGCCGGAGATCCACATCTTGGTGCCGCTGATGGCGTACGTGCCGTCAGCGAGGGGCGTGGCGGTGGTGGTGATGTCCGCGAGCCCGGAGCCGGCCTGCGGTTCGCTGAGAGCCATGGTGCCGAACCAGCGGCCTTCCAGCAGGGGCAGCATGTACTTCTGCTGCTGTTCGGGCGACGCGAAGATGCGTTGCAGGTTGGCGTTCCCGATGGTCAGGAAGGGGTAGCCGCTGCTGCCCACGTTCGCCGCCTGGAAGTGCGCCTGCACGGCCTGCATGACCACCCACGGCAGTTGCAGGCCGCCCAGGTCCTCGTCGTGGTGGGCGCTGAAGAACCCGGCCTCGCGGAAGGCGCGCATGGCGTCCCCGACGGCGGCCGGGAGTTGTACGCGGCCCCCCACGACGTGCGGTTCGTTCAGGTCGCCCTCGCGGGCGTGGTTGGCGAAGTAACGGTCGGCGACGGTGTATGCGACGTTCAGGATGTCCTCGTACACCTCGCGGCTGTGTTCCGCGAAGCGGGGGCGGGCGGTCAGGGCCTCGGTATCGAGGGCCTCAAACAGCTGGAATTGCAGGTCGCGTCGGTTCAGGAAGGGGGCCATGCGGGTCGCTCCTCGGGTACAGGGAAGGGGAAGGTGGGGGCGGGCTCCGCCGGTCGGGGCTGCCCCGCGCGTCTGTGGATACCCAGAGCCTACCGACCATGAACGTACACGTCAACTTTGAACGTGTGCGTCAAGTTGACTTAAGATGGGCGCACGATCTTAACCCACCCCCCAAGCCCCTTTCCCCTGGAGGAACCCCCATGCGCGCACTGACCTGCACTGCCTTCGACCAGCCCGAAACCCTGACCGTCCTCGACACGCCCACGCCCGCCCCCGCTCCCGGCGAGGTCACCATCGAGGTGCACGCTGCCGGCGTGAACTACCCGGACGCGCTGATGGTCATGGGCCAGTATCAGGTGCGCCCGCCGCTGCCGTTCACGCCGGGCGCGGAGGCCGCCGGGATCATCACGGCCGTCGGTGAGGGCGTGCGCGGCCTGAGCGTGGGCCAGCGGGTCGCGGCGTTTACCGGGACCGGCGCGTTCGCCACGCACCTGAACGCCCCGGCCTCCGCCGTCATGCCCCTGCCGGACGGCATGGACCTCGGCGTGGCCGCCACGCTGCCCCTGGCGTACGGGACGGTCATGCACGCCCTGATCGACCGTGGGCAGGTGAAAGCCGGCGAGACGCTGCTGGTCCTGGGGGCCGCCGGGGGCGTGGGACTGGCCGCCATCATGATCGGCAAGGCACTCGGCGCGCGCGTGATCGCCGCCGCCAGCACCGACGAGAAACTCGAACTGGCCCGCCAGCACGGCGCGGACGAGGTCATCAACTACGAACAGGCCGACCTGAAAGACGCCCTGAAAGCATTGACCGGCAAACAGGGCGTGGACGTGATCCTCGACCCCGTCGGTGACCGCTGGGCCGAGAGTGCCTTCCGCAGCGTCGCGTGGGGCGGCCGCTACCTCGTGATCGGCTTCGCAGGCGGCGAAATCCCGCGCCTGCCGCTGAACCTGCCGCTGCTGAAGGGCGCGTCGATCGTGGGTGTGTTCTGGGGCGAATTCGCGCGCCGCGACCCCGCCGGGAACGCCCGCAACCTCGCCCGGCTGGCCGGGTGGGTCATGGACGGCACGGTGCGGCCCCTGGTCAGCGAACGCTACGCCCTGGAGGACGGCCCGCGCGCCATGCGCGACCTGCTGGAGCGCCGCGTGACCGGTAAAGTGATCATCACGCCGTGACCGACCCAGCCCCAACCCAACACGCCCCGCCCCAGCCCGCCCCGACCTTCTACACGACCGCCGAACTGGCCCGCGAGGCTGGCGTGACCCGCCGCACCGTCATGCACTACGCCGAACTGCACCTCCTGACGCCCGATCAGGTGACGGCGTCCGGCCGGGCGCTGTACGGCCCGTACTCGCTGCGGCTGCTGCGCGACCTGATCGACCTCCGCGCCCTGGGCATGACCCTGGAGGAGGCGCGGGACATGGTCATCCTGCGCCGCGCCACGCACGACATTCACGGTCACTACCGCCGCGACTGGACCCGCGCCGACATTCCGCTGGACGACGACCGCCTGAAAGCGCTGCACACCCGCCTGCGGGCCATCAACGCCGCCTTCGAGCGGCAGGCGAACAACATGGCCCGCTTCGACCGCTGGCTCACCAAACGCTTCACCGGCGGCGACCTGCCCGGCCTCACCGGAGGCAGCGATCCGCAGGAAAGCGAACCCCACGAGGGCGACACACACGAGAGCGACACGGGCGGGAACAGCCCGGCCTGACAGCAGCAGGATGAGGGTGGCCGGGAGCGACTGGCCGGACACCGTGGGCTGTGGGCGCGGATGGTCATTTCTGCTCGACAGTCGGGAAGCGGACGGGAATACTGCACGCAGTTCCGTTCACGTTCCGTCGTGTCTGCGTTCCGTCGTGTCTGCGTCCGGTCGGGTCCAGGCCCGGGCGGGCTGACTGACCCGCGCGCCTCCGCCCCAGCTACCTTCCGGGAGTGATGTCTTGACGCATCCTGTTTCGCCGTTCCCTGCCGCGCGCCGCCCGTTCCGTCCGTCCCTGTCGCTGCGTCCGGCAGACGTGCTGCCGGGGGGCGCGGTCACGTACCGGCTGCCGTTCGAGAATCCGCTGTTCGGTCGCAGCGACCTGCACACCGACCTGGGACTGGGTGGCACGAACCAGCTGATGGGCGGGCTGGGACTGGCCGCGCACGAGAGCGCGTGGACGCCGCAGCAGGCCCGGTTGTTCCGGCAGGTGGGCTTCGAGTTGCCGGCGCGGGTCGTGACCTACCGGGACCGCGCGTCGTACCGGGAGGCGCTGCGGACCCTGCGCGGCGAGTTCGGGCCGCTCGTGACGATGTTCCCGCAGCATCCGGCAGACCTGGCGGAGCGTGACGCGGCGCTGCCGCCGGACCTGCTGACGGAACTGGCGGACAAGGCGCGGCTCTCCGCGCTGACGGCCTGCCTGCCGCCACGCCGGGTGACCCCCAACGAAGCGGACGCCGTGCGCGCGGTCGCCGCCGAGCTGGGCGGCGCGGTGGTCGTGAAGGCCAGTTTCGCGCCCACGGGCGGCGGGGCGGACGTGGTCTTCTGCGCGGACCCGCAGGAGGCCGCAGCGGCTGCCGCGCGCTACCCGGCGGGCGCGCCGCTGGTGCTGGAGGCCCGGTTGCACCTGGAGTCCAGTCCGAGCGTGCAGGTGGCGGTGCGCGGTCCGGGCGACGTGACCGTGCTGGGCGTGACGGTGCAGCGGCTGGTCGGCGCGCGCTTCAGCGGCGTGGAGCTCCGCCCGCTGGCGCGTGAGGCCGGGTGCGCCGCGCTGGGAGCGGAGGTGGCGCTCGCCTGCGCCGCGCGGGGATTCCGGGGCGTGCTGGGCGTGGACCTGATGGACCCCGGCGCGGGGGCGCCCCTGCTGGTGGCCGAGGTGAACCCCCGCCTGACCGGCGGAACGCTGGCCGCGCTGCTGGGACCAGCACTCCGGGCGCATGGACTTCAGGCGCGGCTGGAAATCCTGACCAGCACCTGCGCGCCCGACACCCTCAGCGGCGTGCTGCTGGAAGGCTGGCAGGAGGGCCGCGCCGTGCCGGTGCTGATCTCACACGCGGCTCCCTGGGGCGGCACGGACCGCGCAGGCCTGATGCTGCTGGGCGAGACGGCCGCCGAACTGGACGGGCAGGCCGCGTGGTTCGCTGCCCGCCTGCGCGGCGCCGCGCACCCCAGTGCCGCGCAGGGCGAAGCGGCGCCGGGCGACCGGGTGGGCAGGCCGTGACTCCGCCCACTGCTCTGGCCACTCCCCTGCCCCCCGCACCGGTTCCGTCCGCGCCGTCCGCGCTGGGTCAGGCGGCGGCGCTGAGCGCGGCGGGGCAGCAACTGGGCGGGCTGAGCCTGCCGGTGATCGCCTCGACCCTGCCGGGCAGCACCGCCCTGACGCTGGGGCTGATCACGGCGGCAGCGTTCCTGCCGCACCTGCTGCTGGGTCTGCTGCTGGGCGCCGCCGCAGACCGCCTGCCGCCCCGCGCGGCCATGCTGGGCATGAACGTGGCGCGCGGGGCGCTGCTGCTGGGCGCGGCGGGACTGGCGCACGCGGGCGCGCTGTCCGCCCCTCTGCTGGCGGGTATGGCGCTGCTGCTGGGCAGCCTGGGGGCGCTGCACGACGCGTCCACTCAGCGCTGGCTGGCGCACTTCGAGGACCGCCGGGACGCGAACCGGGCCGTGCAGGCCGGAGAGCAGGCGGCGCTGGCCGCCGCGCCGGGCCTGAGCGGCCTGCTGATCGCGCAGGCAGGCGCGGCGGCGGCGCTACTGGGTGAGTCCCTGAGTTTCCTGGCGGCCAGCCTGCGCCTGCTGGGCCTGCGCGCCCCGGTACTGGCGGGCCGTGACGGGCGGGGCACGTTGTTCGGGGACGCAGCGCGCGGCATGGCGTTCGTGTGGCGGCACGGGCTGCTGCGGCGGCTGGCGGTCACGGCGGCGTTCGTGAACTTCGCGCGGGCCATGACGTTCACGCTGCTGTCGTTTCACCTGCTGCGCGTGTGGCAGGTGGCGCCGGTCGTGATGGGCCTGACCCTGACGGTGGGCGGGCTGGGCGGACTGGTGGGCGCGTCCCTGAGCCGCCGCCTGTCGGGCATGCCGGACGACCGGGTCATGCGCGGCGGCCTGCTGGCCCTGGCGGGCGCGGGCCTGCTGGTGCCGCTGGCCGCGCCGGGCGCGCTGGGACTGGCGCTGATCATGCTGGGCCGCGCCGCCGGGACGGCCTGCGTGGTCACGTACAACATCCGGCAGGACGCGCTGCGCCAGTCACTCTCCCCGGCCGGCATGGAGGCGCGGGTGGCGACCGCCTCGCGCACGCTGCTGTGGGGCAGCCTGCCGCTGGGCGCGGCGCTGGGCGGCTGGCTGGGCACGGTCATGGGCACGCAGGAGGCGCTGACCGCCGCGGCGCTGCTGGTGTTCGCCGCGCCGCTGTTGCTGGGCCGCGCCCCCGTGCAGGGCGCGCCTGCGCCCACCGGGCAGCCGGGCACGGCCTGATGCCGGCGGGGGCTCAGCGGGTCTTCGTGACCTTGCTGAGCAGCGGGGGCTGGTCGGGGTTCAGGCCGCGTGCCAGTGAGAGGTGCGCGGCGAACAGGTAGAACGCCAGGGCGCTGGGGACCGTGTCGGTCAGGCCGTGCCCGGTGCCGGGCGTGGTGAGGGTGCTGCCGCTGGCGGGGCCGATGGTGCGCAGGTCCGCGCCGTCGGCCTGCAGGGCGTCCAGCGCGGCGCGGGTGGCGGCCCCGGCCTGATCGGCGGGCGTGAAGGCCAGGACCGGGAGGCCCTCGGCGAGCAGGCGTTTGGGGCCGTGGCTGAACTCGGCGGCGGAGTACGCCTCGGCGTGAATGCCGCTGGTTTCCTTGAGTTTCAGGGCGGCTTCCTGCGCCACGCCGTAGTGCAGGCCGCGCGTGAGGACGATCAGGTTCTCCGCGAAGCGGTAGCGGTCGGCCAGGTCGCGGGCCTGTCCTTCGAGGGCCAGGGTGGCTTCCAGCGCGGCGGGCAGGGCATGCAGGCCTCGCAGCAGTGCCTCGTCGCCGCTGAGGTCCGCGATGACGGGCAGCAGGGCGGTCAGGCTGGCGAGGTAGCTCTTGGTGGCGGCCACGGCGCGTTCCTCACCACCGCGCAGCGGCAAGACGAACTCGGCGGCGCGCGCCAGGTCACTGTCCTCCACGTTCACGAGTGCGACGGTCAGGGCGCCGCTCTCGCGGGCAGCGCGGACGTTCTCGACCACGTCGGGGCTCGCGCCGCTCTGCGACACGGCGATCACCAGGGCGCCGCGCAGGTCCAGCCGCGCGCCGTACAGGGTGTGAACGCTGGGGCCGAGGCTGGCGACCGGCAGGCCCAGCTGGGTTTCCAGGGCGTACTTGAGGACCGTGCAGGCGTGGTCGCTGCTGCCACGCGCGATGGTGACGGCGTACGCGGGTTTCAGGGCGCGGATGGCGGCGGCCAGTGCGCGGCTGACGTCGGCGTTTTCGGCGAGCTGGCGGCGGGTGACGTCCGGGGACTGCCGGGCTTCCTGCAACATCAGAGGATCGGTCATGGGTTCTCCAGGGTGGGGGGGGCGGCCACAGGTGTTCCGGCGATGGGCACTCCGGCGACATGCACGGCCTGCACGGTCAGGTCCGGGTCGAGGGTGACGAGGTCGGCGCGCAGACCGGGCCTGAGTTCGCCCCGGTCGTGCAGGCCGACCGAGCGGGCCGGGGTCAGGCTGGCCATGCGGCTCGCTTCCGGCAGGGGAATGCCGGCGGCGACGGCGCGGCGCAGGGCGGCGTCCATGGTCAGGACGCTGCCGGCGAGGGTGCCGTCCGGGAGGGTGGCCTTCCCGCCGCGTACCGTGACGGGCTGCCCGCCGAGTTCGCTGGGACCGTCACCGAGTCCGGCGGCGCGCATGGCGTCCGTGATCAGGATCAGGCGTTCCGGCGCGGCGGCCCGCGCGAGACGCACGGCCGTGTCGTGCAGGTGAATGCCGTCCAGAATGACTTCCAGCGTGGCGTGCGGGTCGGCCATCAGCGCGCCGGGCACGCCGGGGGCGCGGCCCTCGACGCCGCCCATAGCGTTGAACAGGTGCGTCGCGCAGGTCTGCGCGCCCGCCGCACTCAGCAGCGCGAGCAGGCCGGTCACGGTATCGGCGTCGGCGCGGGTGTGCCCGATCCCGACCCGCACGCCCGCGCGGGCAAAGGCCAGGGCCGCTTCCCGCGCGCCCGGCAGTTCCGGGGCGAGGGTCACGGCCCGCAGGACACCCGTCGCAATGACCTGCGTCACCAGCACCTCGGTGGGGCCCACTGCGCAGGGCGGTTGCGCACCCAGACGGCCAGGACTGATGAACGGCCCTTCCAGGTGGGCGCCCGCGATGTCCGCGCCGCCCGGCACGCCCGTACGCATGACCTCGGCCACGCCGCGCAGCGCCTCCAGCACCGCCTCCCAGGGGTTGGTGATGGTGGTGGGCAGCAGCGTGGTCGTGCCGTGGCGGGCGTGCAGGCGGGCCAGGGTGCGCACGCCGTCCGGGCCGTCCATGGTGTCCCCGCCGCCGCCGCCATGAACGTGGGTGTCCACGAAGCCGGGCAGGATCACCCAGTCACGCGGGGCCTGCGGGTCGGGTTCCACGGCGCGGATCAGGCCGCCCTGGAGGGTCAGGCGGCCCGGCGCGAGGCTCCCCTGCGGGCCGGGCATCAGCAGCAGGCCGCGCAGGACCGTCACGCCCGCTCCGTCAGGCATCGGTGGGGGTCAGGTGGGGGTAGGCGGCGCGCACGGCGGCCTCGACCTCGGCGGCGTGGCTGAGGGTCAGGGCGTGCGCGGCCAGTTCGCGGGCCTGCGCGGCGTTCAGGTTCAGCACCTGCTCGCGGCGCGGCAGCAGCGCGGGCGAGCTCATGGACAGTTCCGTGACACCCAGCCCGACCAGCAGTGGCAGCGCCAGCGGGTCGCCGGCCATCTCGCCGCACACGCCCACCCACCGGCCGTGGCGGGCGGCGCCCTGGCAGGTCAGGGCGATCAGGGTCAGCACGGCCGGGTTCAGCGGCTGGTACAGGTTCGCCACGCGCTCATTCATGCGGTCGGCGGCCATGGCGTACCCGATCAGGTCGTTGCTGCCCACGCTGAAGAAGTCCGCGTGCCGCGCGAACTGCTCGCTCAGGGCGGCGGCGGCCGGAATCTCGACCATCATCCCGACTGGAATGTCGGCGGCAACTGGCACGCCCTCGGCGGTCAGTTCGGCGCGCGCGGCGTCGAGGTGGGCGCGGGCGTCCAGGAATTCCTGCACGGTGGCGATCATGGGGAACATCACGTGCAGCTGGCCGTGCACGCTGGCGCGCAGCAGGGCGCGCAGTTGCACGCGGAACAGGTCCGGCCGCGCGAGGCACAGGCGGATCGCACGGAAGCCCAGGAAGGGGTTCTCCTCGTGCGGGAGGCCCAGGGCGGGCAGGGCCTTGTCGCCGCCGATGTCCAGCGTGCGGATGATCACGGGGCGGCCCGCCATGCCTTCGAGCACGGCGCGGTAGGCGCGGTACTGTTCGTCCTCGCCGGGCAGGTCGTCGCGGCCCAGGAACAGGAACTCGGTGCGGTACAGGCCCACGCCCTCTGCTCCGGCGTTCAGGGCGCCCGGCACCTCGGTGGGCGAGCCGATGTTCGCGGCGAGTTCCACGCGCAGTCCGTCGGCGGTGCGGCCCTCCTGGCCTTTCAGGGCGTCCAGGCGGGCGTGTTCGGCGTGCGCGGCGGCCTGCGCGGCCTGCGCGGCGTTCAGGGCGGCGGCGTCCGGGTGGACGGTCACGGTGCCCGCGTCGCCGCTGACGATCAGCGGCGTGCCGCGCGTCAGGCCCGCCAGGGCGGCCTCGCCCACGCCCACCACGGCGGGCAGGCCCAGGCCGCGCGCCATGATCGCGCTGTGGCTGGTGCGCCCACCCACGGCCGTGACGACACCCCGCACCAGGGCGGGGTCCAGTCCGGCGGTGTCGCTGGGCGTCAGGTCGTGCGCGACCACGATGGCCGGCTCGCGCAGCTCGGCCAGGCTGGCCAGGGGTCGGCCCAGCAGGTGCGAGAGCACGCGGGCGCGCAGGTCGCGCAGATCGGCGGCCCGCTCGCGCAGGTACGGGTCGTCCAGACTCTCGAACATCCCGATGAACGCCTCGAACGCGCCGTGCACGGCGGCCTCGGCGTTCGCGCCGCCGGTCAGGGATTCCTGAATGGCCGCGCCGAGTTCCGGGTCGTCCAGCAGCAGCAGGTGTGCGTCAAAGATCGCGGCGGCATCGTCGCCCAGGCGGGCGCGGGCGCCCTCGCGCACCCCGTGCAGGTCCGTGCGGCTCCCGGCCAGCGCGGCGTCCAGGCGGACACGCTCGGCGGCCGGGTCCTGTCCGGTCAGGGTCTCGAAGCTCAGGTCCGGGGCGCTCAGGATGAAGGCCGGGCCGATGCCGGTGCCGGGCGAGGCGGCCACGCCACTCAGCGTGACCGGAGCGGCGGCGGGCGTGAGGGCCGGGTCAGGCACGGCGGGCGAGGCCCTGTTCTTCCAGGCGGGCGGCAATGGCGTCCACGGCAGCCTGCGCGTCGTCGCCGGTCGCGCGGACGCTGAAGCTGGCGCCGCTGGCGAGGCCCACACCCATGACGGACATCATGCTCTTGAGGTTCACGGCCCTGTCGGCGGTGACGAGTTCGATGGCGCTGGCGAACGGCGAGGCCACCTGCACGAGCTGGGCGGCGGGGCGGGCGTGCAGGCCGTGTTCGGCGGTGACGATGAAGTTCTGTTCCATCAAGAGTTTCCACAGGCGAGGGAATAGCGACCAGCACGAAGGCCCAGGAGGCAGGGGCTTGAAATTCCCCGGTCTCATGGGCCTTTATGCGAAGTGACTATGCCTCGCATCCCCAGCCTACCGCACAGCATCATCACCGCTCAGCTGAACCGGGTCACCAGCCTCAGTGGCCTCATCCCCTACAGCACCCTGTGTAAAAGTGCCATCTCCAAAGAGATGGCGCGGGACTCCTTCGCCTCCACGGAGGACTTCAAGCGTCGAGCCAGGAACGCGCCGGAGGGCGCGTTCCTGGCCATTGATTTCGTCATGGTGCCCCACGCCGGACGGACGATGGAAGGCGTGAACTACCACTACAGCGGTCAGGCCCAGACCCGTCTGGGCCATCAGTTCACCTCCGCGGCCCTGGTCAGGTTCGGTGAAGATCCAGTTCCGTTGCTGGAGCGCTTCAAGGTTTCCCAGGCCCTGCATACAGAGCGCTATCCTTACCGTACAGCGACTCAGGAAATGATCCACGTCGTCCAGGATTGCCTCGCGGCGGGCGTCCCCATGGCGGGTCTCCTCCTGGATGGGGAGTTCGGGCGGGACGCGGCTGTGACCTTCAGTCGCGAGCATCAGATTCCGGTATTGATCCGTGCCAAAGCCAATATGACCGTGCAGTTCGAGGGTGAGGGACTCACCCTCGGTGCGCTGAGTCGGCAGTTCCCTCCAGAACGCTGCCACCTGTACGCGGAGTTCGGGTGGCGTGTCCGTCGATTGTCGGTCACCCGTGAGGTCGGTGGGTTCGATGTCCTGATCGTGTGGCGCAAGGTGCACGGGGAGTGGACACGGTTTTTCCTGTTCAGCACGTTTGGTGGTGACGTCACGGTTCGCTCACTGCTGCGGGCCTGGAAGGCCCGCTGGGGAATTGAGGTGATTCACCGGTTCTTCAAGCAGAACCTGGGACTGGGACGCTGTCATTGCCGGACGATCCAGGCGCAGGAGAACTGGGTGTGGTGCGTGGTGGAGGCCTTTCACGCGGTGTTACGGGTGCGTAGGGAAGTACCGGGAATGACGTGGCGGGCCGCACAACGGCAGGCAGCTCAGAATGCCGAAAAGTACGTCCTGACCGGGATGGAGCAGGACGGCCCCCTGCTTGACGCCGCGTGACACGACATCAGCAGGGAAGTGGAAACTCTTGTTCCATGGTGGTGTCTCCTTGAAGGGTGGGGGCGCGGGCGAACGTCATGGCCGCCCGCGCGGGCTTGAGGGTCAGGCGCCGGACTTCAGGACTTGAGGGTGACGGTCTGACCGTCGATCTGCACGCTCTGGTCCGGGGCGAGGTTGGTGAAGATCACGGGCGTGATCAGGCTGGGCACGCGGGGGCGCACGGCGTCCAGGTCCACGTCCACCAGGGTCTGCCCGGCGGTCACGCGGTCGCCCTGGGCGACGCGGGCGGTGAAGCCCTCGCCGTTCAGGCTGACCGTGTCGATCCCGACGTGCACGAGGACTTCCAGGCCGTTGTCGGCGCGCAGGCCGATGGCGTGCCCGGTGGGGAACAGCGTGACGACCTCGCCGCTGACGGGGGCGACGACGCGGCCGCCCGTGGGTTCGATGGCGAAGCCGTCGCCCATGACCCGGCCGCTGAAGACGGGGTCAGGCACGTCCGTGATGGGCAGCACGCGCCCCGGCATGGGCAGCGTGAAGTCGGCGGGCAGGGCAGGTGCGCCGCCGGTCGTCTGCGGAATGGGGTTGGGCTGGGCGGTGATGGCCGGGGCGGGCGGGCCGGTGCGGACCTGGGCGGGCGCGGCGTCGGCGGGGCGGGTCGCGGCGGGGTTGGCCTCGGTGTACGCGCCTTCCTCGATCACGCGGCGCATCTCCTCTTTCAGCTGGTCGCTGCGGGTGCCGTACACGGCCTGCACGCTGTTCCCGACTTCGAGGACACCGGCCGCGCCGAGCATCTGAAGCTGGCTTTTATTCACGCGGCTCTTGTCGTTCACGCTGACGCGCAGGCGGGTGATGCAGGCGTCAAGGTTGCTGATGTTGCTGGGGCCGCCCAGGGCGCGCAGGATGTCCACGGCCAGTTCGCGGTCCCCGCCGGCGGCGCGGACGGTGGCGGCGGCGGTGTCCTCGCTGCTGACCTCCTCACGGCCGGGGGTCATGATGTTGAAACGGCGGATCACGGCGCGGAACACCACGTAGTACACGGCGGCGAAGACGAGGCCCACGACGGGCACCAGCCACGCGCGGGTGCTTTTGGGCATCAGCAGGAAGTAGTCGATGGCCCCGCCGCTGAAGGTGAAGCCGCTGTGCGAGCCGAGGATGTTCATGACCATGAAGCTCAGGCCGGTCATGGCGGCGTGGAAGACGTACAGCAGCGGCGCGACGAACATGAACGAGAACTCGATCGGTTCGGTGATGCCGGTCAGGAAGGAGGTCAGGGCGGCGCTGCCCATGATCCCGGCGATGACCTTGCGGCGCTCCGGGCGGGCTTCCTGCACGATGGCCAGCGCGGCGGCGGGCAGGGCGAACAGCATGATCGGGAAGAAACCGGTCATGAAGATCCCGGCGCTCTTATCCCCGGCGATGTAGCGGGTCAGGTCGCCGTGTACGACGTTGCCGTCGGGCGTGGTGTACTCACCGGCAATGAACCAGAACGGCTGGTACCAGATGTGGTGCAGGCCAAACGGGATCAGCAGGCGGTTCACGAAGCCGAAGATGCCGCTGGCCGCGACGGGCGCGCCCTCGGTCGCGACCGTGGAGAAGGCGTTCAGGCCCTGCTGCACCGGCGGCCACAGGTAGGTCAGCAGGATGCCGACCACGATGGCCGAGGCGGCCGTGACGATCGGCACGAAGCGCCGGCCCGCGAAGAAGCCCAGGAAGGCGGGCAGGCGGATGTCCTTGTAGCGGTTGTACAGGAACGCGGCGAGCAGGCCCATCAGGATGCCGCCGAATACGCCGGTCTGCAGCGAGTTGATGCCCAGCACCTTGGCGTACGCGCCCTTGCTGGCGGCGCTCAGGGTGTCGAAGGTCGCGGCGTCACCCAGGCCCAGGTAGGCGCTGATGGTGGCGTGCATGACCAGAAAGCCGACCAGCGCGGCCAGGGCCGCCACGCCCGCGCCGCCCGCGAGGCCGATGGCGACGCCCAGCGCGAAGATGACGGGCAGGTTCCCGAAGATCACGTCGGACGCGCCGACCATCATCTTGCCGACGAAGTGCAGCCAGTCGGGGATGCTGGCGTACCAGGAGTAACTGGGGTCGTTGAAGGCCGAGCCGAAGCCCAGCAGCAACCCGGCGGCGGGCAGCACCGCGACCGGGAGCATCAGGGCCTTGCCGATCTCCTGCAGGGCGGCGAAGGCGGTCTTGCGGGGCGGTTTGCCCGGCACGGTGCCGGGCGCGGTGGTGTTGGGTGTGGTCACGGTGAACTCCTGCGAAGAAGGTTGGAAGGATGCTTCGCGTTCATGGTGGTGGCCGGGCAGGGGCGCGGTGGGCCGCATGGGGCGTGACCGGTGGGCTGCCGGGGCGGCAGTCACTCGGGTCGGGCTGGGTTGCGGAGGGCCTCCACGGTCTGGCAGGCAGGGAAGTCGGAACGCGGCTCGCTTCACTCTAGGAGTGAAAATAATTTCTGTCAATTTTTTTAAGTCAAAATTAATTTTCATTCAATGTGCCTGTCAGGAGGCCCGCCCCGTCCAGACAGGCCGACCGGCCCGCTGACAACGGCCCCCGCGCCCCTGCCCACCCCACCCGCCGACCTGAAACTCCTGCGTCAACAGGACGGCACATTGACAAGAATTCTTTTCAGGCGCTACCGTCGCACTATCAGACCGTCGCCCCACCCCACCCTCTGGCCCACCCCCACCCGCAGGAGCCCCGACGCATGACCCGCAGCACCACCGGAACGGGCGGCGCACTCGGCCGCATCCGCCTGCACGCCGATTCGCTGTCCCCCAGCCTGCGCCGCGTGGCCGATCACGTCACCGCGCACGCCGACACCGCCGTTCACCAGACCATCACCGAGGTCGCCCTGAGCGCCGGGGTCAGCGAGGCCACCATCACCCGGCTGTGCCACAAACTGAACTACGCCGGGTTTCACGCCTTCAAGATCGCGCTGGCCAGCGACCTGGGCGGCATGCACCCGCAGGGCGGCCCGCACGCCAGCACCGACGCGCCCAGCCAGATGCAGCGCCTCACGCAGCAGGCCGTTCGCAGCCTCGAAGGCACCGCCCGCCTGCTGGACGCCCAGGTCACCGGGGACGTCGCCGAGCGCCTCTCCCGCGCCCCGCGCGTGGACCTGACCGGGCAGGGCAACAGCAGCCTGACCGCGCAGTTCTTCGCGCACCGCCTGCTGCGCATCGGCGTGCCCGCCGCCACCTACCCCGACCCGCACCTCGCGGCCGTCAGTATCTCGACGTTGCCGCGCGGCAGCGTCGTGATCGGCCTGAGCGGCACCGGCAGCACCCTCGATACCATCGGGCACCTGAAACTCGCGCAGGAATGCGGGCTGTACACCGTGGCCGTCACGCACCGCGCCGCCAGCCCCATCACCCGGCACGCCAGCGCCGTCCTGTTCACCGCCAGTCAGGAAGACCCCATGACCGACGGCGTGCTGGACACCCTGACCAGTCAACTGCTGCTGCTCGAAGCGCTGTACGCCGCGCTGCTGACCCACCGCCCCGAGGCGGACGCCATGCTGCGCGTCACCGCCAGCAGCGTGGGGGAGAAAAAAGTCTAGAGCCGTTCTGCGAGGAATGGCGTCATGAGAAAACATGCCACAGAGGGAGTCCGGCTGAATGGGTTACAGCGCCTCTCGACCCGGGTCCGGGTCAGTCCGGGCGTTCAGGTTGGGCAGGGAGTCCCGGAGCGGTGACGCGCTCCGGCCACTGCGCCCGCCACCGCGCGAACTGTTCGGCACTCAGGCCCGGCGCGTACAGCCAGCCCTGCATCAGGTCGCAGCCGAGTTCAGCGAGTTGCGCGGCCTGTTCGGATGTCTCGACGCCCTCGGCGACCACGTCGATGCCCATGGCGTGCGCCATGAGAACACTGGCGCTCACGATAGCGCGGCTTTCACGGCCCGCCTGAGAGTCCTGACCCAGGTCGTGAATGAAGGAACGGTCGATTTTCAGTTCGTCGACCGGCAGGGTCCGCACGCTGACCAGCGAGGAATACCCGGTGCCGAAATCGTCGATGCTGATGCGCACGCCCTCGTCCCGCAGCGCCTGGAGTGTTTCGCGGGTGCGGGCGGGGTTGTCGACCAGGCCGGTTTCCGTGACTTCCAGAACCAGTCGGCGGGCACTGAGGCCGCTGCCGGTCAGGGCGGCGCGGACTTCCGAGGCGAAATCCGGGGCATTCAGTTGAAGACTGGACACGTTGACACTCAGGCACACGCCGGTCCAGCGGGCAGCTTCCTGGCAGGCGGTGCGCAGCACCCAGGCACCCAGTGCGCCCATCAGGCCGCCCATCTCCGCGACGGGAATGAACTGGTCGGGCGGCACGGTCCCCAGGACCGGGTGGGTCCAGCGCAGCAGCGCCTCGGCCCCGACGAGGGTGCCACGGCGAACACCGATCTGCGGCTGGAACACCAGATGAAAGTCGCCGTTGCGCAGGCTCTCGCGCAACGCCGTTTCCAGCGTCAGGGTCTGCAGGCCGGTGCGCGCGACCGGCTCGAACACCTGCGAGAACACCTGGCGGCGCTTGGCGCCGTACATGGCGGCGTCGGCCTGCTGGTGCAGTTCGCTGGCGTCGGCGGCGGTGTCCGGGTAGACGCTCCAGCCCAGTGACGCCTGGAGCAGCACGAGGCTGCTGCCAGCGCCGCCGCTGACGGTTCCGGTGCTGATCTCGAACGGCGTGTCGAACACCGCACTCAGGTCGACGGTCAGGGCAGGCACGCGCGCAGCGTCGACCAGCAGCGCGAATTCGTCGCCGCCCATGCGGGCCAGTGCCTGAACGCCGTGCCGGGCGCACACGGCGTCCAGTCGGCCGGCCAGCTGGCGCAGCAGCTGATCGCCAGCCGGGTGGCCGTACCCGTCGTTCAGGAACTTGAACCGGTCGAGGTCCATCAGGCCGAATGCCAGCCGCTGGTCCGGGCGGGCCTCGCCGCGCAACTGACGGTCCAGGTGTTCGCTCAGCGTGACGCGGTTCATCAGGCCGGTCAGCGGGTCCGTGAAGGCCAGCGCGGCCAGCCGTTCCTGCTGCGCGTGCTGTTCGACCAGCATGGCGGCGGCCGACACGCGCCGCCGCAGGTCTTCGAGCACTGGCCCCGACCAGCGGTGCGGGTCCGGGTGCGCGGCGATCAGCACGCCCAGCAGCTGACCGGCGCGGCCGTACAGGGGAAGCTGCACGACGCTACGCACGCCCAGGTGCGGGGTCATGGCCTGCGCCGCCGGGTCGGGCAGGTCGGCGTGCAGCAGGTCGGGCACGATCAGCGGTTCGCCCTGCCCGTCAGGGTCGGTCAGCTGCCAGAACCGTTCCATGGTGGCCAGCGGTTCCCTTTCCACGCGCTCCGTGAACTCGTCGCTGATCGTCCCGATCACCTGCTGCATGCCGGCGTGGTTGGCGATGACCAGCGCCGGTCGCCAGCCGGGATGCGCGGCTGCCACGCCTCCGAGCAGGGCCGCCATGCTGCCGTGCAGTGGGGAGCCGCTCAGGGCCAGGCGGTTGGCGCGGGCCACCTGAGTCTGCACCTCGGCCGTCTGGTACGCCTCGGTCACGTCGCGCAGGTTGATGGCCCAGTAGACGCAGGTGTCGTCGTCCCGGATGGGACTGATGTTCACCTCGGCCCACTGGTGCGCGTCGGGCAGGTACAGCACGTCACGGCGCAGCTCGGTGGGATGCAGGCGGCCCAGCATGTCCATGATGGCGCGGCGGTTGCCCTCACCCAGCGGCCAGTCCGGCATGGGCGTCTCGGGCAGCTGGTCCAGACCGTGGCTGCGCAGGAATGCATGCAGGGCGGGGTTGCCGTACACCACGCTCAGGTAGGCGGGGCCGGGGCGGGCGTCCACGACCAGCAGCGGGTCCACGGAGGTGTTGACCATGGTTTCCAGAAGTGTCACGCGCTGGGTCTGCTCGGGCGAGGCAGTCACGTCGGACCCGTACCCGATGAGCAGGCGGACCTGGCCGTCCTGGCCGGTCACTGGCCAGAGCGCCCGGCGGATGATCTTGTGGCCGCCGGGCGTGCGGAAGTATTCCTCCCACTGCTGGACCGCGCCTTCACCCGCCAGTTGAAAGTGATGGTCACGCGTTGCGGTCCGGCGGGCCGGGTGGCCGCGCCACTGACCGTACTCGCGGTGCGTCAGGCCGATCGCGCCGGCCCGGACGGCCGGGTCGCGGATGGCCGCCGGATTCACGTACAGGTAACGGCCCTGCAGGTCGAACGCGGCGACGTCCAGCGGCAGGTTATCCAGCACGTCGGCCAGCAGGGACGGGGGAGGCGCGCCCTCACCGCAGGACCCCAGGGTCAGCAGCAGGGTCTGCTGGCCGCCGGGCAGGGGCAACCGGACGCCGGTCAGGTCCGTGTGCACGGCCTGCCCGGCGGCGTCCAGCAGGGCGAACGGAGAGGCCGGGCAGGGTTCACCAGTCTGGGCGAGTGTCCGCAGCCGTTCCAGTGCGTGGTCGCGCTCTGCGGCCGGGAACAGAGGCCAGAAGGGCAGCCCGTCCAGTGAACGCCGGCTCCGCTGCAACCGGGCTGTGAAGGCGTCGGTCGTTCCCAGAATGTGCAGGGTGACGGCGTCGACGACAGCCAGAGCCTCTACACTGCCCAGCAGGGCAGACAGGATCACTGCGTCCTGATCAGTCTGGGTGCCGGATGAGTGCATACAAGAGAGTATTCAACGGCGGCCCTTACGAAATCCCTCCGGGGTTACCCGGTAGGCCCTCAGGGAATTCACCTCTTATTCATTAATCGCCCACCAGTTCGGAGGTCGCTTGCGGGTTCTGCCAGCAGTGACCAGTTTCGCCCCCGGGAAACCGTCGCCTCGGTGGGCTCCGCTGCCCGTCATGGGTTCTCCCACGGAATCCACGAAAGAGGACAGTGACGCTGCGCGGGAGATACTGAACGTCGATGCTGGACCGCCTGACCGAACCCGACGTGACCGCGCTGCGCACCCTGACGGGCAGTATGGACCCGGTCATCGTGGTTGACGGCGACCTTCAGGTGCTGGGCGTATCCGAAGCGTTCCTGGCCCTGAGCGGCTGGACGGCCGCTCAGCTGCTCGGGCAGCCGCTGACGCAGCTGTGCCTGCCGCACGACCGCGAGGAACTGCACCGGGCCGCGCAGGTGTTCCTGCTTCAGGGCACGCTGCCGGACCGGCGGGACTTCACGCTGCGCAGCGCCCTTCACGGGACCGCCGACCACGAGGCGCTGCCGGTGCAGCTGCGCGGCGTGCGCTACGACCTGCCCGGCGCGGGGAGAGTCGCGGCGCTGCTGGTGCGGCCCGTCACGCCGCTGCGGCCCATCACGCAGTTCTACCGGCAGGTGCTGCAGGAGTTACCGCTGGGCGTGGCCGTGACGGACGCGGCCGGGCGGTACGTGTACGCCAACCCGGCCGCGCTACCGCCAGACAGCGCCCCGCAGCAGCTGATCGGGCGCACCGACCGGGAGGCCGCCGGGCTGCTGAACCTACCGGAAGCGGCGCTGCGGCTGCGCGAGGAGGCGCTGACGCAGATGCGGCGCGAACCGGCGCGGCTGGCCTGGGATGAACTGCTGGCCGGCGGCACCGTGCAGGAACGCACCCTGATTCCCCTGCACAGCGCGGCGGGAGACCTGAAGGTGCTGTCGTTCGCCACGGACCTGCCGGAACGCGCTCGGCAGTCCGAACGGCTGACGCTGCTGGAGGGCAGCATGCAGGCCACCACCTCGCCCGTGTGCATTCTGGACGCCCGGCGCGGCGCGCAGCACGGCCGGGTCGCCTACGCGAACGCCGCGATGGGCGCGCTGCACCCGAGTACGCAGGTGCCGGGAACGCACCCGCTGGAATGGCCGTGGCTGCCGTTGGACCGCCAGGGCCTGCGGGAACTGCTGACGTACCTGAACGACACGCCGGAACCCGCGTTCAAGTACGACCTGCACCTGCCGGGCCGCCGCGAGTGGTGGGAGGTCTCTGCCACGCGGGTGGGCAGCGCCGCCGGGCCGGGCAGCCACTGGGCGCTGATCCTGCGGGACGTGCGTGAGGAGCGGCACACGGACCTGTTCCTGCGCAGTTTCGCGGACGCCACGGTCATCTCGTTGCAGGACGCGCCGCTGGAAGCGGTGCTGGCGCCCATCTTCCGGGGCGTGGAGCAGGTGGCGCGCGGCTGGAGTCCCGGCGTGGCCACCCTGGAGAGCGAATTCATGAGGATCATGGGGCCGGTGCCTGCCCCGCTGGGGCGGATGCTCGCCCGCTTCCCGACGCAGGAAGCGCGGCAGTTGTGGAGTGGCCGCGACCTAGAACGGCGGGGAGAGGCACAGGTCATTTACGACCTGTGGGAGCGCGTCCGGGTGGGACAGCAGGTCGGGGACCGCTGGATTCCGGCGGTGCAGACCAGCGTGGAGGTGCCCATGTACGACCGCGACCGGCAGCTGCTGGGCCTGCTGGCCCTGACGCACCCCGACCGCGTGGACGTCCCGCCCGCCGTGCAGCGGCTGGCCGAGAACGTGGCCGGGCAGATCGCGCTGTTCATTGACCGGCAGCGCAAACTGGAGCAGTTGCAGCGGCTGGCGTACACCGACGCCCTGACCGGCCTGCAGAACCGGGCGGGGTTCGCGCGGGAGTCCGCGGCGCTGCTGGGCCGGCCCGCCGACCTGAACGCGCCGCTGGCCCTGGCGCTGATGGACCTGAACCGCTTCAAGCTGGTGAACGACACGCTGGGCCATGACGTGGGTGATCAGCTGCTGGCCGCCATCAGCGAGCGCCTGAGCGAGGTCACGGCCCGCTACCCGGTGCCGGTGCTGGCGCGCATGGGCGGCGACGAGTTCGCGGTGATCCTGAATGACCCGGCGCAGATCGGCGCGCTCAGCGCCGACATTCATGACGCCGTGACCCGCCCGTTCATGATCGGGGGCCGTCAGTTGCGGGTGGGCGTCGCCGTGGGCTGGAGCGTGTACCCGGCTACCGCGCGGGACGGCGCGGCGCTGCTGCGGCAGGCGGATACCGCCATGTATCACGCCAAGCGCACCGGGCAGGGCCATCAGGTGTTCAGTCCGGCCGCGCAGCCCCGCATCGCGCACCTGACGCTGGAAACGGCGCTGTTCGAGGCGCTTCAGGAGGGGCAGTTCAGTCTGGTGTTCCAGCCGCAGGTGGCCTGCGCCGACCGGCGGTTGTGCAGCGCGGAGGTGCTGCTGCGCTGGACGCACCCGGAACTGGGCGTGGTCTCGCCCGCCGATTTCATTCCGGTGGCGGAATCCACCGGGCTGATCGGCAGCATCGGGCTGTTCGTGCTGAGCGGCGCGCTGCGCGAGGTGGCCGGGTGGCCCGCGCACCTGACAGTCAGCGTGAATGTGTCGCCGGTGCAGTTGCGTCAGCCGGACTTTCCGCAGCGGGTGATGGACCTGTTGCAGGAGGCGGGGGTCGCGCCGCAGCGCCTGACGCTGGAAGTCACGGAAACGGCGTTCATCAACGACCTGAACGCCGTGGCGGGCGCCGTCCGCACCCTGCGGGAGCTGGGCGTGCGGGTGGCGGTGGATGATTTCGGCACCGGGTACTCGACCCTGATGACGCTGCGGCAACTGCTGGTTCACGAACTGAAGATCGACCGGGCGTTCGTGCGGGATCTGTGCAGCGAGGGCCGGGAGGGCCGCGAGAACCGCGCCATCGTGCAGGCCACGCTGGGGCTGGGGCAGGCGCTGGGTCTGGGCGTGGTGGCCGAGGGTGTGGAGACGCAGGAGCAGGCGGACCTGCTGGCCGAACTGGGCTGCCCGGTCATGCAGGGCTGGTTGATCGCGCCGGGCCTGAGCGCCCCCGCCTTCCGGGAACAGTTCCTGCCGGGGCTCAGCAGCCCGGACCTGTGCGGCTGAGTCCTGCCAGCGGACGGCGCTGGGCGCGGCCCGGCCGTGCGCTAAAGTGTGCTCCGAACACATCCACCGCTCTGTTCAGGGCATAATGAAGGGACTATGGCACGAGTAAAAACTAAAAGCGAAACGACCGCCCCCACCTCCCCCGCTTCCCCGTACGCGTCCTTCGACGCGCTGATGGCGACCGCCGCCGTCGACAGTCAGATTCAGTCACTCGCCGACAGCGGAGCCGACACCCTGACCCTGGACAGCGCCCTGACCGAGGCGATCACGGCCGCGCAGCGCCGCTGGGGCCTGGGCCTGCACCACCTGACCCACACCGCCCGCAGCGACGGCGACGACATCCTGTTCCTCACGGACGGCCGCGCCACCGCCCCGCTGAGCGGCGGCGTGGAAGCCCTGGCCCGCGCGTACGAGGACATGCGCGCCACCGACGAACGCGGCCTGAGCCTGTGGGGCGCACTCAGCGAGGGCCACCGCCTGCCCGGCGACGCACCCGGCGCCCGCCTGAAAGTCCTGATCGAGGACGCCCGCGATTTCGAAACGCACTGGACCGCCGGCCGCGCCGAGCAGTACTGGCGCACCTGGCGCAGCGGCGAGACCCTGTTCGCGGAAGTCGCCCGGCCCGCCAGCGCCGAGGCCGCCCTCTCGGACGCCGCGTGGGACGTGATCACCAGCATCAAGGACCGCGTGTTCCAGCGTGACCTGATGCGCCGCAGCGAGGAAGTCGGCATGCTCGGCGCGCTGCTGGGCGCGCGCCACGCCGGAGCCCGCAGCAACCTCAGCCTGCTGCCCGACGCGCACTTCACCGTGCAGGCCGCCGTGCACAGCGTCACCGGACCCGACGCCCGCAACGCCGACACGCACCGCGCTCTGCTGCGCGCCGCCAGCGCTGAACTCGACGAACTGCAGTCCCACACCACCCGCCAGCTGGCCGAGGTGCTGCGCCACGGACTGAAGAACAGCTGACAGGAAACTACCGATAGAGCGTGGTTGAAGGTTGATGGAAGGGGCGATCACTCCTCCATCTGTATCGACTACCGACCTTCAACCATCAACTTTCACCCATCAACCCTGTGACGGCGGCGAGGCTGCCGAGCAGCGCCCCCAGCGCGGGGTTGCTGGCGTCCCGGCAGGTGACGAGGCCCACGTCGAGCGTGACGCCGTCCTCCAGCGGCACGAAGGTCACGCCGTCCTGCCGGGGGTTCACGAGCGGTTGCGGGACCAGTGTGACGCCCTGCCCGGCGGCCACGCGGCCCACCACGGCGCTCTCGGTTCCCCCGACAGCGCGGATGCGGGGCAGCACGCCGAACGCCTGACACAGCGCCTGCACCTGCTCGGGCGGCAGGGTGGTGGCGTAGGGCGTGCAGGTCAGCCACTCCTCGGCGGCCAGTTCGCGCAGGTGCAGACTGGTCCGGCCGGCCAGCGGGTGCGTGCTGGGCAGCGCGGCCAGCAGCGGAATGCGGATCAGGGGGCGGGCGCTCAGGCGGTCGTGCCAGACGGGCAGGGCCATCAGGCCGGCGTCCAGTTCGCCGCTCAGCAGGGCCTGACGCTGATCGGGCGTACACAGCTCGGTCGCGTCGATCTGAATATCCGGGTGCGTGGCCGTCATGTGCCGCCACAGTCGGGGCAGCAGGTGCAGGCTGGCGGCCCCCAGGTACCCCAGGCGCAGGTGCCCGGCATGCCCGCTGGCCGTGCGGCGCGCCAGACTGGCCGCGCCGTCCATCTGCGCCAGGATCGCCTGTGCTTGCGGCAGGAAGGCCTGCCCGGCGGGGGTCAGGGTCACGCGGCGGGTCGTGCGGGTCAGCAGGGGCGTGCCGATCCGGTCTTCCAGCGTGCGGATCAGGCGGCCCAGCGGCGGCCCGGTCAGGTTCAGGCGCTCGGCCGCCCGCCCGAAGTGAAGTTCCTGGGCGGTGATCACGAACGCCTGCAGTTGCCGCTGATCCATCCCGGGATTATACCGGATCTGCTTTTAATCGTCGCTGATTGAGTGATTGATCCGCCGCAATGCTGGGCGTAGCCTGCACCCATGACCGACTCCACCTCCAGCGATTCCAGACTCGTGTACACCGCCACCAGCGAGGTCAGCGGCGGCCGCAGCGGGCAGGCGTTCGTGGGCCGCGACCGCCTGAACGTCACCCTGCGCCCCCCGCAGTCCCGCACCGAGGGAGCCGACCCCGAGGAACTGTTCGCCGCCGGGTACGCCTCCTGCTTCCTCAGCGCCCTGCAAAGCGTTGCCCGGCGTGACAACATCACGGTCGGCACGCCCCAGGCCCGCGCGCACGTCAGCCTGCACGCCGAACAGGGCGGCAGTTACCACCTGAGCGTGCAGCTTCAGATTCACCTGCCCGGCACCGACGACGCCACCGCCGAGGCGCTCATTCACGCCGCGCACGCCACCTGCCCGTACAGCCGCGCCATTGCCGGGAACGTTCAGGTAGACCTGGAACTGCACAGCAACCCGCTGCTGTAACCTGCCGCCGCAACGCGCGGCCGCTGTCCAGATCGAACGCCGCCCCGGGTACGAACCGGGGCGGCGTTCGGCGTGACGTGCTCAGCGCCCGGCGCGTTCAGGCCAGCTGGGCGTGCGGCTTTCCTTCCAGAAGCTCACGAAGGCGTCCACCTGCTCCATGAACGTCTGAAAGGAACTGCTCTTGACCATGTACGAACTGGCGTGCAGGGTGTACGCCCGCTCGATATCCCCCGGGTGCGAGGACGTGGAGAGCATCACGACCGGAATCGACACCAGCGCCGGGTCGTCCTTGATGGCCTGCAACACCTCGAACCCCGACATGACCGGCATGTTCACGTCCAGAATCACCACGTCCGGGCGGGTCGGTGGGTGCCGCAGCGCCTCCAGCGCCTCGCCGCCGCTGGAGCAGGTGGTGACGTGCAGCGCGTCGCCGTGCTCATGAAAGACCTCCTGCGCCAGCAGCAGATCCGCCGGGTTGTCGTCGACCAGCAGCACGCGAAAAGGACGGGTCACATGATCCGCCCGCAGGCGCACGTGCCGCCCGGCGCGGGCAGACACAGAGAAAGGTGAAGATTCATGAAGACAGCATAGCGAATGACCGGCCGCGTAACGGCGCGATTGCTCTCCACAGGGGATTCCAACCGGAGTTCAGGTGGCGGCGCGGGTCTCGCTGGACGGGCCCGGCGGGTGGGGATCGTGGGCGTCGATGACGCTTCGGTTGCGGCCGCTGCGTTTGGCGTGGTACATCGCGGCGTCGGCGCGGGCCACGGCGCTGTGCGGGCCGGTGCTGGCATGCGCGCCGCCGATGGAGACGGTGATGGGCCAGCGCTCCGGCGGATACGCGGGAGGCAGGGCCGCCTCTGAACTGGTCCCGGCAACCTGATGGGTGCCGTGCAGGGCGCTGTGATCGTCGGCCGGGCGCAGGTCGAGGGTCAGCGTGGCGGCGCTGCGCAGGCGTTCGGCGACCGCGTGCAGGAACGGCGGTTGGGTGTTGCGCAGAATCACCGCGAATTCCTCGCCGCCGAAGCGGTACGCGGTGTCGCCGGGCCGCAGGGCGGACGCGACGGTCTGCGCCACCTGCGTCAGCACGCGGTCGCCGGTCGGGTGACCGAAGGTGTCGTTCACGCGTTTGAAGTGATCGATGTCGATCATCAGCACGGCGTCCCGGTGGGTCAGGTACACGAGGTCCTGGTCGAACTGGCGGCGGTTCGCCAGTCGGGTCAGGGGGTCCAGCAGCGCCTGCGCCTGAAAGCGGCTGGTGAGCTGCAGCATCTGCAACCGGGCCGTGAGGATCGACCCGCCGATCAGGAAACCCAGCGCGTTGAAGGCCAGCAGCGGCAGGTACGATTTCAGCAGCAGGTCCACGCCGCCCGGCAGGAACACCACGCTCAGGCCGTAGGGCATCAGGACCGGCGCGGCGTAGTACCAGCGTTGCAGCAGGGGCCGGTTGGGGTCAGCGAAATTCACGTACGGGCGCAGGATACTGGCGGCCAGAATCACCAGCAGCATGCTGCTGAGACCGACCGGGACGCCCTGTCCGCCCAGGTACACGCGGTACGCGGCGCTGGGCAGGGCGATCAGCAGGCCCATGGGTGCACCGTACCGCAGCGCGGCGAAGGCCAGCGGCACGGCCCGCAGGTCCATCACGACGCCCGGTGCCAGCTGGGCCGGGAACAGCATCAGGATCACGCCGACCGATGAGAGCAGCGCGGCGCGCAGCCACAGCATCGGCCCGGCCTGCTCGGGCGGCCACGAGCGGTACGTGGCGCTCAGCAGGTACGCCATGGTCACGAACGCGCACAGGTTGAGAAACAGGTCGCCCCACATCCCAGCCGCTCAGGTCCGGCCCGGAGGGAGGGGCGTGTGCAGGTCCAGGGCTGCGGTCTGGCCGCCCTGCTTGGCGCGGTACATGGCGTGGTCGGCGCGGCGCAGCAGGTCTGCCGGGTCGCCCGGAGTGGGGGCGCTGCTCAGGCCCAGGCTCACGCTGACGCGCAGTCCGGACGGCATGCGCAGGTGCTGGGGCAGGTCGGTCGTCAGGTCGCGGGCGCGGCGCAGGGCGTCCGGGCCGGTCAGCAGCAGCGCGAACTCGTCGCCGCCGTACCGGGCGAGCAGTTCGCCTGGGCGCAGCAGCGCGCCGATCTGTTCGGCCACGAAGCGCAGCACGGCGTCCCCGACCGCGTGACCCAGGGTGTCGTTGATGACCTTGAACCGGTCGAGGTCCATCACGCCCAGCACCAGCGGGTCGCCGGGCAGGGCGGCGCAGGCAGTGGCCAGCGTCCGGTCGAAGGCGCGGCGGTTGGGCAGGCCGGTCAGGGTGTCGGTGTGCGCCATGGCCTCCAGGTCCCGCAGGGCCAGCCGCAGCCGCAGTTCCGAGAGGACCAGTTCCGAGAATTGCGCCAGGACTTCCAGGTTGCCGTCACCGAACTCGCGCGGCCGGGTGTCCATGACGCACAGCGTCCCCACCGTGTGCCCGTCGTCGGTGACGAGCGGCACACCGGCATAGAAACGGATGCGTGGGCCGCCCAGCACGGAGTTCAGCGTAGCGGTCCGCGGGTCCAGCAGGGTGTCCGGAATGATCAGCGGCGCGCGCTGGTCCACCGTGATCGCGCAGATGGACTGCGGGCGCGGGTCCTGACGGGTCGTGAAGCCCGTGGACGCCTTGAACCACTGGCGGTGGTCGTCCACGAACGTGACCGAGCCGTACGGCGCGCCGAAGTAGCGGGCCGTGAGGTCCATGATCCGGTCGAACTGCGGTTCCGGATCGGTGTCCAGAATGCCGAGGGCCAGCAGCGAGGCCAGCCGCAACGCTTCGGTACCGGCAGGTTCCGCGTGGGCAGGGTCGGGTTGTGGGTGCCGCTGCTTGAGCACTACGTGCATTCCACCTCCCGGTGGTTCTCCGGCGCGCCCGGGGCCTGAAGAACGGTCACACTGCGTTGTGGGCGCGCTTATCGTAGCAGGTTCAGCCTGCTTGCATCTTCCCGCAGGGTCACAGGCATAGCCAGTCGGGCCGCCCCTCACTGGGGAGGCAGGCGTTTTGACAGTGGCCCCCCGACATGGGTACGCTGGGGGCGTTATTCGTTAGCCGTCTAAGTATCTCGCAGCTCTCCCCGCGCGTTCCCGGAGGTTCCCCTTGACCCGCCCCGCCCGCCTGACCCTGACCGAACTGAACGCCCTGAGCGCCGACGCCTTCGCCACGCACTTCGGCGGCGTGCTGGAGCACTCGCCGCGCTACGCCGCGCAGGTGGCCGCCGCCCGCCCCTTCCCGGACGCGGAGGAGTGCGCGCAGGCCTTCATGACTGCCGCCCGCAGCGGCACGCCGGAGGAACAACTCGCGCTGATCCGCGCCCACCCGGACCTCGCGGGGAAGGCCGCGCACGCCGGCGAACTGACCCCGGAAAGCGCCAGCGAGCAGGCCAGCGCCGGACTGGACCGCCTGAACGCCGACGAGTACGCCGAATTTCACCGCCTGAACGCCGCGTACCACGACCGCTTCGGGCTGCCGTTCGTGGTGTGCGTGCGCGAACACGACAAGGGCAGCATCTTCCGCGCGGCCCGCGAGCGACTGGCGAACACGCCAGAGCAGGAACGAGGGGCCGCCCTGCACGAGATTGGCCGCATCGCGCGCCTGCGCGTGCTGGATCTGATCAACGCCTCCCCCACCCCCGCCCACTCCACAGGAGGCCCCATGACCGACCCCACCCCATCCGATTCCACTGTCACCCAGCCCGCCGGCACCCCTGCGCCCGTGAAGGTCCGCCTGGGCAGCAACAACTACGGGAAGGCCGACGTGCGCCTGTTCAAGGTGTACCGCGACCAGCCGGGCCAGCCGCAGGGCCGCCACGACATCAAGGACGTGTGGGTGCGGGTCGGCATGCGCGGCGATTTTGACGCCGCGCACGAGATCGGGGACAACACCGGGCTGGTCGCCACCGACACCGTCCGCAACACCATCTACGCGCTGGCCAGGGATCACCTGACGGGCAGCGTGGAGGCGTTCGGGAAGGACCTGATCCGGCATTTCGTGAGCCGCGGCCCGCGCGTGAGCGGCGCGTACGCGACCTTCACCGAGCACCTGTGGGACCGCCTGCCCGACCCGGCCCGCACGGGCGGGCACGACCACGCCTTCGTGCGGCAGATGCCCAAACGCACCGCCCGCGTGGACGGCGACGGGCAGACCTTCACGGTCGAGAGCGGCATCGACGAACTGTTCATCCTGAAAACCACCCAGAGCGGCTGGGCCGGCTTTCACCGCGACGACTTCACCACGCTGCCCGACACCACCGACCGCATCCTGGCGACCACCGTCACCGCCCGCTGGACGTACCTGAACGCCGAATGCGATTACGACGCCGTGTGGGCCGAGGTGTACCGCACGCTGCTGGAGGTCTTCCCGGACCATTACTCGCACTCCATGCAGCACACGCTGTACCGGCTGGGCGAGGCGGTCCTGACCCGCTGCCCGGACATCGAACGCATTCACTTCTCGTTCCCGAACCGGCACCACATTCCGTACGACCTGGCGCGCTTCGGGATCGAGAACGGCGGCACGATCTTCCACGCGGACGCCGAACCGTACGGCGTGATCGAGGGCTGGGTGGAACGCGAGTGAGCGGCCCAGGCAACAGCAACGCAGGCCTCAGTACCCACGTGCTGGACACCGCGCGCGGCCGCCCCGCCGCCGGCGTCCCGCTGGAACTGCACGCCGTGCAGGGCGACACGCGCACGCTGGTCACGCGCGCCGTCACCAACAGCGACGGCCGCACCGACGCGCCCCTGATTGCGCGCGGCGAACTGCGCCGCGGTACCTTCGAACTGGTGTTTCACGTCGCGGAATACTTCGCCGCGCACAGCCCTTCCGACCCGGCTCAGCCCGATCCCTTCCTGGATGTGATCACGCTGCGCTTCACGGTCGCCGATGCGGGCGCGCATTATCACGTGCCGCTGCTGGTCAGCCCCTGGTCGTACAGCACCTACCGGGGCAGCTGAGGGGCGCGTGCCCACAGACTCACATCAGACCCAATCGGAGCAGGACTCCCGGTCCAGCACAGCCGCGCTGCTGGAGTGCCTGCACCGCGACTGGCAGGCCGCCCGGCCCGACCTGAACGCCCGGCCCATGCTGCGCGTGCTGCGCCTGACCCGCCTGGGCGCGGCCCTGCAGGCCGAGGTGGACGCCCCCCTGCACGCCGAGGGCCTGAACGCCGCCGGTTGGGACCTGCTGCTCACGCTGTACCGCTCCGCGCCGCCAGAGGGCCTGAGCCCCGGACAGCTGAGCGAACTGAGCGCCGTCAGCGGCCCCAGCACCACCAACCGCGTCGCCCGCCTCCAGGCCCGGGGGCTGGTCACGCGGCGCACCGACGACCGCGACCGCCGCTCGGCCCGCATCACGCTGACGCCCGCCGGACGCGCCGCCGTGGACCGCCTGCTACCCGGCCACCTGCACCGCGAAACACGTGCCCTGGCCGCCCTGACCCCCGCCGAACTGGACACCCTGGACCGGCTGGCCGCGCGGCTGCTGGGCGCGCTGGAAGGAGGCAGTGGGCAGTAGAGAGTAGGCGGGCAGCTGCCGCCTGCCAGAAACCACAACAGAAAGGGGGCCGCACGTTCAGCGCGGCCCCCTTTCTGTCTGACTGTCCCCGGTTCAGTCGGCGGCGTTCACGGCCTGGGGAGCGTTCTTGACGATGGGCAGGCCGTCGGCGTCCAGGGGTTTTTTCAGGACGCCCAGCATGACGGTGCTGATCACGGTGCCGGCCAGGATGGCGACCACGTACATGGGCAGGTTGGTCACGGCGTTCGGGATGAACAGCACGAAGATCCCGCCGTGCGGGGCGCGCAGCAGGCACCCGGCGGCCATGCTGATAGCTCCGGCGGCGGCGCTGCCGATCATCAGGCTGGGAATGACGCGCAGGGGATCGCGGGCCGCGAAGGGAATGGCGCCCTCGGTGATGAACGAGATGCCCAGCACCCCGGCGGCCTTGCCGGCCTCGACCTCGTCTTTCGTGAAGCGGTTCTTGAAGACCAGCGTCGCCAGGAACAGCGCCAGCGGGGGCGTCATGCCGGCGGCCATGGTCGCGGCGATGGGGCCGTAGACCTTGGCGCCCAGCAGACCGGTGCTGAAGGTGTACGCGGCCTTGTTGATGGGGCCGCCCATGTCGAAGGCCATCATGGCGCCCAGCAGCGCGCCCAGCAGGCCCGCGCTGGTGTTGCCCAGGCCCTGCAGCCAGGTGGTCAGGCCGGTCAGGGCGGCCGCGACGGGTTTCCCGATCACGAACATCATCAGCAGGCCCACGGCCAGGGTGCCCAGAAGCGGCAGCAGCAGCGTGGGTTTCAGGCCCTCCAGGGTGCGGGGCAGTTTGATGGAGCGGGTCAGCCACAGCACGATGTACCCGGCCAGGAAGCCCGCGATGATGCCGCCCAGGAAGCCGCTGCCGGTCAGGCCGGCGAGGAAACCGCCGATCATGCCAGGCGCGAGGCCGGGCCGGTCGGCAATCGAGAACGCGATGTACCCGGCGAGGACCGGCACGAACAGCCCGAACGCGCCGTTCGCGCCGATCTTGAACAGGGTGTTGCCGAGCGTGCCGGCGTACTTGTCCTCGTAGATGAAGATGCCCTGATCCCCGAACTGGAACGAGCCGATGGCGAACGCCAGGGCGATCAGCAGACCGCCCGCCACCACGAAGGGCAGCATGTGCGACACGCCGGTCATCAGGTGCTTGTAGAAGGGGGGGACGCCCGCGTTCTTGCTGGCCTTGGCGGCGGCGGCCTGCGCCACGTAATCGGGGCTGCTGGCATCGGCGCCGCCAGTGGCCGCCACGCCGTGCACGGTCGCCTGGGCCTGCGCGGTGCGGATGACTTCCGAGCCGTCCTTGATGGCGGGCTTGGTGCCAGTCACGTACACGCGCTTGCCGGTGAAGCGGCTGAGGTCCACGTTGGTATCGGCGGCAATAACGACCAGGTCGGCCTTCTGGATGTCCTCGGGCGTCAGGGTGTTCCCGGCGCCGACGCTGCCCTGCGTCTCGATCTTGGCGGTGTACCCGAGTTTCCTGGCGCCGCCCTCGAGACCCTCGGCGGCCATGAAGGTGTGCGCGATGCCGGTGGGGCAGGCGGTGATGCCGACCACGTGCAGCGGGCCGCTGGCAGCGGCGGGTGCAGCGGCGCTGCTGGGGGCGGCGCGGCCGATCAGGGCGGCGGCGTCGCGGATGGCGTCCTGGGTGCTGGCGCGCACGACGGTCTTCCCGGCAAAGCGGGTCTCGTCGATGTTCACGTCGGCGGCGAGGATCACGGCGGCGGCGGCGGCGATGTCGGCGGCGCTCAGGGCGTCCTGCGTGCCGACGCTGCCCTGCGTTTCCACGCGGACGGTGTGACCGGCGGTCTGCGCGGCGCGGCGCAGGGCCTCGGCGGCCATGAAGGTGTGGGCGATGCCGGTGGGGCAGGCCGTGACTGCAACGATGTGTGCCATGGGTGAACTCCTGGGAAGAGTGGCGGCTGCCTGAAACGGACAGCGGCCGGAAACGTGGGGCGGAGGGCCTGATCAGCGGGGAGGGAGGCGGGAACGGCGGCCGGTCAGTGTGTGGCCCGTCAGTAGGTGAACTTTCAGGCGAACGGCGGTGAGGCGCGAACGGAACTGCGGGCGAATGGAACTGCGGACAGGCTCAGGCGGGCGTGACCTCGACCTGCGCGGCCAGCGCGGCCAGCGCAGCGGGGTCCGGCAGGTGCGGCCCGAGGCGGGTGATGCTGCCGGCGCTGAAGCTCGTGGCGCGCCGCGCGGCGTCTTCCAGGCTCAGGGCGTCCAGGTGAGCGCTGACCAGTCCGGCGACCATGGCGTCCCCGGCCCCGACGGTACTCAGGACCTGCACGCGGGGCGGGCGAGCGAACACGGCCCCGGTGGCCGTGACGATCAGCGCGCCGCGTTCGCCCTGCGAGACGGCCACGATCTGCGCGCCGCGCGCGATCAGGTCGCGCGCCGCCTGCAGCACCTCGGTGTCCCCGTTCAGGCGGCGGCCCAGCGCGCCTTCGAGTTCGTGAATGTTGGGTTTGATCAGGTCCGGCAGGACCGGCGCGGCCAGCGCGGCGTTCAGGGCGGCGCCGCTGGTGTCCAGCGCCACGAACACGCCGGCGGCGCGCAGCCCGGCCGTCAGGGTGGCGTAGTAGTCGGCGGGCACGCCGGGCGGGAGGCTGCCGGCCAGCACGACGGCGTCCGACCGGGCGCTCAGGTCGCTGAGGGTCGCGTGCAGTTCGGCCAGGGTTTCGGGCGTGGCGCTCAGGCCCGGCAGGTTGATGTCGGTGGTTTCCTGCGCGGCGCCGTCCACGAGTTTCACGCCCACGCGGGTCGCGCCACTGACGCGAATGAAGGCGTCGGTGACGCCCTTCTCGCGGAACAGGGCCTCGAAGGGCGCGGCGTTGTCGCGGCCCAGCAGGCCGGTCGCGGTGACGCTGAGCGCGCCCCCCTGCCCGGCGCGGTCCGGAGCCGAGCGGTTCCAGTCGGCCCGGTTCCAGTCGGCGAGGATGCTGGCGACATTCACGCCCTTGCCTCCGGCGTCCTGTTGCAGGCTCTGTCCGGCGTTCACCTCGCCGCGCTGCCAGCCGTCGGCGCGGACGGTCAGGTCGAGGGCGGGGTTCATGGTGAGCGCCGTGACGTGCCGCGCCCCGCCGTGGCGTCCTTGCGGCGTGCTCATACGGACTCCGATTGAATGGGCTGCAAAGACCGTTCAATCCGGGCGGATGCGAGTAGGAGACGGGCGGGTTCCGGACGTGGAGTTGACAGATCGGTGGTGTTCCGATCTGTTAACGAAACAAACGGAATCCGTATCATGGGCGCAGCAGTGCGCGGACGGCTTCCGCGTTCGGCTGGGTGAGCGCGCGGGCGGCCAGGTCGCGCAGTGCGGGCAGGTCGTGCTGGCGCAGCGCGGCTTTCACGGCCGGAATCTGGGGCGGGCTGACGGACAGTTCCCGCACGCCCAGCCCGGTCAGGATCAGCGCGCCGACCTCGTCCCCGGCGGCGCCGCCGCACACGCCGACCCACTTGCCGTGCGCCTCGGCGGCGTCCACGGTCAGCTTGATGAGTTGCAGCACGGCCGGGTGCATGGCGTCGGTCTGGCGGGCCAGTTGCGGGTGCAGGCGGTCCATGGCGAGGGTGTACTGCGTCAGGTCGTTCGTGCCGACGCTGAAGAAGTCCACCTCAGCGGCCAGCAGCGGGGCCAGCAGCGCGGCAGACGGCACCTCGATCATCACGCCCAGCGGAATGCGGGCCACGCCGAGTTCCTCACGCACGCCGTCCAGGACAGCGCGGGCGCGGCGGAAGTCCTCGAGGGTGCTGATCATGGGGAACATGACATGCACGTTCGGGTGGTCCTTCGCCACGCGGGCGATGGCGCGCAGCTGCGGCATGAACAGGTCCGGGCGTTCGAAGCACAGGCGGATGCCGCGCAGGCCCAGGAAGGAGTTGTCCTCGCGTTCCAGGCCCAGGTACGGCACTTCCTTGTCACCGCCGATGTCCAGCGTGCGGATGATCAGCGGGCGCTCTCCCATGGCCTGCGCCATGGCGCGGTACTCGCGTTCCTGCTCGTCCTCGCTGGGCACGCTGTCGCGTTCCAGGAACAGGAACTCGGTGCGCATCAGGCCCACGCCCTGCGCGCCGGCGTCCAGGGCGCTGGCGGCGTCGGCGGCGCGGTTGATGTTCGCGGCGATCTCGACGGGCGTGCCGTCGCGGGTCGCGCCGGGTTCGTGGCGGGCGGCGCGGGCGCGGTCACGTTCGGCGTTCAGGACGCCCTGACGGTCCCGCGCGGACTGCAGGTCGGCCTCGCTGGGGTTCAGGTACAGGCGTCCGGCGCTGCCGTCCAGGATGGCGGGCGTGCCGTCGGGCACGTCGAGCAGGCCGGTGCCGGCGGCGACCACGGCGGGCAGGCCCAGGCCGCGCGCGATGATGGCGGTGTGGCTGGTCGGGCCGCCCTGCGCGGTCACGAAGCCCAGCAGGGCGTCCGGGCCGAGGCGGGCGGTGTCGCTGGGGGTCAGGTCGGCGGCCAGCAGGATGGCGGGGCCGCCCTCGTAGGCGCGTTCCTCGCCGACGCCCAGCAGGCGCCGCAGCACGCGCCTCTGCACGTCGCTCAGGTCGGCGGCGCGGGCGGCCAGGGTGGGATCGTCGAGTTTCTGAAGCTGGCTGATGCGTTCCTGCGTGACCCACTGGTACGCCCAGGCGGCCCCGTGCCCGTCGAGGATCAGGTTCACGGCGTCCTGCACGACGCCCTCGTCGCCCAGCAGTTCCTGGTGTGCGGCGAAGATGGCGGCCTTATCCTCTCCGTACTGTGCGCGTGTGCGGCTGATCAGGGTGTCGAGTTCGCCGCGTGCGTCGGTCAGGGCGCTGTCCAGTTGCTTGGCGGCCTCACCGGGGTCGCCGGGCTGGTCGGTCACGTTGAGCTCCCTGGCGGCGTACTGGCGGGTCTCGCCGATCACGAGGCCGTCGGCGGCGGGGACGCCCTCGATGGTCGCGCCGACCTGGGTGGGCTGCCATTCGGGCACGCGGCCCTGGCCGGCCGTCTGGGCAGCCTGCGGGGCGCTCAGGTCGTCGCCCAGTCCGGCGCGGATGGCGTCGGTCACGGCGCGCAGGGCGCTCTCGCTGTCGGCGCTGACCGTGAAGGTCGTGCCGCGCGTGAGGCCCAGGCTCAGGATTTCCATCAGGCGCAGCGCGTCGGCACTCTGGGAGCTGTCGTGACGGGTCAGGCGCACGCGCGCGCCCAGTTTACGGACCAGTCCGGCCAGCGCGGTGCCGGGGCGGGCGTGCATGCCCAGCGGGTTGGGCAGCGTGACCTGCGCGCTGAACGGCAGGCTGGCAGTGGCGGCGGCCGGAGCGGCCGCGGGCGGGCGCGTGCCGGTCAGGGCTTCCTGCAGGTCGGCCGGGCTGCGGGTGGTGGACAGGCGCTCCACGAGGTCGTCGTCGGACAGCACGCGGGTCAGGCGGCGCAGGATGTCGAGGTGCTCGTCGCTGGCGGCGGCGATGCCGACCACCAGGCGCACCTGTTCGCCGCCCTCGCCCCACGAGACGCCCTGCGGGAGTTGCAGCACGGCGATGCCGGTGCGGTGGATCAGGTGGCGGGTGTCGGGCGTGCCGTGCGGGATGGCGATGCCGCTGCCGAGGTAGGTGTTGGCCTGGGTTTCGCGGGCCAGCATGCCCTGCAGGTACGCGGGGTCGGTGTTACCGGCGCCTGCGAGCAGCGCGGCGACCTGTCTGATGGCGTCGTCCTTGCTGGCGGCCTGCGCGCCGAGTCGGATGAGCTGTTCTGGAAGCTCGATCATGTGCCCTCCTTGGTGGGCCGCATCCGGCGCGGCCGTCACTCAAACCTGCTGATTCCTGACGAATCGTGATTAATTTTGAGCAATTAAGAGCATACGTCCCGCCCGTCAGAAAATGCAAGTACCCGTCCAGTCAGGCCAGCCACTCCGGGCCATTCGCCGACCAGCACACCAAAACGGACCACTGCCCACCACGCCGCCCCCACACTCCCCACTGTCTTTTCCTGATCATACCCATGCGCCCCACGCGCTAGGATGTGCGCACATGAACGCACCACTCGCGGAGGACCGCCTCCAGAGCATCCTGGACCTGCTGGCCCGCAACGGCAGCATGCGCACCACCGCCCTGACCCAGGCCCTGGGCGTCAGCGGCGCCACCACCCGCCGCGACCTCGACACCCTGGAACGGCGCGGCCAGATCCGCAAGATGCACGGCGGGGCCGCGCTGGTCAGCCAGGATCAGCAGTACCAGGACCGCGCGCAACTCCACCAGACCGCCAAGAACCGCCTCGCCGGCGCGGCCCTGAACCTGATCCGGCCCGGACAGGTCCTGTACCTCGACGCCGGCACCACCGCCCGCACCGTCGCGCAGGCCCTGCGCCGCACCCCCGAACTGACCCGCACCCTACGCGTCGTCACGCACGGCATCGACGTGGCCTACGAACTGAACGGCGAGTGCCCGCTGTACGTGGTGGGCGGCGACCTGTACGGCAGCACCTTCAGCCTCACCGGTCCCGACGCCCTGGACACCGTCCGCCGCTACCGCTACGACCTGTTCCTGGTCGGCTGCACCAGCATCGACCCCACGCGCGGCCTGACCAACAGCAACCTGATCGAGGCGCAGCAGAAGGCCGCCATCATCGGCCAGTCCAGCCGCACCGCCCTGATCGCCGACAGCAGCAAATGGGGCCCCGCCGGATTCGCCACCTTCGCCAGCCTCGACCAGATTCACGACTGGGTCACGGACCACGCGCCCCCCGCGGCCCGCACCGCCTTCGAAGCGCACGGCGTGCAGGTCCACACCACCGACTGAAGCGGACTCCGTCTGTCTCGTTGGCAACCCGGCACACTCCCGGGTTGCCGACTTCACGCTGGGACTGCGCCCGCCTGCCTTGCGCCCTGCTGCCACGCGCCCTGCGGCTCAGCTCAACAGCCGGATGACCTGCGGCGGGTCGGGGCAGTGTTCCTGCGCCGGACACACCTGCGGGGCTTCACAGGATGAAGTTGATTCCCGTACAGTGAAATTCAAGTTCAGCTTCTGAAAAATCCACGCCTGCCCCAGTGCCCCCCAGGAGACCACCATGACCCACTCGACCTCAGAAACGCAGCCGACCCGCCTGACCGACCTGCCCGCCGGAATGACCATCAGTGCGCCCGTGACCGACGCGCAGCGCGAGATCCTGACCCCGGAAGCCCTGGCGTTCGTGGCGGACCTGCACCGCCGCTTCGAGGGCCGCCGCCAGGAACTGATGGCCGCCCGTGAGGCCCGACAACTGCGCCTGGACGCCGGGGAGCAGCCGGACTTCCTGCCGGAGACCGCGCAGGTCCGTGCAGGCGACTGGCGGATTGCGCCGTTGCCTGCCGACCTGCAGGACCGCCGGGTGGAGATCACGGGCCCGGTGGACCGCAAGATGATCATCAACGCGCTGAACAGCGGCGCGCGGGTGTTCATGGCGGACTTCGAGGACGCCAGCAGCCCCACCTGGGAGAACTGCGTGGACGGGCAGATCAACCTGCGCGACGCCGTGCGCCGCACCATCCGCCTGGAAACGAACGGCAAGACCTATCAGCTGAACGAGAAGACGGCGGTGCTGCTGGTCCGCCCGCGCGGCTGGCACCTGCCGGAAAAGCACGTGCAGGTGGACGGCCAGACCGTGTTCGGGGCGCTGTTCGACTTCGGTCTGTACGCCTTCCATAACGCGGCAGAACTGCTCGCGCGCGGCTCCGGGCCGTACTTCTACCTGCCGAAGATGGAATCGCATCTCGAGGCGCGCCTGTGGAACGACGTGTTCACGCACGCCGAGGCGACGCTGGGCCTGAATCACGGCGTCATGAAGGGCACGGTGCTGATCGAGACGATCCTCGCAGCCTTCGAGATGGACGAGATCCTGTACGAACTGCGTGACCACTCGGCCGGACTGAACTGCGGGCGCTGGGACTACATCTTCAGTTACATCAAGAAACTGCGCGCCCAGCCGGGGCACACGCTGCCGGACCGCGCGAAGGTCACGATGGCCGTGCCCATGATGCAGGCGTACAGCCGCCTCGCCATCCAGACCTGTCACAGACGCGGCGCGCCCGCCATCGGCGGCATGAGCGCCTTCATTCCGGTCAAGGGCGACGAGGCCAAGAACGCCGCCGCCTTCGAGCAGGTCCGCCTGGACAAGGAGCGCGAGGCGACGAACGGGCACGACGGCACCTGGGTCGCGCACCCCGGCATGGTGGCCCTGGCGACCGAGGTGTTCGACCGCCTGATGCCCGGAGCCAACCAGATCGGCAGCGGCAAGCAGGCCGACCTGACCGTCACCGCCGACGACCTGCTGACCCCGCCGGACGGCACGGTCACCGAGGCCGGCGTGCGCGTGAACATGAACGTGGGCATCCAGTACCTCGCGGCGTGGCTGCGCGGGTCCGGCGCGGTGCCCATCCATAACCTGATGGAGGACGCCGCCACCGCCGAGATCAGCCGCGCGCAACTGTGGCAGTGGCGCACCGAGGGAGTGACGCTGGACGACGGCCGCACCCTGACCCCCGAGCTGTTCGACGCCCTGTACGACGAGGAGAGCGGCAAGCTGGGCGCGGACTTCACGGACGCCGCGCGCCTGTTCCGGCAGACCGCCACGCAGTCGCCACTGATGGAATTCCTGACCCTGCCCGGCTACGAGGCGCTGGCCTGAGCAGCGACGAACCCCGCGCCCGCGCGGGCCGGGCACGCGGCACGGACGCACCGGGCAGCGTGCGCACGCTGGAGCGCGGACTGGGCGTGCTGTGGGCGCTGGCCGGGCTGCGCGAGGCCTCGCTGTCGCAGGTAGCGCGCGCCTCCGGACTGTCCCCCAGCACCGCTTCCAGGCTGCTGGAAACGCTGCGGCAGCAGGGCTTCGCGGACTGGGACGAGGCGTCCGGCCTGTACCGGGTAGGCCTGCGCGCCTATCAGGTGGGCATGGCGTTCGACGCGGCGCAGGCGCTGACCGGCGCTGCGGGGGGCGAGATGCGTGCCCTGGTCGCCGCGCTGGGTGAGAGTGCAAACCTCGCGGTGCTGCGCCCACATGGTGAGGCAGGTCTGGAGGCCGCGTACGTGTATCAGGTGGAAGGACCGCAACTGGTGCGGATGTTCACGCGGGTCGGAGCGAGCGCGCCGCTGCACGCCTCGGGCGTGGGCAAGGTGCTGCTGGCCCCGCGCGACCCGGCCGAGGTGCGTGCCGCCCTGAGCGCCGTGACCCTCACGCCGTTCACGCCACACACCCTGACCAGCCCGGACGCCGTGCTGGCCGCACTGGAACGCGTGCGAGAGCAGGGATTCGCGCTGGACGATCAGGAACGAGAACTGGGCGTGCGCTGCGTGGCCGTCCCGGTACGCGGCGCGGGCGGCGAGGTCGCGGCGGCCCTGAGCGTCTCCGCGCCCACGTCGCGCCTGACACCGGGGGACGTGCCGCGCTTCCTGGCGGCGGCGCAGGCGGCGGCCGCGCGGATCGGGGCGCGGCTGGGCTGGACAGGTTGAGTGGGCTGGACGGGTTAACGCCGATCCACGGCGCGCGGCCTATGCTGCGGCGCATGGCGATCCCCCCCACCGGCGAGCGCACGTGAGCGCCGCGCCCCTCCTCTCCCCCGCCGCCCGCGAACTGGCGGCGCGGCTGCACGCGGCCCTGGCCGACCGCTGGGCCGACCTGGACCGCGCCGACTTAAACCATGCCGCACCAACGGACACCGCGCCCCTCCCGGATTACCGCGCCGCGCCCGTCCCCGCCGACCTGCGACCGGGCCGCGCGGAACTGATCGTGGAGGCCAGCGACCTGCACGCCCTGCGCGCCGCCCTGGTCAGTGGAGCAGACGCGGTCGTGATCGACTTCGACGATACCTTCTCGCCCACCCGCGCGAACGTGGCGGCGGCCTACGCGGCGCTGCCCGAGTGGCTGGCAGCCGGTGTGCCGCTGCTGGCGCGGCCCCGCGCGCTGTACGCCCTGGAGGCACACGAGTCCTTCGGTGGGCAGCCGGGCCGCGCGGCACTGTGCGACCTCGCCGCCCTGTTGACGGCCGGGCCGGGCCGCGCGCCGCACCTGTACCTGCCAAAACTGGAATCGGTCGCGCAGGCGCAGGTCTGGGCCGACGCCCTGGCACTGGCCGAGGCGCACCTGGGCCTGGAACGCGGCACGCTACGCGTCTGCCTGCAGATCGAAACCTTCCCTGGCCTGCTGGCCGCCGACGCGCTGCTGTTCACGCTGCGCGACTGGGCGTTCGGGCTGAACGCGGGCCGCTGGGATTACGTGTTCAGCCTCGTGAAGACGGTCGGCGCGGACCTGGGCCGCCCGGTCCCGCCGCGCGCTGGCCTGGGCATGGATGTGGACGCCATGCAGGCCTACGCGCAGGCGCTGGCGGACGTGTGCCGGGCGCGCGGCGCGCAGGCGGTGGGCGGCACGGCGGCCGTCGCGCCGGACCCCCGCGACCCGCAGCCCGCGCTGGACGCCGTGCGCGCCGACAAGGCCCGCGAGGCCGCGCAGGGCTTCCAGGGTGCCTGGGCGGGCCTGCCGGACCTGCTGGACGCCGTGCGTGAGGGCCTGCGCGCCCCGCCGGCCGCCCCGGATGCCGTGCCGGTCACGCGCGGGCGATTGCTGGACCTGCCCCACCCTGGCCCACTGACCGAGGCGGAGGTGCTGGACACGGCGGGCCTCGCGCTGGACGTGTTCCGCGCGTGGCTGGCCGGGCAGGGCGTCGTGACGCGCGGCGGGCGCATCGAGGACACCGCCACGGCGGAACTCGCGCGCACGCTGCTGTGGCAGTGGGTGACGGTCCGCGCGCCCCTCGGTAGCGGCGATACCCTCACGCCCGAGGAGTACCACGCACTGCGCCGCCGCCTCTGCCCGGACGACGCGCCCGAGGCGCGGCTGCTCGACCACCTTGTCCTGAGTGCCGCGCCGCCTGCGTACTTCCCGGCCGAGGCGGCGCGGTTGAACCTTACCGACCCACCTGAAAGGATGCCGCATGACTGAAATCGACCCTATCGCTGGGCTGGCTGCCCGCGCCCGCGCCGCCTGCCTGGATCTCGCGCGCCTGACCGAGGTGCCGGGCGAGATCACCCGCACGTTCCTGAGCCCGCCCGCCCGCGACGTGACCGCGTACCTGAGCGCCTGGGCTGCCGAACTGGGCCTGAGCGTGCGCGTGGACGCCGCCGGGAACCTCCGCGCGCGCCGCGAAGGACCGTCACCGGACGCGCCGACGCTGTACCTGGGCTCGCACGTGGATACCGTTCCGAACGCCGGGGCGTTCGACGGCGTGCTGGGCGTCACGCTGGCCTTCGCGGTGGCGGGGGCGCTGCGGGACACGCCGCTGCCGTTCGCGCTGGAACTGCTGGCGTTCAGCGAGGAGGAAGGCGTGCGCTTCGGAGTGCCGTTCATCGGGAGCCGCGCCCTGACCGGTACGCTGGAGCCGCTGCTAACCCTGGAGGACGCGCGGGGCGTGAGCGTGCGCGGCGCGCTGGAAGGGTACGGTCTGGACCCGGCGGATCTGCCCGGCGCGTGGGTGAGCGGCCCCAGCGTGGGCTTCCTGGAATTCCACATCGAGCAGGGGCCGGTGCTTCAGGCGGCGGGGGCCAGCGTGGGCGTCGTGAGCGCCATTGCCGGGCAGGACCGGCTGCTGCTGGACTTCGTGGGGCAGGCCTCGCACGCCGGGACCACGCCCATGGCTCACCGCCGGGACGCCCTGGCCGCCGCGGCGCGCTTCGCGGTGGCGGCCGAGGACCTCGCGCGCTCCGTGCCCGGTCTGGTCGCCACGGTCGGCGTGATGACCGCCCGGCCCGGCGCGATCAACGTGATTCCCGGCGAGGCGCACTGCACGCTGGATATCCGCCACGAGCACGACCCGGTGCGCGCCGGGGCGCTGGACACACTGCTGGAAGCGGCGCGGGGATTCGCGCAGGAGCGCGGCGTGACCCTGACCGTCACGCACAAGATGGCGCAGCCGGCCGTTCCGATGGACCCCGCCTTCCGCGACGGCCTGCGCCGCGCCGCCGCGCGGGTGGGCCAGCGCGCCCCGGACCTCGTGAGCGGGGCCGGGCACGACGCCATGATCCTGGCGGACGTGATGCCCGCCGCGATGCTGTTCCTGCGCTCCCCGAACGCCCTGAGTCACCACCCGGACGAGATGGCCGAACCCGGTGACGTGGAGGCGGCCCTGCGCGTGGGCGTGGCGTTCGTGCAGGACCTCGCCGCCCAGGGAGGGCGCTGATGGCGCTCGACCTGCTGATCCGGGGCGGCACACTGGTCACGCCGCACGGTCCCCTCCAGGCCGACCTGGGCGTGCAGGACGGGCAGATCGTGAGCCTCGCGCTGGACATGTTCGCGCCCGCCCGCACCGAGATCGACGCCCGGGGCCTGCACGTCTTCCCCGGCGTGGTGGACGCCCACGTGCACCTGAACGAACCGGGCCGCACCCACTGGGAGGGCTTCGACACCGGCACGCAGGCGCTCGCGGCGGGCGGCGCGACCAGCCTGCTGGACATGCCGCTGAACTCCAGCCCACCGCTGCTGAACCGCGCAGCCTTCGACACGAAACGCGCGGCGGGCGAGGCGCACTCCCGGCTGGACTTCGGGCTGTGGGGCGGCCTGACGCCACTGAACCTGGGCGAACTGGACGACCTCGCCGACTGCGGCGTGATCGGATTCAAGGCGTTCATGAGCCATAGCGGCCTGGATGAATTCCCGGCCGCCGACGACGCCACGCTGTTCGAGGGCCTGCGCGCCGCGCGCCGCCTGGGACTGGTGGTGGGCACCCACGCCGAGAGCGACGGCTTCACACGCACGCTGTCGCAGGTGGCCCGCTCGCACGGGCGGCTGGGCGTGCGCGACTACCTGGAGTCCCGTCCGCCCGTCACGGAGGCCGAGGCGGTGGGCCGCGCGATCCTGTTTGCCGAGGAGACCGGCGCGGCCCTGCACCTCGTGCACCTCAGCACCGCGCGCGGCGTGACGCTGGCTGCCGAGGCCCGCGCGCGCGGCGTGGACGTCACCGCCGAGACCTGCCCCCACTACCTGCACTGGACCGGCGAGGACGTCGAACGCCTGGGCGCGCTGCTCAAGTGTGCGCCGCCCATCCGGGATGCCGGCACCCGCGAGGCCCTCTGGGCGGCGCTGAAGGCCGGGCAGATCGACACGGTCGGCTCGGATCACTCGCCCGCCCCGCACGAGCTGAAGACCGGGGACGACTTCTTCGCCATCTGGGGCGGCATCAGCGGCGCGCAGTCCACCCTGAACGTCCTGCTGGACGGCGGGTACCGGGCGCGCGGCGTGCCCCTGGAACTGATCGCGGCCGTCAGCGCCCTGAACCCCGCGCGGCGCTTCCGGCTGAACGGCAAGGGCGCGCTGGAAGTCGGTCTGGACGCCGACTTCGCGCTGATCGACCTGAACGAGACCTTCACCCTGACCGAACTGTTCGACCGCCACCAGGGCAACCCCTACCGGGGCCAGACCTTCCAGGGCCGCGTGCAGTCCACTTACCTGCGCGGCCAGCCGGTCTTCGCGCAGACGCCCACCGGCGCGCAGTTCAGCGACACCGTGCGCGGGCGACTGCTGAAACCCGACATTCTTCCCACAGGAGCAGCATGAAACACCTTGGTTCCACCCGTTCCGCGTTGCGTGAGGCGCACGCGGTGATCACGCCCGAAACCTTCGTCCGCACGGGACTGGCCGAGTGGCCGGGCAGCGCCATCATTCTGCACATCGCGCCCGTGATGGGCCTGGGGGCGCGGTTCGTGCAGTTCACGGCCGAGATGCCCCCCCACGCGCAGGCCCGCGAGTCCGCGCACGGGTACCAGCGCTTCGTGTTCGTGCTGAGCGGCGAGGTGGACGTGCAGGTGGACGGCGGCGAGGCGCGCACGCTGCGCGAATCCGATCACGTGTTCTTCCCGGCAGGCGTGGCGCACACGCTGGCAGCACGCGAGGCCACGCGGCTGGCGGTGTTCGAGAAGCCGTACGAGGCTGCGCCGGGCGTGGACGCCCCCCCGGTCTGCTGGGGGAACGAGCGGGAGAATCCGGGTACGCCGTTCGAGGGCGATGAAGGGCTGATCGCCCGCAAGTTGCTGCCGGACGACCCGCGTTTCGATTTCATGATGAGCACCATGAGTTTCGCGCCGGGCGCGACCCTGCCGTACCCCGAGATTCATTACATGGAGCACGGCCTGCTGATGCTGGAGGGCGAGGGCCTGTACAAACTCCAGGAGGCGTACTACCCCGTGACGAGCGGCGACGTGATCTGGATGGGCGCGCACTGCCCGCAGTGGTACGGCGCGCTGGGCAAAGTATGGAGTAAGTACCTGCTGTTCAAGGACATGAACCGCCACCCGCTGACCGTCCTGCCTCAACCCGGAGGAACCCGATGAGCCGACGCACCCTGCCCCTGACCGACCATTACGACGTGAGACGCGGCGAGGACGGCCACCGCCGCCTGCATCCGCTGGTGCGCGGCTTTCCGCTGCTGCGTTACCCGCTGCTGAACAAGGGCACGGCGTTCACCGAGGAGGAGCGCGTGGCGCTGGGCCTCGACGGGCTGCTCGCGCCGCAGGTGGACACCCTGGAGGCGCTGGTGGAGCGGCAGTACGCCGAGTACCGCCTGATCGCGGACCCGCTGGACCGGCACGTATTCCTGCGCAACCTGCAGGACCGCAACGAGGTGCTGTTCTACGCGCTGCTGTCCGCGCACGTCGAGGAGATGCTGCCCGTCGTGTACACGCCCACCGTGGGACTGGCCGTGCAGAAATTCAGTCAGATCTACCGCTACCCGCGCGGCCTGACACTCAGCACCCGCAACATCGACCGGGCCGCGCAGGCGCTGGCGAACGTGCCGCTGAACGACGTGCGGATCATCGTGGCGACCGACTCCAGCGCGATTCTGGGTATCGGGGATCAGGGGTTCGGGGGCATGGCGATCAGCATCGGGAAGCTCTCGCTGTACACCGTGGCGGGCGGCGTGGGGCCGGACAAGACCCTGCCGGTCGAACTGGATGTCGGCACCGGCCGCGCCGACCTGCGCGAGGACCCCGCGTACCTGGGCGTGAAACACGACCGCCTGACGGGGGGCGAGTACCTGAGTTTCATCGACCGCTTCGTGGAGGCCACGCTGGAACGCTACCCGAAGGCGATCATCCAGTGGGAGGACTTTTCAAAGGACGCCGCCTTCACCATCCTGCACCGCTACCGGCGGGTCGTGCCGAGCTTCAACGACGACATTCAGGGCACGGGCGCGGTCGTGCTGGCGGGCGTCCTGAACGCCTGCCGACTCAAGGGCGAAGCGCTGAAGGATCAGGTCGTGGTCGTGCACGGGGCTGGGGCGGGCGGGGCGGGCGTGGCCGCCGCCATCCGCGAGGGCATGCGCCGCGAGGGCCTGAGCGATGAACAGATCGCCGCGCGGGTGTTCGTGCTCGATTCACGCGGCCTGCTCACCGACGACCGCGCCATGGAGGACTACAAGAAGCCCCTCGCCACGCCCCGCGCCCTCACAGGTGGCTGGGCCGGACTGGACCTGGAAAGCGTGATCCGCGAGGGCAAAGCCACCGTGCTGCTGGGCCTGAGCGGACAGGCGGGCATCTTCAGCGAGGCCGTCGTGCGGGCCGCGCACGCCAACACGCCCAGGCCGCTGGTGTTCCCGCTCAGCAACCCCACCGCGTTCGCGGAGGCGCTGCCGGCCGACATTCTCACCTGGACGGACGGGCAGGCCATCGTCGCCACCGGCAGTCCCTTCGACCCCGTCACGCATGCGGGCGTCATGCACGAGATCGGGCAGGGCAACAACGCCTTCATCTTCCCGGGGCTGGGCTTCGGGGCGGTCCTGGCCCGCGTGCGCGAGATTACCGACGAGATGGTCACCGCCGCCGCCTACGCCCTGGCCGGGTACACGGCCGCGCACTGGCCGGAGCGCACCTACCCGCCCGTGTCCGAACTCGGCGCGGCCAGCGTGCAGGTGGCCGTGGCCGTCATCCGGCAGGCCCTCGCGGACGGCGTCGCCACCGAGTTCAGCATCCGCGACCTGGGGGACGCCGACCTGCTCGCCCTGGTGCAACGCAAGTTCTGGCAACCCCGGTACCTGCCGTTCCGCACGGAGGGTTGATGGTTGATGGGCGTCCCCGCTTGCCACGGGGACGCCCATCATCGTAGGTGGGGCTGGTCTAGCTTCCGCTGACCTGCACGTCACTGATCTGCACGGCGTGCGGGTAGTGGATCAGCGTGACGCCGTGGGGCGGCAGTTCGATCCAGGTGCCGGCGTCGCCGCCGTCCGGAAAGAGAGTGCCTCCGGACGGAACGGTTAGGGTCAGGGTCTCGTGAGGGTGGGCGTTCAGGACGTGCAGCAGCTGCGTGCCGTCCGGGAGGGCCGAGACGCTCAGGTCAGCGTGGGTGGGCAGCAGGGTGTAGGGCACGCCCGCGCCGTCCAGCACGCCACGCAGCACGTCCCGCAGCGCGGGTTGCGGCAGTTCGGTGCCCACGTACCACGCCGTTCCCTGCCCGGTGGCGTGGCGGGTCACGGCGGCCTGCCCGGCGTAGAAGCGTTCCCCGTACGTGGCGACCGCCTCGGCGCCGTCCAGGTGCAGTACGTCACACCAGTCGGTGACGGTCACCGGGGCGCCGTTCAGGGTGACGGTGTTCGTCTGGCCGGGCAGCAGCACGTCCCATTCCTCGACCCACAGGCCCAGCACGTCCCGCAGCGGGCCGCCATAGCCGCCCAGGTGAATGTGTTCCTGGCCATCCACGACGCCCGTGAAGTACCCGGCGATCAGGTGCCCGCCTCGCTGCGTGAAGGCGCGCAGGTCCGCGCCGGTCGTGTCGTCCATCAGGTACAGGTTCGGGAGGACGACCACGTCGTAGGCGCCGAGGTCGCCGCCGGGCGCGACGAAGTCCACGTTCTGCCCGAGCGTTCTCAGCGCGGCGTACCAGCGGCCCAGCAGCGGCAGCAGCGGGATCACACCGGGTTTACTGTCGATGTTCAGCGCCCACCAGTTGTGCCAGTCGAACATCACGGCGACCCGCGCGGGCACGCGGGCGTCCAGCAGGGGCGTCAGGGTCTTGAGTTCCGCGCCGAACGCCGTCACCTCACGCCACACCCGCGACCGCTCTGGCCCGACGTGCTGCACGAGGCCGCTGTGGAATTTCTCCGCGCCGGCTTTCGAGGCCCGCCACTGGAAGAACATGATCCCGCTGGCCCCCTTCGCCAGCGCGAGGTGGTTGAGCATCCGCATCTGCCCCGGCGCCTTGGGAGCGTTGCGCGTTCGCCAGTTCACGGCGCTCGTCGCCTGCTCCATCAGGATCCAGCGGTTCCCGCCGCCCAGCGACCGGGTCAGGTCGAACACCATCCCGGCCTCCAGGTGCGAGTCCGGCTGGCCGGGGTCCGGGTAGGCGTCCAGGGACACCACGTCCTCCTCCTGCGCCCAGCGGAAGTAATCCAGGCCCGGCAGGAACCCCAGGAAGTTCGTGGTGGCGGGCACGTCCGGCGTCACTTCGGTCAGGATGCCGCGTTCCAGGGTGTGCAGTTCCAGGATGTTGTCGCTGGAAAAGCGCCGCCAGTCGAGCTGCTGCGTGGGGTTGGCGTAGGTGGGCGCGCGGCGCGGGGGTTGAATCTCGGCCCAGTCGGTGTAGCGCTGACTCCAGAAGGCGGTGCCCCAGGCGTCGTTCAGCGCGTCGATGGTCACGTAGCGGGCTTCCAGCCACGCGCGGAAGCGGCGGGCGCAGTGCTCGCAGTAACACTGGTCAATGTGGCAGCCGTACTCGTTGTTGATGTGCCAGAGTTTCAGCGCCGGGTGCCCGGCGTAGCGGGTTGCCACCGCGCGCGTCAGGCGGGCCACGCCTTCACGCAGCGCCGGGTGGCTCGGGCAGTACAGTTGCCGCCCGCCGACCTCCAGCCGCACGCCGTCCACCGTCACCGGACGGGAATCCGGGTACTTCAGCGAGAACCACGGGGGCGGCGAGGCCGTCGCGGTCGCCAGGTTCACGTCCACCCCGCCCGCGTGCAGCAGGTCCATCACCTCATCCAGCCACTCGAAGGTGAACTCCCCCTCGGCGCGTTCCAGCAGCGCCCACGAGAAGATCCCCAGCGACACCAGATTCACGCCCGCCTCGCCCATCAGGCGGACGTCCTCGGCCCACACCTCACGCGGCCACTGCTCCGGGTTGTAATCCGCTCCGTAAATCACGCCATCAAACCGACGAATATCGAACATACGCACGCCCCTCAGAGCCGGGCCGCCCCCACCCACGGCGGGAACGCCCGGCACCACACTGCAAACTGACCCGGACTGTAGCAGGCGAGTCCCGCTGCGAACAGCGGGGGGGGTATGGGCAGCTGGACAGCGCACCCAACTGGTAGCGGCCCCGCACCGTGAAGGAGGGGGCCGCTGCCGGGCAGGAGGGGGTCAGCCTCGCAGCACCTGTTCGATGCGTTCCAGCGCCCAGTCGAGGTCCTCGCGGGTGGTGACCAGGGGCGGGGCGAGGCGCATGGTGGTCTCGTGGGTTTCCTTGCACAGCACGCCCAGGTCGCGCAGCGCCTCGCAGTACGGGCGGGCCGGAACGTGCAGTTCCACGCCGATCAGCAGGCCGCGCCCGCGCACTTCCTTGACCAGGGGGCTGTTCATGGCGCGCAGGCGCCCCCGCAGGTACTCGCCGAGTTCGGCGGCGCGGGCGGGCAGGTTCTCGTCTTCCAGCACTTCCAGGCTGGCCTGCGCCACAGCGGCCGCCAGGGGGTTGCCGCCGAAGGTGCTGCCGTGATCGCCGGGCTGGAACAGGTCCATCACGGCGCGGCTGGCCAGCACGGCGCTGACGGGGTACACGCCGCCGCCCAGCGCCTTGCCGAGAATGACCACGTCGGGGCGCGCGGACTCGTGATCCCCGGCCAGCCACTGTCCGGTGCGGCCCAGGCCGGTCTGGATCTCATCGGCGATCATCAGGACGCCGTGACGGTCGCACACGCCGCGCAGCGCGGTCAGGAAGCCCTCGGGGGGCACGATCACGCCCGCCTCGCCCTGAATGGGTTCGTACAGCACGGCCGCCGTGTTCGGCGTGATGGCCGCCTCGATGGCCGCCGCGTCACCGTACGGAACGCGCACGAAGCCGGGCGTCAGCGGGCCGAAGGCGTCCTTGTACTGACCCTCGCTGCTGAAGCTGACCAGGGTGGTGGTGCGCCCGTGGAAGTTGCCGTCCATGACGATGATCTCGGCCTGGTGGTGCGCCACGCCCTTGACCTCGTACGCCCACTTGCGCGCCAGTTTGATGGCGGTCTCCACGGCCTCGGCGCCGGTGTTCATGGGAATCACGGCCTCGAAGTTCAGCAGACGGGTGACGGTCTCATAGAACGCGGCGAGGCGGTCGTTGCGGAACGCGCGGGAGGTCAGCGTGACCTGCTGCGCCTGCTCGGTCAGCGCGCCGATGATGCGCGGGTGGCAGTGCCCCTGGTTCACGGCGCTGTACGCCGAGAGGCAGTCCAGGTAGCGGCGGCCGTCGGTGTCCCACACCCAGGAACCCTGGGCGCGGTGAATGACGACGTTCAGCGGCTTGTAGTTGTGCGCGCCGAGGGCGTCCTCGCGGCGCAGCAGGTCGGCGGCGGTGCCGGGGCGGGCGGGCGTCTGGCGGGTCTGTTCGAGGGTACTGGTCATGGTGCTCCTTCGCGGCGCGCGGGCCACGGTCCGGGTCAGTGAACGGCCCACGGGGAGGGCCGGTGCGGTTCTTCACCCTGATGGTAAGGGCCGAACTGGCTGGCGAAAAGAGCCAGAACCCGCCAGAAATGACCAGCCAGTTGCACATGGCCCGGCGCAGAAGCGACCGGAAAAAGCCCCCTCCCACGCGGGAAGGGGGCCGGGACCGGCAGCGCGGGTCAGCCAGTTACTTGCAGGGCGCTCACTTGCAGCGCACGTCCTGCCCGAAGTACGACTTCGAGATCTTCGCGTACGTGCCGTTCGCCTGCACGGTCTTCAGGTTCTGGTTCACGGCGCTCAGCAGGGTGCTGTTGCCCTTGGCGACCGCCATGGCCAGTTTCTCCTGGAACATCATCTCGCCCTGCTGCAACTTCTTGCCGTTCAGTTTCAGGGCTTCCAGACCGTAGAACTTCTCGTTCACCATGGCGTCCACGCGGCCGCTCATCAGGGCCTGCAGGGCGTTGGCGTTGTTGGGGTACACGCGCAGGTTCTTCTCACCCGTGACCTTCTTGATCTGATCGACGTAGGTGGTGCCGACCTGCGTGGCGACCGTCTTGCCTTTCAGGTCCGCCGCCGTTTTCGGGCCGCCGGGACGGCTGACGATCAGGCCGCCGCTGCAGTAGTGCGGGGCGCTGAAATCCACGGCTTTGGCGCGCTCGGGCGTGACGCCGTGCGAGGAGATCACGAGATCGAAGCGGTTCTGGTTCAGGCCGATCAGCAGGCCGTCGAACGGCTGGTTGATCCACTCGGCCTTCACGCCCATCTGCTTTGCGATGGCGTTCCCGAGGTCGTACTCGAAGCCTTTCATGGTCTTGCCCTCGAAGTACGTAAACGGTTTGAATTCGGCGTTCGTGCCGATCTTGATGGTGCCGGAGGCCTTGATTTCCTTCAGGGTGCGGGCCTGCGCGCCCGTGGACAGCAGAGCGGCGGAAAGAACGGCGGCGCCGGTCAGCAGGGGAAGAATTCGGGTCATGATGCCTCCAGGGGAGCGGGGTAGGGGGAGCAGGTGGGGAGTGGGCGGTGCAGGACGTGCGGGGGCCGGTGCCCCGTGAACCCCGGTCGGGCCGGGGGCCGGAACCCGCAGGGGATCATAGCCGAGGTTTCTGTTGAGGATCTGATAGGAGGGTTCAGGCTGACCGGACGCTGCCAGTCTCTTCGCAGCCCGTCTATTCGCGGCTGGCCTGCTCGATGGCGCGCACCAGCACCGCCGCGCCGCGCCGCAGGTCCGGCAGGCTCAGGCCGCCGTACCCGAGCAGCAGGCCGTTACGGTCCGGGGCGTTCAGGTAGTACGGGCTGAGGCTGGGGACCGTCACGCCCTGCGCGCGGGCCAGTCCGGTCACGCGGGCCGCGTTCAGGTGCGGCGCGAGTTCCAGGTGGGCGTGCAGGCCAGCTTCCAGGCCCATCAGCCGGGCGTGCCCGTCGGCCGTGTGCAGGGCCTCGCTGAGGGCGGCGCGGCGCGCGGCGTACGTCTTGCGCATGCGGCGGATGTGGCGTTCCAGGTGCCCGTCCGTGATCATCAGGGCCAGGGCGCGCTGCACCGGCCAGGATGTGTGGAAGTCCGCCTTGCTCTTGATGCGCAGCAACCGCTCGCGCAGCGGCCGGGGCGCGACGACGTACCCGACCCGCACGGACGGGGCCAGCACCTTCGAGAAGGTGCCCAGGTACACCACGTTCCCGCCGGTATCCAGGGACGCCAGCGATGGCAGCGGACTGGCCCCGTAGCGGAATTCGCTGTCGTAGTCGTCTTCGAGGATCAGGGCGTCGTGCGTCTGCGCCCAGTCCAGCAGCGCCAGCCGGCGGGCCACGGACAGCCGCACGCCCAGCGGGAACTGGTGGCTGGGCGTGGTGTACAGCAGGATCGGGGCGTGTGCGGGCCGCGCGGTCAGCAGCGGCTCCAGGCTCAGGCCGTCATCGTCGACGGGGAGCGGCACGATCCGCGCGCCCGCCTCCTGAAAGATCTGCCGGGCCAGTCGGTAGCCGGGTTCCTCGAACGCCACGTGGTCACCGGGTTGCAGGGTCGCCTGCGCGATCAGGTTCACGCCCTGCACCGCGCCGCCCGTGATGATCACGTCGTCCGCGCGGCACGCGAAGCCACGGGCGCGTTTCAGGTACGCGGCGACCGCCTCCCGCAGCGCCGGGTCGCCCGCCGGGTCCCCGTAATCGCCGGGCAGCGCCGTCAGGGCCGCCTCGCGCCACACGCGCCGCCAGCCGCTGCCTTCCAGCGCGGCCGTGTCGGTCTGCCCCACCCGGAATTCCAGCGTTCCGGCCGGACTGGGAGCCTCAATCAGCGGTTCCGGCACGGGCCGCTGCAACCAGCGCGCCCCAGTCGCCGGAGCGGGCCGCGCCGCCTGGGCCGCCTGCGTGCCGTCCGGCAGGTCCGGCGCGACAAACGTGCCCGAGCGGTCCCGGCCACTCAGGTACCCCTCGGCCAGCAGGTGCTCGAACGCCTCGAACACCACATTGCGGCCCACGCCCAGCGACGCGGCCAGCGCGCGGGTCGAGGGCAGACGCTGGCCGGGTTCCAGCAGGCCGCCGCGCACCGCGCCCCGCAACTGATCGGCCAGTTGCCGCGACAGACTGCCGGGCCAGGCGCGGTCCAGCGTGAGAATCAGGTCGGCGGGCAGGGTCGGGCGCGCGGCCGGGCGTCCCTGCGGTCCGGTGACCGGCGGCCTGGGCTTCGGGGCAGGCATGGAGTTCAGTGATACCACGCGGGTCAGGGAACACCGCCCGGCCCCTCCTCTCTGCTGCCCGTGTCTGTGCGTCCGCGACAGGTCGTTCGCAACAGGGTCGGCCATCCCCGTTCAGCCATGTCCCGGCGGTGTTCAGCTCCGCCTCTGACGGCCGCCGTCAGCCCTGCCCGCGGTACGCCCAGCCGGTCAGGCGGGATTCGATCAGTGCGAAGATGGCGTACAGCACGACGCCCATGGCACTGACCAGCAGCACGCCGCCGAACACCAGCGGCACCTGGAAGGAACTGGCCGCCTGGTTCATCATCACGCCGATGCCCTTGTTGCTGGCGGCCAGTTCACTGATGATGCTGCCCACGAAGGCCAGCGTGACCGCGACCTTCAGGGACGCGAAGAAGTACGGCAGGGCGCGCGGCAGGCTCACCTTGGAAAAGACCTCCCAGGGGGTCGCGCCCAGCGCCCGCAGCAACTCGCGCGGTTCGGGCTCCACCGTGGCGAGGCCGGTGGCGACGTTCACGACCACCGGGAAGAACGAGATCAGGAACGCGGTCAGCACGGCCGGAACGGGTCCCACGCCGAACCAGATGACCAGAACGGGCACCAGCGCCGCCTTCGGCACGGCATTGAAGCCGATCAGGAGCGGGTACAGCGCCTGATACGCCGTGCGGTTCAGACCCACCAGCGCGCCCAGCGCCACGCCCAGCACGACGCTGAGAGCGAAGCCGATCAGGGTGGTCGTCAGCGTCTGCGCGGCGTGCCCGGCCACGGCGGGGGCGAACTGGAAGACCGACGCGATGGACGCGCTGGGTGTGGGCAGGATGAACGGCGGGATCCGGAAGATCCGGCACGCGAGTTCCCAGATCACGAAGAAGCCCAGGATCGCCAGCGTGGGCGGCACCAGCGGGCGCAATCTGCTCAGGGCGGCGGACGGCAGGGCGCGCGACACCGGGGCCACGCCGGGCGTTCCGGTTTCCAGACTCACGGCAGTACCTTCACGAGACCGCCTCCATGAGTTCCTCGGCGCGGATGGGCGAGCGCAGGCCGCCCACGCGGGCGCGCAGGTCGTGGATCACGTCCGTGAACTCGGGCGTGAAGGTCAGTTCCAGCGTGCGGGGCCGCGCGAACGGCACCTCATGCTGCGCGGTGAACGTGCCGGGCCGGGGGCTCATCACGTACACCGTATCGGCCAGCAGCGTCGCCTCGCGCAGGTCGTGCGTGACCAGGATCACGGTGGGCCGCGCGCCCATCCACAGCGCCTGCAGGGCCAGCCACAGTTCCTCGCGGGTGAAGGCGTCCAGCGCGCTGAACGGCTCGTCCAGCAGCAGGAAGTCCGGCGCGTGGATCAGCGAGCGCACCAGGTTCACGCGCTGCTGCATCCCGCCCGACAGCTCCCACGGGTGTTTGTCCACGAAGTCGCCCAGCCCCACCGCCGACAGCAGCCGCCCCGCGCGGGCCACGTACGGCGCGGGGTCGCGGCGATACGCGGCCTTGTGTTTCGGTGAGACCTCCAGCGGCAGCAGCACGTTCTGCAAGACCGTGCGCCACAGCAACAGGCTGGGATTCTGGAACGCGATGCCGGTGTTCCCGGTCGCCTTCGGGGCCGCGCCGCTGATCAGCGCCGTGCCGGACGCCGCCGGCATCAGCCCGGCCACCAGCCGCAGCAGCGTGCTCTTGCCGCAGCCGGACGGGCCGACGATCGCCACGAACTCGCCCTGATGGACGGAGAGGTTCACGTCCTGCGCGGCCAGCGTGCCCGTGGCGCCGCCGTAACGCATGGCCACGCCCCGCAGGTCGATGGCGAGCGGGGGCGCGCTCCCGGCCGTCACTTCACCTTCCGGTCAGCGGCGGACGGCAGGTACGACGTGTCGAACACGTTCGTGGGCGTCAGGCCCCTGGGCAGGTCGAAGGCGTTCTGCACGACCGTGATGCTGGACTTCAGGCGGTCCGGGCGCACCAGCCCCAGGCCCAGCGCACGGGTGTCCTTGGTCAGGACGCTGCCGCTCAGGGCCAGTTTCAGCCGCTCGGTCTCCAGCGCCGGGTTGATCAGCGCGTTCTTCTTCTGCAGCGACGCGATGGCCGCCGCTGGATCCTTGATCGCGTCCTTGAGGCCCTGGTTGATGGCCACCAGCATGCCCTTCACGACCGCCGGGTTCTTCTTCGCCCAGTCGGCCCGCACGATAATCGCGTTGCCGTACAGCCCGCTGATGCTCTGCGCGTACGGGAACACCGTGACCTCGTCGGGCTTCACGCCCAGTTGCCCCAGGCTCAGCAGGGACGTGAACGTGAAGCCCGCGATGCCGTCCGTCTGCTTGCGGGCCAGCATCGGCTCGCGCAGGCCGCCGTCCACGCTGACCCACTTCACCTTGCTGGCGTCGATGCCGTTCGCCTCGGCAAACGCCGGGAACAGGCGGCGCGACGCGTCCCCGACGGGGGCGGCCAGCGTTTTGCCCTCCAGATCTTTCGGGGTTTTGATGCCGCTGCTCTTGAGGACCAGGATCGAGTGCGGGGGCGCGTTGTACACCATGTACACCGCCACCAGCCGCTGCGCCGGGTTGCGGGCATTGAATTCCATCATGGCGTTGATGTCGCCGAAGCCCATGTCGTACGTGCCGCTCGCGATCTTCGTCACGGCGTCGCCGGAACCGAAGCCGCGGTCGATGGTCACGTTCAGGCCCTGCTTCGCGAAGTACCCGCGGTCGGCCGCGAGCAGGTACGGCGAGCCGGGCCCCTCGAAGGCCCAGTCGAGCGTGAAGCGCACGTTGGTGCCCTGCGCGGCGGCCAGCGAGGAGAGCGTCAGGGCGAGGGTGGCGGTCAGGGTACGTCGGATCATGAATAACCTCAGGGGGGAGTGGTGAAGCTGGAGAGGGTGAAGGGTAATCAGAGGAGGGTGGTGACCGGCCTGCACAGCGCCGGGCCGGATGTGCTTACACGCCCAGGTACCGCTGGACGGCGTGGGTGGGCGTGTCGGCGGTGGTGCCGGTCTCGACCACGCGCCCCTTCTGCATGACGTAGTAACGGTCGGCGAACGACCACGCGAAATCCAGGTACTGCTCGACCAGCAGCACGGCGACGCGCAGTTCCGTGCGGACACGCGTCAGGGCCACCTCGATCTCCTGCACGATGCTCGGCTGGATACCCTCGGTGGGCTCGTCGAGCAGCAGGTAACGCGGCTGCGTGACCAGCGCCCGGCCGATAGCGACCTGCTGCTGCTGCCCGCCGGACAGGTTCCCGGCCCGGCGCCCGGCCATGTCCCGGCAGATGGGAAACAGGTCGTACACGAGTTCCGGAATCTCACGCTTCGCCGTGGCGCGGCCTGACAGCGCCGGGAGGCCCATCAGCAGGTTCTCCTCGACGGTCAGGTGCCCGAACAGCCCGCGGCCCTGCGGCACGTACGCCAGGCCACTGCGCGCCCGGGTGAACGCCGCCTCCTTCTCGACCTGAGCGCCGTTCAGGCGCACGCCGCCCCCCGTGACCGGATGCAGGCCCGTGATGGTTCGCAGCAGGGTCGTCTTGCCCACGCCGTTGCGGCCGATCAGCGTGACGGCCTCGGCGTCCGCGACTTCCAGATCGATGCCGAACAGCACGGGGCTCTGCCCGTACGCGGCGGTAACGCCTTCCAGTTTCAGCATGGGGGCTCCTTTGAAGTGCCGAAGGCAGAAGGTGGATGGCAGAAGGCCGACAGATGCGGGAGGAGCTTTCTGCGTTCAGCCATGCGCCATCAGCTCCCTGGGCCTGCCCAGGTAGATCTCCATGACGTCCGGGTCGGCGCGCAGGGTCTCCAGATCGCCCTCGCGGAATACCTGTCCCTGATGCAGCACCGTGATCGGGGCGCCCAGCAGTTCCACGAAGTGCATGTCGTGGTCGATCACCAGCACGGTGTGACGCCCGGCGAGCGCGTGGATGAGTTCGGCGGTCTGCGCGGTCTCCTGAGCCGTCATGCCGGCGGTGGGCTCGTCCAGCAGCAGCAGCTGTGGGTCGGCAGCGACGACCATGCCGATCTCCAGCCACTGCTTCTCGCCGTGCGCCAGCGACGCCGCGAGCACACCCGCCCGCTCGGTGAGGCCGGTCAGGCGCAGCAGCTCGTCGGCGCGTTCCTGCTCGGCGCGGGTGGGGGCCTTCAGGATGCCCAGCACGCCCTTGTCCTTCCGGGCGGTGAGCAGCAGGTTCTCGCGCACCGTCAGGCCCTCCAGCACGCCGGGCGCCTGGAACTTGCGGCAGATGCCCAGGCCCGCGATGCGGTGCTCGGGCAGGCGCGAGATGACCTGCCCGGCGAAGCGCACCTCGCCCGTGTCGGGCCGCACCTTGCCGATGATGGTGTCGAGCAGCGTGCTCTTGCCCGCGCCGTTCGGCCCGATCAGGACGCGCAGGCTGCCCTTCGGCACGGACAGGCTGAGGTTCGTGATGGCCTTGAAGCCGTCGAAGGACACCGTGATGTCCCGCACGTCCAGCAGCGTCTCTGGCAGCTCAGACGGCATCGCTCACCTCGCGGGTCACGGGATTCTGCGCCACGGGGTTCTGGGGCGCTGGCATCGGGGCAGGGGGGCGGCGGCGGTTCTGGATCAGCCCAGCCACGCCCTGTGGCATGACCAGCACCACCAGCACGAACAGCGCACCCATGACGTACAGCCACGCGTCCGGCGCAGCGCTGGAGATGCGGTCCTTGGCGAGTTGCCCCAGCACCAGACCGGCCGCCGCGCCGATCAGGCTCGCGCGGCCGCCCAGCGCCACCCACACGACGAGTTCGATGCTGAACGCCGTGCCGATCATGGCGGGCGAGATGGTGCCCAGGTGCAGCGTGTACAGCGCGCCGGACACGCCCGCGAGCAGGCCGCCCAGCATGAACGCCGCGATCTTGAACGCCGCCGGGTTGAATCCCAGGAAGCGCGTGCGGTTCTCGTTGTCGCGAATGGCGGTCAGGATCGCCCCGAAGGGCGTGCGCAGCAGGGCCGCCGTGCCGCCCAGTGCGAGCGCCACGAACAGCAGCGTCACCCAGTACAGGCCGTGCGCCACATCCGGGCCGCGCAGGCCCACGCCCAGGAAGGTCTGATAGTCCGTGATGCCGTTCGTACCGCTCGTCAGGCCCTGCGAGCCGTTCAGCCACGTCACGAACGCCAGCAGCAGCGCCTGCGTGATGATGCTGACGTACACGCCCGTGATCCGGCGGCGGAACATCAGCCACGCGACCAGTCCAGCCGCCGCCGCCGGGAGGATCAGCACCATCGCCAGCGCAAACGGCGCACTCGCGAACGGCGCCCAGAACCACGGGAGCTTTTCCACGCCGTTGTACAGCATGAAATCCGGCAGTTCACCCTTGGGGGTCGCCACGAGCTTCAGGTGCATGGCGAGCGCGTACCCGCCCAGCCCGAAGAACAGCCCCTGGCCCAGGCTCAGGATGCCCGTGCGGCCCCACACGACACTGACGCCGATGGACGCGATGGACAGCGCCAGCACCCGCCCCAGCAGCGTCAGCGGGTATGCGCCCAGGTACAGCGGCGCGAAGGCCAGGGCGATCAGCACGGCGATCACGGCGATGGTGGACGTTGAGGGTCTCATCACGCTTCCTCCAGCGCCCGTGATTTCGTGGGGATCAGGCCGCGCGGCTTCCATTGCAGGAAGGCCACGACGAGCACGAGCAGGATCGCCTGCGCAAGACTGCTGCTCGTGAAGCCCTCTGCCAGCGCGGTCACGAAGCCGAGCAGCACGGCCGCCACCGCCGCGCCCAGCACGCTGCCCACACCGCCTACCACGACGACCAGGAAGGCGTTCACGATGTACGCCGCGCCGACCGTGGGATTGACCGGGGCGATCAGGGCGAGGCCCACGCCCGCGACGCCCGCGATGCCTGCCCCGAGCGAGAAGACGAGCATGTCCAGCGAGCGGGTGTTCACGCCCAGCGCAGCGGCCATCTCGCGGTTCTGATTCACGGCGCGGACGTGCATGCCGAACGGGCTGCGGTTCAGGAGCCACCACATGCCCGCCAGCACGATCAGGGCCAGCGCGATCACGAATAGGCGCACGAACGGCAGGGTCACGTCCCCAAGCGTCAGTGCGCCGCCCAGCCACGCGGGGGCGGTCACCGGCACGCCGGTACTGCCAAACAGTTGCCGCGCGGCCTGTTGCAGGATCAGGCTGATCCCGAAGGTCGCCAGTAGCGTGTCCAGCGGGCGGCCGTACAGGCGGCGGATCACGGCGAACTCCATGACCGCGCCCAGCAGACCGGCGCCCAGGAACGCCAGCGGGAACGCCACCCACAGCCAGGCGTCTCCCAGGGTTGGCCCCGCCCACTGCGCGGCGAGGTACGTCAGGTACCCGCCCACCATCAGGAATTCGCCGTGCGCCATGTTGATCACGCGCATCAGCCCGAAGCTCAGGGCCAGGCCCAGCGCGGCCAGCAGCAGAATCGACGCGACCGACAGGCCCGTGAACAGCTGCCCGGAAATAAAGGTGAAATCCATCGTCCCTCCTCGAAAGGGTGAGCGGGACGCAGAAGTGGCGTGAAGCCGCTTCCCGCGTCCCGCTCAGCCGTGGTGGCTCAGGGGCAGGTCTTGCCGGGGAAGGCGAGCTTGTCGTACGGCTCGGGTTTCACGACGCCCTTGCTCTGCGCGACGACCTTGAACTGACCGCCCGCGCCGGAAATACCGGTGTACACGGCCTGCGTCAGGCTGCCGTTGGGGGCGACGGTGATCTTGCCGAGCGGGCTGTCCATGCTGATGCCCACGATGGCCTTGCGCACCGCCATGGGCTCGAAGGACCTGGCCTTCTCGACGGCGGCCTTCCAGAGGTACACGTCCATGTACGCGTGGGCCATGGGGTCGGTGATGGCGGCGCCCGCGCCGTGTTTCTTCTGGTACGCGGCGACGAACTTCTTGTTGGCGGGGTTAGGGAGGCTCTGGAAGTAATTCCAGGTGGCGTACTGGCCGTTCAGCAGCTGCGTACCGATGGCCTGCGCTTCCTGCTCGGCGATGGAGAACGAGATCACGGGCAGGGTGCTGGCCTTGTACCCGGCAGCCTGGTACTGCTTGAAGAACGACACGTTGCTGTCGCCGTTCAGGGTGTTGATGATCACGTCGGGCTTGGCAGCCTTGATCTTGTTGATGACGCTGCTGAACTCGGTGCCGCCCAGCGCGACGTACTCCTCGCCGGAGAGCGTGGCCTTCATGTCCGTGATGTGCTTTTTCAGGATCAGGTTCGCAGTGCGGGGGTACACGTAATCGCTGCCCAGCAGGAAGATCTTCTTGTACCCCTTGCTCAGCGCCCACTCCAGGGCGGGCAAGGCCTGCTGGTTGGGCTGCGCGCCGGTGTAGATGATGTTCGGGCTGCACTCGTTGCCCTCGAACTGCACGGGGTAGAAGAGCAGGCCGCCGTTCTTCTCGAACACCGGGAGCATGGATTTGCGGCTGGCACTCGTCCACCCGCCGAACACGGTGGCCACCTTGTCCTGGGTGAGCAGTTTCTCGGCCTTGGTGGCAAAGGTGGGCCAGTCGCTGGCACCGTCTTCCTTCACGACCACGATCTTCTTGCCCAGGACGCCACCTTTCGCATTGATCTCGTCGATGGCGAGTTGCGCGGCGTTGGCGACGGTGATCTCGCTGATGGCCATGGTGCCCGTCAGGGAGTGCAGGACGCCGACCTTGACGGTGCTCTGGGCGCTGGCGCTGCTGGCGGCGGCAAGGATGAGGCTCAGGGTGGTGGTGCAAACGGAACGGAGCTTGCTCATGAGGGTCTCCTTCTGGGTGCGCGTTGCACGCACCGGCGCTGCCTTGAGGTGGATCGTAGTCTTTTTCTGCGTTTTGTTCAAGAATCTCTTAACAAACTGCACAGATGAGTGAAATATAGGAGAGAGCGCCCCGGCCGCCATGCAGGTTGTTTAGAAAAACGAGCGTTCCTTGACGCCCAGGCAGGTACGCTGCACACTGACAAGCCGTCACGACAACCCACACCCACCCAGGAGGTCAGCCAGGGATGCAACTCACCGAACGCGAACGCGACAAACTCCTGATCCACGCCGCCGCCCAGGTCGCCCGTGACCGCAAGGCACGCGGCCTGAAACTCAACCACCCCGAAGCCGTCGCCCTGATCACCGCCGCCGTGCTCGAAGGCATCCGCGACGGCCGCCGCGTGGAAGACCTGATGGGCTGGGGCGCCACCATCCTCAGCGCCGACGACGTCATGGACGGCATCCCCGAACTCATCCACGACATCCAGGTCGAGGGCACCTTCCCCGACGGCACCAAACTCGTCACCATCCACGACCCCATCCGCGGCGGCCACAGCGCCGTGGTCCCCGGCGAGTACCTTCTGGAAGACGGCCACATCGACCTCAACGCCGGGCGGCCCGTCACGCCCCTCACCGTCGCCAACCGCGCCGACCGCCCCATCCAGGTCGGCAGCCACTTCCACTTCTTCGAGGTGAACGCCGGCCTGCACTTCGACCGCGACAGCGCCTACGGCCAGCGCCTGAACATCCCCGCCGGCACCGCCGTCCGCTTCGAACCCGGCGAGGAAAAGGACATCGAACTCGTGCCCCTCGGCGGCACCCGCGAGGTGTACGGCATGAACGCCCTCGTCAGCGGCGAACTCGACGACGCGGGCATGAAAGATGCCTCGCTGAAACGGGCCAGGGAACAGGGATTTGGGGGGGCGGAATGAGGGCAGAGCGGCGTGCGAACCCCTCCGCCCTTCGGGCACCTCCCCTCAAGGGGAGGCAGGGAAGTGATTTTCTGGCTCCCCTTGACTTGCAAAGCTCCGCAGGAGAGGGAAGCTGGCCGCGAAGCGGAGTGAGGGGTTCGCCTTCGACCCTACCGGAGGCCATATGAAAGTCACCCGGAAGCAGTACGCCGACCTGTACGGCCCGACGGTGGGTGACCGCGTGCGTCTGGGCGACACGGGCCTGCTGATCGAGGTCGAGCGGGACTTCACGACCTACGGCGAGGAGGTCAAGTTCGGCGGCGGGAAGGTCATCCGCGACGGCCTGGGGCAGAGCAGCACCGCCACCCGCGAGGATGCGAACGTGCCGGATCTGGTGATCACGAACGCGCTGATCCTGGATCACTGGGGCGTCGTGAAGGCGGACGTGGGCGTGAAGAACGGGCGGATCACGGCCATCGGCAAGGCCGGGAATCCCGGCACGCAGGACGGCGTGACGCCGGGCCTGACCATCGGCGCGAGTACCGAGATCGTGGCGGGCGAGGGGCACATCCTCACGGCGGGCGGAGTGGACACGCACATCCACTTCATCGCGCCGCAGCAATGCTGGACGGCGCTGGAGTCCGGCGTGACCACCATGATCGGCGGCGGCACCGGCCCCACGGCCGGCACGTCGGCGACGACCTGCACGCCGGGCGAGTGGCACATCCACCGCATGCTGGAAAGTCTGGCCGGATTGCCGCTGAACTTCGGTCTGCTCGGCAAGGGCAACGCCAGCACCCAGCCTCCCCTGGCCGAGCAGATCCGTGCCGGGGCGCTGGGCCTGAAGCTGCACGAGGACTGGGGCACCACGCCCGCCGCCATCCACGCCGCCCTGAGCGTCGCGGAGGACTACGACATTCAGGTCGCCATTCACACCGACACCCTGAACGAGTCCGGCTTCGTCGAGGACAGCATCAGGGCCTTCGCGGGCCGCACCATCCACACCTTCCACACCGAGGGGGCCGGCGGCGGGCACGCGCCGGACATCATCAAGGTCGCGGGCCTCCCGAACGTCCTGCCGAGCAGCACCAACCCCACCATGCCGTTCACGGTGAACACCATCCACGAGCACCTCGACATGCTGATGGTCTGCCATCACCTCTCGCCGCGCATTCCCGAGGACGTATCTTTCGCCGAGAGCCGCATCCGCCCCGAGACGATTGCCGCCGAGGACGTCCTGCACGACCTGGGCGTCTTTTCCATGATGAGCAGCGACTCGCAGGCGATGGGCCGCGTGGGCGAGGTCATCACCCGCACGTGGCAGACCGCGCACAAGATGAAACTCCAGCGCGGTCCGCTCGGCATTCCCGGCCTGGGGGCGGACACTCGCGCCGACAACCTCCGCGCCCGCCGCTACGTCGCCAAGTACACCATCAACCCCGCCGTCGCCCACGGCATCGCGCACGAGGTCGGCAGCGTCGAGGTCGGCAAGCTCGCCGATCTGGTGCTGTGGAAACCTGCGTTCTTCGGCGCGAAGACCGCCATGGTGATCAAGGGCGGGTTCGTCGTCGCCGCGCAGATGGGCGACGCGAACGCCAGCATCCCCACGCCGCAACCCGTGTACCCGCGCCCCATGTTCGCCGCGCACGGCGGCGGCCCGGACGCCACCTGCCTGCACTTCGTGTCGCAGGTCAGCCTGGAAGAAGGCAACCTGCCGGACCTGGGCCGCCGCTACAGCGCCGTGCAGCACACCCGCGACATCGGCAAGCGGGACATGATCCTGAACGCCGAGACGCCCGACATTCACGTCAACCCCGAAACCTACGAGGTCCGCGTGAACGGCGAGATCGTCACCTGCGAACCCCTCGACGAACTGCCGCTCGCCCAGCGGTACTTCCTGTTCTGATGCCGCCCGTCCTGTCGCCGCCCACCGTTCCAACCCCGGAGCCTGAACGTGCATGAGGCGTCCATTGCCCTGTCGCTGATCGACGTGGCATCCGAGGTGCTGCGCGAGAACGGCGGGGCGCGGGCGTCGGCGCTGACGGTGCGGGTGGGGGCGTGGTCGAGCGTGGTGCCGGAGGCGCTGACAGCGGCGTTTCCGGCCTGCGCGCAGGGCACGCCGCTGGAGGGCGCGCGCCTGAGCGTGGTGCTGGTGCCGGGCGTGGGCGAGTGCCCGACCCACGGGCCGGTGACGCTGGACGTGAGACGGGGCCTGCGCTGCCCGGCGTGCGGTGCGCCCACGCCGACGCTCTTGCAGGGCGACGAACTGGAGCTGGACGAGATCGAACTGGCTGAACCTGAACTGGAGGACTCATGACGACCACACAGGCGCCGCGCATCGTGACCGTGCGGCAGAACATCCTGAAGGCGAACGACCACACGGCGGCCGGGAACCGCGCGGCCTTCCGGGCAGCGGGCGTGCGGGCCATCAATCTGGCGAGCAGTCCCGGTGCGGGCAAGACGGCGCTGCTGGAACGCACGCTGCGGGATCTGGCGGGCAGCGTGCGTATGGGCGTGGCGGTCGGCGACCTCGCCACCGAGAACGACGCCGCGCGGCTGCGGCAGTGGGGCTCGCAGGCCGAGCAGATCGTGACCGGCACGGTCTGCCACCTGGACGCGGACATGGTGCAGAACATCCTGCCGCGCTTCGATCTGGACGCACTGGACGTGCTGTTCCTGGAGAACGTGGGGAACCTCGTGTGCCCGAGTTCCTACGATCTGGGCGAGGCGGCCCGCGCCGTGCTGATCAGCACCACTGAAGGCGAGGACAAGCCCCTGAAGTACCCGACGATGTTCAACACGGCGGACGTGGTGGTCATCACGAAGATGGACATCGCGGACGCCGTGGGCTTTGACCGTGACCTGTGCCGTGAGAACATCGACCGCGCGCGGCCCGGCGTGCCCGTGATCGAACTCAGCAGCCGCAGCGGCGCGGGGCTGGACGAGTGGTTCGCGTTCGTGCGGGGCGAGAGCGTTTGACCCGCCTGTCCGGTCTGCGCCGCCCGATCCTGGGCACCCGGACGGCTGTCGGGTCGGTGAGCGGTGCGGTGGTGGTCGTGCCGATGACGGCCGTGGATCGCCGCCGGGTACGCCGTCGCCTGCGCGCGCCGGACGGTGAGGAGCTGCTGCTGGCCCTGCCGACCGGGACGGTGCTCACGCCGGGCAGCGTGCTGGAGGTGCGTGGCGGCGTGAGTTACGTGGTGGGGGCCACGCCGGAGGACGTGGCCGCCATCCGCCCGCGCGACCTGCCCGAGGCGGCGGCAGTGGCGCACGCGGTGGGGAATCTGCACCGGGATTTTGTGGCATCGGGTGAGGACGGCGTGTTCCTGGCCCTGTGGGACGCGCCGCTGGAACTGCTGCTGTCGCGGCTGGGCGTGCCGTTCACGCGCGAGGAACGCCCGTTTTCCGGCCGCCCGGCCTGGGAGCACGAATCGTGAGCCTTCTGCGCCTGCTTCAGCTGTCGGACTCCGCATTCCCGACCGGGGCGTATGCCTTCAGCGACGGCCTCGAGACCCTGACGACGCGCGGCGCAGTGCGGTCGCCCGCCGACCTGACCGCGTTCCTTGCCGGGCAACTGACGCACGGCTGGGGCCAGCAGGACGCGCCCGCCTGCGCCCTGGCCTGGGGCGCCGACCCCGGCACGCTGGCGGAACTGGACGCCCTGCTGGACGACCTGAAGCTCGTGCCGGGGCCGCGCGGCGCGAGCACGCGGGTCGGAGCGAACCTGCGCCGCGCCGCCACGCACCTGTGGCCGGACGTGATGGCGGCGCTGCCCCTCACGCGGCACCACGCGACGACCTTCGGTGCGCTGGCCGCCGCACTGGGCGTCCCGCGCGGGGACACCGTCACGGCGTTCGTGAGCGGCTGGCTGCTCGGCCGCGCGACCTCCGCTACCCGCCTGATGAGACTCGGCGGCCTGGACGCCCAGCGCTGCGCCGCCCACTGCGAGATCGCCGCGCAGGCCTGCATCCACGCAGCCCTGCACGCCACGCCGGACGACCTGTGGACCTTCACGCCCCTGCTGGACCTCGCCGCGAGCGAGCAGCCCGGCCTGGACGCGCGGCTGTTCCAGACATGAAACCACCATTCCCAAAGGAGTCCCCATGACCCAACCTTCCTCTCCCCTGCGGATCGGCGTGGGCGGCCCGGTCGGCAGCGGCAAGACGGCGCTGCTGGAGGCGCTGTGCCGCGCGCTGCGGGACCGCTTCGAGCTGGCCGTCATCACCAACGACATCTACACCTTCGAGGATCAGCGGATCCTGACGGCGGCGGCGGCCCTCCCGGCCGGGCGCATCCGGGGCGTGCAGACGGGCGGCTGCCCGCACACCGCGATCCGTGAGGACTCCTCGCTGAACCAGGAGGCGGCCGAGGCGCTCACGGCCGATTACCCGGGCCTGGAGCTGCTGTTCATAGAGTCGGGCGGAGACAACCTCGCCTCCAGTTTCTCGCCGGAGCTGGTGGACGCGTGGATCTTCGTGCTGGACGTATCGGGCGGCGAGAAGGTGCCGCGCAAGGGTGGCCCCGGCATCCGCGCGAGTGACCTGCTAGTGATCAACAAGACGGATCTCGCGCCACTGGTGGGCGCCGACCTGCGCGTGATGGACGCCGATGCCCGCGCGGGCCGCACCGTTCAGGGTGAGGTGCGGCCGTACGTGTTCACGAACCTCAAGAGTGGGGACGGGCTGGCAGACGTGATCGCGTGGATCGAGCACGACCTGCTGTTCCGGGACGTGCCACCGCCCCGCATCGGCCTTCAGGGAGCGCCGGTCTGAGCCTGCGTTCAGGGAGCGCCAGTCTGAACCTTCTGGCCCGCACCCGCACGGGCGTCCTGCACCTGCACTTCGGCGTGCGGGGCGGGCGCACCGCGCTGCTGCGCGACATGCAGAAGGCCCCGCTGATGGTCATCCGGCCCTTCGAACTCCCGTGTGGCACGCTGATGGTCTTCATCGTGAACCCGACCGGAGGCGTGCTGGGCGGCGATCACGCCGAGATCCGCGTGACGGTCGAGGGAGGCGCGCGGGTGCTGATCCTCACGCAGTCGGCCACGCGGGTGCAGCCCTCGCCGGACGGGCGGCCCGCCACGCAGGACGTTCAGTTTCAGGTGGCGGCGGGCGGGCGGCTGGAGTACCACCCGGAACGCACGATTCCCTTTGCCGGGAGTGCCTTCGCGCAGACCCTGACCGCCGACCTGGAGGACGGCGCGCAGTTCGCCCTGACCGAGACGCTCGCCAGCGGGCGTGTGCAGACCGGGGAGCGGCTGGCCTTCGCGTCCTACGAGAGCCGCGTGCTGGTGAACGTGGGGGGGCAGCGGGTGTACCTGGACCGGCAGCGGCTCATGCCGGGCGAGTTCACCCGCGCGCCCGGCGTGTGGGGGGAGCTGGACTATCAGGCGTCCGGTGTGTTCGTCGGCACGTGCGAGGTGACGGCACTGCCCACCGTTATGGACTTCCCGGCGGCACCGGGCCTGATCGCCACCGGGCGCACGGCGGGTGGCGCGGTGTGGCTGCGCGGCGCGGCGGGCAGGGGGCCGGAACTCGACCGGGCGCTGCTGACCGCACGCGAGGCCCTGCGCGCTCAGTTATGGGGCGCGCCTCCGCTGGAAGTCCGCCGCTGACCGGCACGCGACCACTCCTGGGACCACCGGTCAGGGCCGCTGTTCCAGCAGGGTCAGGAAGGCGCGGGCCGCGCGGGACTGCCCGTCCGGGTGGGGGGTCACGCGGGTCAGGGGGCGGCGCAGGCCGGGCAGGGTCAGCGGCAGGCGCACCAGCAGGCCGGCCCGCAACTCGCGCCGCACGCGCAGTTCCGGCAGGAACGCCGCGCCCAGACCCTGGATCACGGCTTCCTTGACGGCCTCGGTGCCCGGCAGTTCCAGCAGGATGGGGGGATTCAGGCCCGCGCGGGCCAGGGCGGCCTCAGCGACCTCGCGCGTGCCGGAGCCGCGTTCCCGCCAGATCAGGGGCAGGTGATTCAGGTCCGGGGGGGGCGCAGCGGGCGTGTCGGGCGGCGCGACGAGGATCAGTTCGTCCTGCCCGAACGGCGCGGCTGTCCAGTCGGGTCCGGGCGTGCCGGGTGGTCCCTCGATCAGCGCGACCTCGGCCTGCGCGGCCTGAAGGGCGGCCAGGACCTCGCGGGTGTTGCCCTGCCGGACCTGGATGGTCACGCGCGGGTGCGCGGCGTGGAACGCGGCCAGCACACCGGGCAGGATCGCGGCAGCGATGGTGCTGCTCGCGGCGACGTTCAGGGTACCGCTGTCCAGGCCGCGCAGTTCGTTCAGGTAGTCCTGCGCGGCATACAGCGAGCGGGTCAGGGTGCGCGCGTGCGGCAGCAGGCCGGCCCCGGCGGGCGTGAGGGTCACGCCATGGCGGTGGCGGGTCAAGAGTGGTTCCCCGACCGCCTGGGTCAGGAGTTTCATCTGGGCGGACACGGCGGGCTGCGTGAGGTTCAGTTCGGTCGCGGCGGCGCTGAGGCTGCCGAGCGCCGCGACGCGGGTGAAGGTCAGCAGGTGGTCCGGGTTGAGGCTCACGCGCCGCAGCATAGCCCCCCAGTCCGGCTGATATCAATATTTTTTTGGTAGTTCCAACAGACTCTCATTTGAATTGAGATCAGCAGGCGCCTACGCTCGGGCCATGGTTCCCGCACGCCTGCGCCTCTCCTCACGCCCGGCTCTGCACGGCGACGTGATCCGGCACTTCACGCCGAACTGGTTCACGGCCGTCATGGGCACCGGCATCGTGTCCCTGACGCTGCCGCACCTGCCCGTGGCGGGCGCAGCGGCGGCGGGCGAGGCGCTGTGGTGGCTGAACATGAACCTGCTGCTGCTGTTCACGGCGCTGTCTGCCGCGCGGCTGATCCTGTTTCCCGCCGAGAGCCGCGCCACGCTGCTTCACCCGGTGCAGAGCCTCTTCCTGGGCGCCGTTCCCATGGGGCTGGCCACCGTCATCAACGGCCTGATCGTGTTCGGCGTGCCCCACTGGGGCGACGGGGCCGCGCAGGTCGCCCGCTCCCTGTGGGGTCTCGACGCGCTGCTGGCCGCCGCGACCGGCCTGCTCGTCCCGTACCTGATGTTCACCCGGCAGGACCACGCCCTGGACCGCATGACCGCGCTGTGGCTGCTGCCCGTCGTGGCGTCCGAGGTGGCCGCCGCCAGCGCCGGACTGATCGCCCCGCACCTCGGCGCCGCGCAGGCCGCCCCGCTCCTGTTTGGCGGGTACGTGCTGTTCGCGCTGTCCGTGCCGATCGCGCTGATGCTGATCACCATCCTGCTGCTGAGGCTCGCGCAGCACAAACTGCCCGGCGCGGAGGTCGGCGTCAGCATGTTCCTGCCGCTGGGACCGCTCGCCACGGGCGCCCTAGCCCTGCTGCAACTCGGGCACGCCGCGCCGCCCGTGCTGGGCACGCTGGGCCTCGCGGACCTCGCCCCGGTGTTCAGCGGGTTCGGGCTGCTGGGCGGGCTGATCCTGTGGGGGTTCGGCGGGTGGTGGCTGGCACTCGCTGCGCTCACGACCCGCCGCTACGTGCGGGGCGGCCTGCCGTTCAACCTGGGCTGGTGGGGCCTGACCTTCCCGCTCGGCGTGTTCACGGCCTCCACCTTCGCGCTGGGCGACCAGAGTCACCTGAGCGGATTCACGCACCTCGGCTGGGGACTGACCGGCCTCCTGGCGGGCCTGTGGATCCTGGTCGCGGCCCGCACGCTGCGCGGCGCATGGAACGGTAGCCTGTTCGCAGTGGGAGCCGCGCCGCGCCTGCCCTGAAACCGGCGGCCTGAACCCGGCAGCCTGCACCCGACCCCCTGCACCGGGCGGCAGTTCACAGCACCAGTCGGCCCAGCTTGCGGTACTCCAGGTGCAGCGCCTCCTCGACCAGCGCCTGACTGACGGGCACGCCGCGCGCCACGGACATGAACACGGCGTTCATGACCACGCTGCGGATGTTGCCGCCCGACACGTCCGCCTGCGCCAGCCGCGCGAAATCCACCTCGCCCGTGTCCAGCGCGGCCGGGAACGCGCCGCGCCACAGCCGCTCGCGTTCCGGGGCCTGCGGCGCGCGGAAGTTGATCACGAACTGCAGGCGGCGCATGAACGCCACGTCCATGCTGCTCTCCAGGTTGGTGGTCAGCAGCGCCAGCCCGTTGAAGCTCTCCAGGCGTTGCAGCAGGTAGTTCACCTGCGTGTTCGCGTAGCGGTCGTTGCTGTCGCGGACCTCGCCGCGCTTCCCGAACACGCTGTCGGCCTCGTCGAACAACAGCACGCAGCCACCCTGATCCGCCGCATCGAAGATCTTCTTGAGGTTCTTCTCGGTCTCACCGATGTACTTGCTGACGGTGCTGCTCAGGTCCACACGGTACAGGTCCAGGTTCAGGTCGCGGGCCAGCACCTCGGCGCTCAGGGTCTTGCCGGTGCCGCTGGGGCCGCTGAACAGCGCCGTGATGGAGCGGCCCCGTCCGGGCCGGGCCATGCCGAGGTCCTCGTACACCTGCGAGCGGTGCCGGACGTGCGCGGCGATCTGCTCCAGGGCCAGCCGCTCGGTGTCCGGGAGGATCAGGTCCGCCCAGGTCGCGCGGGTGTCGATGCGCTGCGCGAGGCTGCCCATCAGGCGGCGGTTCGCGCCGCGCGCGGCCTCCCAGGCGCGTTCCAGGCGGGCGGCGTGGCTGGCGTTGCCGCTCAGGCCCGCGCGGGCGTCGCGGGCCAGCGCGTCGATGCGGTCCAGGTTCAGGTGAAACTGGTCGCCCAGTTGCCGGAGCAGCGCCTGATCCTCGCTGACACCCAGCGCGTGCGCCCAGCGTTCGCGCTGCTCGGCGGGCGTGGGCGCCCCAATCTCAGCACTCAGGACCGCGCGCGGCGAGTCCAGCGGCAGCGGGTCAGCGGCCAGGATCACCACGGGGCCAGCGACGACGTCCAGCACGCGGTCCACCAGTCCCTCGGGAGGCTGTGCGTCGGGCAGGGGCGTGGCGGCGTCCACGGTCAGGCGGGTGCCGCGCAGGCGCGTGTCGCGGCGCAGGGCGCGCAGCACGCCCTCCTGCTCCTCGGGCGGGCGGGACGCCAGGACGGGCAGGTCCAGCAGGTGCGCGCCGTTCCCCAGCAACTGCGTGGCGACCGCCTGCATCCCGGCCACGTTCGTGCCGAACAGCAGCGCAGCCCGGTCCTCCTTCTTCAGGTGCCGTGCCAGCGTCTCGCGCTGCGCTTCCTGCGAGTCGCTCAGCAGACCGCCGGGCGGCAGGGCGCGCAGTACGCCGCGCAGGTCCGGCGGGACGTCCGACGCGCCCCGCAGGTCGGCCAGCAAACCCGCACTGAGCCGCAGGGGCGTCAGGGCCTCCAGCACGCTGGCATTCACGCTCGCGCCGAATTCGATCAGGCCGCAGGCCAGCAGGGGCCGCCCGGCGCTGAACGCCGCGCCTTCGGCCCAGTCGTCCCCCAGCAGCCAGCGACGCGTCAGGGACGGCGTCAGGAACGCCGCGTACAGACTGTCCATCTGCAACGCCGCCGCGCACGCCGCCAGCATCCGCTCGGGGAACAGCTCGGTCGACAGAGCCAGCGCCAGCACGCCCACCTCGAATTCCGTCAGCTCCAGCCGCGCCTGCACGTCCTCCAGTCGCGTTCCGCTCAGGTCCGGCGGGACCACCACGTACCGCACGTCCGGCTCGGCCTGCTCGTTCAGCGCCACGTCCAGTACCTGCGCGCTCAGGGCGTCGCACAGGGCGTGCAGGGCCTGCACTCGTCCCAGGTCCGCTGCACTCACCCCCCCGCCCATCACTCCTCCAGTCCAATCGAGTAATTCACGGATGAGTACCCCTCGCCGTCATCCGAGGTACGGAACGCTGCCACGTACCACCGCTGCACCCCCGCCACGCGCACCTGCCCCCGCCCGACCGTGCAGGTCGCCTCGGTCACCAGCGAGCGGTAACACGCCGAGAGTTTCTGTGCACTGAAGGGCGAGCCCAGCATCAGCCGCGTGAAGTTCCCCAGCAGATTCAACGTCGCGCCCGGCATGGGCGAGCGCACCTTCGTATCCAGAGCCAGATCCGCGAACAGCACGACGTTCTTTTCGATATGAACGGTCAACTCAGGGAAGAATGCGCCTTTGTATCGCTGGGCCAGAGCCTCACCGGATCGGGCAGCGACGGGCAGAACAACCCAGATTGCGTCACCTGTAGGAGCATCTGGCGGCTCAGTGATCACACACTGGTACATCCTGCAGAACCCGCTTTTTTCAACAGAGGGCAGGGCCTTGACGGAACCTTCTGGAGTCTGTCGCGTTGTGATCAACGCCTTACCGATCAGTGGGGTCTGGTCATTGATCGCCCTAGCGCAGGAGATGAGAACAAGACCAAAAACGCATGCGTGAAGAAAGTGGACCGTTTCTCCATTCATTTTCGTATTCATTTCTTCTTTACCACAGCCAGCCACAGCATCGGGTGCTCAGCCACGCTCTTCCAGCTCCAGACTGTGTTGTTACCACTGACATTCGCCTGATGCTCATACTTTCCGTACCGGTACTTAGGTTTGAGATTGTCGGTTCGGAACAACACGGACTTTCCGTAAGGGTCATCCACAATCAAGCCTTCGTCATTCATCCCCTGAAGCCTCACAATGTGTCCGTAGATGCTCATCATGACAGCCTCGCCTGCTGCGAGATGAGGTTTGATCTTTGCTTCCCAAAACGATCGATCTGGCGAAGTTTGCAGGTTGGTGTGCTGGGTGCCCATCAGGTCGAGCACCTTTCCCCAGCCTTCCTGTGTCGTCCGGTGAAACCGCCCGTACGAGTCCAGTTTTGCTTTCGCGGGCGACACCCCGGCCCTGAGCAGTTCCTGGTACCTGGCGTCCACGAACTTCCGGCGCAGGTCCTCCAGGTAGTCCTCGAACTGCGGGAAGTGTTCCGGGTCGGGGTTCTCGATGCCCAGCTGTTCCAGCACCATGGCGGCGCTCGTCAGATTGCACATGACGTTCCCGATCCTGCCGCCGGGCCTGTCGCCATCGACGGCGCGGCCCAGGCTCAGGTTGTTCCGCTGTGAGTGGTGTGGGGTCTTTTCCTGAAGCAGCAGGTACAGGTCGGAGCGTGCCGGTGCGGGCTGGATCTGGATGACCTGCCGGGCGATCCTCACCTGGGCGATCGTGTACTCCGGCGTCTCCTGCGTGAATTTCATCAGGCGGTCCAGGGCGTCCGGCGCGTCGGCCGGTTGGTGGTCAGCGGCAGCGGGGGCTGCACCTGCGGCAGGGGTCGGCGTGACTGCCGGGGGAGCGTCGCCCAGCGTGAACATCGGGTAACCGTTGTCGAATTTCGGGTCGTACACGTAGAACAGCTGCACCGTTCCGTTGAAATTCCGTCTGGTCGGGCGCAGGTGTCGGCTGCGGTCGTCCAGATTGGCCCGGAAGGTGGCCGTGAATTTTCCGCGCACCGTATCGGCCGCTTCCGTGGGAGTGTTGTTCCCATCCTGATCGGCGTCCATGGGATTCTGACGGTACGCGGGGCTGCTGGACGTCACCCAGACGTCCTTCTGCGCGTACCGGGCGCTGCCCCCCAGGTGCGCCATGTAGACCTGTTCCAGCGGGCTGGTCTTCCCTGCGGCCCTGTTCTCGACGTCCACCTGATGCATGTGGATCTTCAGGTGAATCTCGATGTACTCCAGTTGCTGAGTGGCGGTCATTCCCGTCAGGTCGGAGGTGGACTTGAGTGTCTTCAGACTCAACCCGTGCGAACTGATGTACCGGTTGATGTCTATCCGAGCAGCATCACCGATCTGCCCAAGACCCTTGTACTGAGTGTTTTTTCCCTTGTTGCTGGTGGGATCGAGGGTACTTTCCAGTGTCAGGAAGCCGAGTACGATTTCGGGCGTGGTGTTGATGGCGGCAGCGACCTGCCTCAGGCGCGGCAGGAACCCGGGTTCGCGCAGGGCTGGCAGGGCGGGCAGGGCGCTGCTGGCGCCCGCTGAGCCCGCACCTGCGGCACTCGCCGGTGCGGCTGCGGCGGCACTCGTGCCCGTGGCGACCTGGACGGTAGCGACTTGGACGGCGGCAGCGGCGGGCAAGCGCCGAAACCGCAGGTTGTGCAACTGGAACTTCCGGTTCTGAAAGTCGCTCACCTGGGGAATGCCGCCCCGCAGGCTACCGGTGAAGGTTGCGCCGTTCTGGGTGCCGTGCAGAGTAAACGAGTCGTCCCGCAGGAGTTGACCTGCGACAGGCCACCGTTGACTGCGAGGCTTGCCTTTGTTCTGGACGGTGTAGTACCCGCCGAGTGCGCCGCCACTGGTTCGTTTCAGGTGCAGGTTCATGATCAGTGTGCCGCTGGTCACGGTGAAGTCTCGTTCCCAGGTCTGACCGGTTTTCGGCTTGGCAGACGCAGCGGTGGCAGGTGCGGGGCCCTGGAGACCAAGTCCGGTCATGAGCTGCCCGGTGAGGCGCTGCGCACCGTCCTCAAGCTGGTGCAACACGCGTCTGGCTGGAGTGGTAGGCGAGGACTGGGTCATGAGATCTCCTGTCGGTTGTGGGCAGAGGTTGATCAGTTGAGGTTGATCATGACGCCCTTGACGTCCACGTTCCCGCCGCCCGCGTCGATCTTGATGCCGCTGCGGGCCTTGAGTTCAAGGCGGCCGGTGCTGGTGATGGTCAGGGTGTTGGTCTTGGTGTCGAGTTTGAGCTGGTTGCCGTTCTTGTCTTCCAGGGTCACGTGGGGGGCTCTGGGGTCGTCCATCAGGGTCAGGCGGTGGCCGGAGGTGGTGCGCAGTTGCAGGAAGGGTTTTTTCTTGTCGTCGTTGAGTTCCAGGGCGTGGTTCTTGCTGCTCTGGAGGGTGATGCGGGGCGGGTCGGGGTCGGGCGGGTCGTCGTACACGAGTTCGTGGCCCAGGCGGGTGCGGTAAACGCGCTGGATGACGCTGCCGTTCTTGACGGTCTTGCCGGTGGGGCGTGGGGGGGCGTCGCTGCCGTTCCAGAGGCCGCCGATCACGTACGGGTGGTGGATGTCGCCGTGTTCGAAGCCGATCAGGACCTCGTCGTTGACTTCCGGCGTGAACTGCGAGCCCCGGTTCGGGCCGCCGCCCAGGTTCACCACCCTGGCCCAGTCGCTCTCGTCGTCCTCGGTCAGGGCGGGGAATTTGACTTTCACGCGGCCCAGGTTGTCCGGGTCGTCGTTGTTGGTGACGACGCCGATCATCAGGCCGGGCGTGGGCGTGAACGGCGCGTCGTTGGGTCCGGCGGTACTTTCGCGGATCAGGGCGGCCAGCGAGTCGGGGCGGCTGCCTGTGACGCTGAATTCGGTGCTGTAGCCTTCGCCGTTGCGGTACAGGTGCCGGACGTTACTGGCGACGTACGCGCCGCTGAAGCGCTTGCCGACGTTGCGGACGTTCAGGGTGGTGCCGGCGGTCAGGCGGGGGTACCCGGCGGCGGTGCCACGCGCCTCGATCAGGTGCTCGGTCACGCGGTTACGCTGCGCCTGTGCGATGGCGGTGGCGTAGGACTGCTCGCGGACGATCAGGGTGCTGGTCGTGGCGGGCGTGTCCATCCCGAACGCCTGCTGCGAGACGCCCTCGCTGCGGCTGCTTTCGGGAACGTCCGCGCGTCCCTGGCCGCCGCTGCCCTGGCCGACCACGCTGCGTTTCTGTTTGGGGTCCCAGGAGCGCACGGTGCTCTGGCTGGTCTGGCCGAGGCTGGTCAGGCGGGGCGTGAACTCGGTGAGGGTGTCGCCCCACGTGAGCTCGATGGGGTCCTGGCCGCGCACGTCCTCGCAGTGCAGGGTGGTGCCGTCGGCGTACAGGATCAGGCCCAGGCGGGAGGCGCGTTCCCGCAGGAATTCCAGGTTGGTCTGGTTGTGTTGCAGGACGTACGGGTGCACGACGCTGCTGTCGGCCGTTTTGGCGGTCATGCCGGCCTCTGATGCGAGTTTCTTGACGAGGTCCATGTCGCTGACGTTCAGGAACGAGCGGGTGTGCGTGCCGCGCGCCAGGCGGTGCAGGCGGTCGAAGGCCCGCAGGCGCAGGTGCTGGGTGCCGCGCGCGAAGCGGGGTTCGACCTCGACGAGTTCACCGTCGAAGACGGTTTCCTGGTTGCTTTTCACCTGCGCGATCACGCGGATGCGGGCGCCCAGGCGGTAGGTTTCGTCGTCGATCAGCAGGCCCTGCGGGTCGCGCAGGGTGACGGTCGCCACGTCCGGGAGTTGCAGGCTGCTGTCCACGGTGATCTCGTCGATCATGCGCACGGCGTCCGGGGTCATGTCCTTGCCGTCGATGTTCAGGTACAGGGTGCTGACCGCGCCTTCCATCGGGTGGCGGGTCGCGCTGCGGGTCATACGGACTCCGATTGAGGGGGCTGCAAAGACCGCTGGGTCCGAGCGGATGCGAGTGGGAGCAGGGCGGGTTCCGGGCGTGGAGCTGGCAATCCGGTGAAGTTCCGGATTGTCAGCGAAACAGACGGAATCCGTATCACGTGCCCTTCCCGTAGGAGGTCTGGCGCAGGTCACCCACGAAGCCGCGCTGTCCGGCGGCGGCGCGGATGCCCTGGCTGATGTGGAAGGTCGAGGTGCTGCCGCTTTTTCCCTCGAAGCCGGTGCTGGCGTCGCCCTGTTCGAGGCTGACCTTGATGATGGACCGCACGGGCGTGCCGTCAGGCATGAACAGCGTGAACTGCTGCTCCATGCTCTTGATGACCGCCTGGAAGTGCCAGGTGGACCCCCACTGGAACAGCACCATGGGCGGGCGTTTCTTTTCCACGCCGGACCCCTTGGCCGTCTCGGAGGTCTGGGGGTCCATGCGGGTCAGGTCCCACAGCGGTTTGGTGTACCGGCGGACGTCCTCGACCGTGCCGGCCGACTGGCGGCGGGCGTAGGTGTCGAAGAACAGTTCGAGGGTCATGGTGGCGGGCTGCCCGCCCCGGAAGACCTTGTTGGCGCTGTCGCCGGTGTCGGTGGTCTGATTGTCGTACTGGACGCTGCGGGTGATGGTGTACTCGCGCGGGTTGAACATGCACTCGATGGGCGTGCGCTTGTTGCTGTTCTCGTCCATGGGGACGATCTGGGCCTTGGTGAACTGTCCGCCGGTGCCGCCTGCTGACGTGATGCTCATGGGGTTCCTCCGAGTGGATGCCTGAGTGGGTGCCTGTGGGTGTGGATCAGTGGGGTCCGGGAACGGGGGGGGAACTTCAGCGGCAGTCGGCGGGCTGCTGGACGGTGGGGCGGTACGCGCACCAGCGTTCGCTCTGGCCCTGCAGGGTGTACGGCCCGCGCAGGATCTTGCGGCCCGGGTCGATGGACGCCACGATCTTGAAGGTGTCCAGTTGCGGTGAGGTGACGGTCAGGGTGCCGCCGTTGAAGATCACGTTGATGGGCAGGTCCGGGATGTCGTCGCGTTCGCTGGCGAAGGTACCAGTCGCGCGGCGGCCCTCGATGTTGTAGATGGTCAGGTACCCGAACGGGTGCGTCCAGGAGCCGATCAGGTCGCTGTACTCGCTGCTCTGCGCGGCCGCGCGGGTGACGGTCACGGTGACGGGTTCGCTGCGCACGTTCCCGGCGACCAGTGTGTAGGTGGTCGTCTGGGCGGGACTGACCCGCACCACGCCGCTGCTGCGCAGACTTCCGCCCACGCCCTCGATGGTCACGGAGTCGGTGCCCGTGACCTTCCAGGAGAGGGTGGCGCTGCCGCCCGCGCGGATACTGGCGGGCTTGGCGCTGAAGTACGAGACGCTGACGGGCGTGGCGGCCGGTGGCGTGACGGCTGCAGGCGGCGTGACCGTCGTGGCGGGAGGCTTGGCAGGAGTGACCGGAGGTTTGACAGTCACGGTCTTGCTGGCCTGGGCGCTGCCGGCCGTGAGGACGAAGGTAGTGGTCTTGCCGACGTTCACGGTCGTTTCGCCGCTGGCGGGCAGGGCCTGCGGCACGCCACTGATGCGCACGGCGCTGGCGTTACTGACGTTCCAGCGCAGGCGCACCGCTCCCGGGGCGCTGAGGGCAGCGCTGGAGACCGTAAAGCTGTTCACGCGGGCCTGCGGGGCGGGCGTGACGGTCACGGACGCGGTTTTCGTGACGCTTCCGGCGCGCAGGGTGAAGGTGCGACTGGCCTTCACGGGCAGGGTGGTGCGGCCCGTGGCGGGCCAGGACCCGTCGGTGTTCGGGCCGCGCACGCCGTCGATGCGGACGGTACTGGCGTTCCGGACGGCCCAGGTCAGGACGGCCGTGCCGCCGCCCGTGAGCTGCGTGGGCGCGGCGCTGAAGGTGATGACGGGCGTGGGCGGCTTGACGCGCACGGTGACGCTCTGCTGCTGGCTGCCGACACTCAGGACGAACGTGCGGGTTTTCGGGACGGTCAGGGTGGTACTGCCGCGCGGGGGCCACTTGCTGCCGGGCAGCGGGCCGCTCAGTCCGGCGATGCGCACGGCGGGTGTGTTCGCCACGTCCCAGCTGAGCGTGACGGAACCGGGGGCGCCCAGGTCGGTGACGCTGGGTTTGAAGCTGCGGATCTCGACCGGGCGCGGCGTGACCTTGACCTTCCGTTCAAACGTTTTCTGCTTGCCGTTTGCCAGGTACAGCACCAGGGTGTAGGTGCGGCTGGTGTTGACCTTCTCGATGATCTCGCTGCCGCTGGCGTCGAACTTCCCGCTTTGCGGGCCTTTCAGCGGCAGGATCCCCACGGTCGTGAAGCCCGGCGCGTTCCAGTTGAGGGTCACGTCGCCCTCACCGGTGATGGCGGCGGGCTCTGCCGTGAAGGTCGTCTTCTCGATGTTGGCTTTCTCGGCGGCGGCGGCGGCACTGGCCGCTTCGGCGGCCGCCTCGGCTTCGGCTTTCTCGCGCTCGGCTTTCTCGTCGACAGGCGTGACCGTCAGGGGTTTCTTGACGATCACGGTGTCGCCGGCGTCGTTGCGGGCGGTCAGGATGATGTCCACGTCGGTGGTGGGCGCGGGCTTGATGGTCTGCCCTTCCGGGGCGCTGTCCTCGGTGCCGCTGCCGTACTGCACGTTCACGCTGCTGGCGTTCTTGGTCTTCCAGCGGATCGTGAAGGTCTGATCCGAGCGCACGGGACTGGGGCTGACCTCGAAGTCAAGGAATTCCGGGGCGGGCGAGGTGATTTCCAGGCGGGCGTTGGCGCTGTTGGTCAGGTTGTTCGCGCCGCTGGCGGTGATGGTGTAACTGGTGGATTCGCGCGGTTTGACGGTCTTCTTGCCCCTGGCGGGTACGATGCCCAGGCCCTCGATCATGACCGTGCTGGCGTTCTGCACCTCCCAGGACAGGACGGCGCTGCCGCCCCGCTCGATTTCGGCGGGTTCCAGCTTGAAGGTCTTGACCTGCGGCCCGAGCACCGTGACGCTGCGGGCGTCGGTCTCGCGTTCCGTGCCGTTCTGGGCGGTCAGGGTGAAGGTCGTGTCGCGGCTGGGCGAGAAGGTACGGGTGCCGCTGGCCGGAACCTTCCCGAGTTCACTGATGGTCACCTGCTGCGCGTTCAGCACCTGCCAGCGGATGGTGACCTTCTGGTTCCCGGCGACGCGGGCGGGCGTGACCTCGAACGTCTGGATTTCCGGACGGTCGAAGCGGGCCTGCACGGTCTGCGGGTTGATCACGGTGCGGCCCAGCAGCGAGCGGGCGGTCAGGGTGTACTTCTGGTCGCGGGTGATGCCGGGCACGGTCAGCTGACCGTCGCGCGGCAGGTTGCGGCCCGCCGCGCCCAGTTCCGGAATGGTCACGCGCGTGGCGTTCTGGGTGTCCCAGCGCAGCGTGAACGGCGTGCCGGGCCGCACGACGGTGTTGCTGTCGGCCCGGTCGAACTGCGTGATCTGCGGCGGGCGGGTCAGCAGCCAGATCAGCACGCCCAGCAGAATCATCACGATGGGCAGCATCCACAGCGGGATCAGCGGCAGGTGATTCAGTTCGGCGGTGGCGTGCGCGGCCGGGTGTTCGCCGCTCTCGCCGCTGGGCAGTTCCGGGAACACGTCCACGTGCATCTGGTGCTGCGTGGCCGCGCCCAGCCAGCGCAGCGGCACCCGCACCTTCAGGGTCTCCTCGGCGCTCTGCCCGGCCCCCAGGGGCAGGCGGGCGGGCAGGTCGGTCACGCGGATGCGGCCCTGGCCCTGCACGGCCTGACGGGCGGCGGCGACGGCGGCGTGCCGGGCCTCGGCCGTCGCCTGCCGGGCCGTTTCGCGCGCCAACTGGGTCGGGTCGACCGGCATGCCGGTGGTCGTGACCTGCGGGACCGTGATCAGGTCCTGCAGGCGCGGCAGGATCCGCAGTTGCCCCTCGTTGTCCCGCAGGCGCGGGTGGTACGTCTCGTCGGTATTGCCACGGTTTTCCAGCCGCACCGTGTACTTCGCGTGCCGCCACGTGCGGCGAAGCGGGGGCAGCATGGTGGCGACCAGTTCATGGAACGGCGCGACTGTCACGCCCAGCGGGGCCTGTCCGGTCTGCGCGGGGTCCTCGCGCGAGTGGGCGACGACGGTCACGTCGTAGTCCCCGGCGCGGCTGTCGCTGTGGCGGGGGGCCAGCAGGGTCAGGGTCGCGCCGCCCTGCATGCCGGGGTTCAGCTGCACCTCGGTGTGCGCGCCCTGCACCCACTCGGCCGGAATGCCGCGCAGGTCCACCCGGAAGTGATCCACGGTGGGGCCGGTGTTCGCCAGCATGACGTGCAGGGTCAGCGGCGTACCCGGCGTGAGGGTCACGCGGTCCCGTTCGGGTTTCACGACGATGCGGGGCCGCGCCGGGGCCTGCTGAGGTTCCAGCAGGACCAGCCAGTAGGGCCGCAGGTACAGCGGCGTGCGGTACGGCCAGCGCAGGCGGGTCATGGGCGTCAGGGGCAGGCCGTCCATGACCGTGCCGTTCGTGGCGGTCAGTTCGGTCACGTGCGCCTGCCCGCCCGTGAATTCCACGTTCAGGTGGTGGCGGCTCACGCCGACATGCTCGAGTTTCACGGCGTTGTCCGGCGCGCGGCCCACCGTGAAACTGGCCTGCGTGACCGGGTCGCTGCGCAGCAGTTCCAGGCGTTCGCTGAACACCAGCAGGGTGGGTTCCGGGCCGCTGGCGTGCCCGTCCAGGCCCGGCGCGGGCGGCATGACCGGCAGGGCACTCAGGCGCACGGTGGGTTCCGGCCCGCCGGGCATCAGGCCGTTCAGGACTTCCTGCAGCGCCGCTTCCAGCGCCGGCGCGCCCGCGTAGCGGTCCTGCGGGTCCTTGGCGAGGCAGGTCAGGATGATCTCCTCGAGGGCCGGAGGCAGGTCGGGGCGCAGCAGGCTGGGCTGGCGCGGCGCGACGTGCTGGTGCTTCTCGAGCGCCTCGGCCGCGTCGCGGATGTCGAAGGGCACCAGTCCGGTCAGCAGTTCGTACAGGATCAGGCCCAGCGCGTACAGATCGGTGCGCAGCTCGTTGCGGATGCCGCGGCACTGCTCGGGACTCATGTACGCCAGGGCGTTCACGACAGCGCGGTCGTGCGTGCCGTAACTCCCGGCGCGCAGCTCGGCCAGCCCGAAATCCGAGAGTTGCGTGACGTACCCGGTGTGGCCCAGCAGGGTCCGGCCGGGTTGCAGGATCAGGTTCTCGGGTTTCAGGTTGCCGTGCATCAGGCCCTGGTCGTGCGCGTGCGCCAGCCCGGCGGCCGCCTGCCGGATCAGGTCTACAGCCGTCACGACCGGCAGCGGCTGCGCGGCCCGCGCCTGCCCCTGCAGGAGCTGGCGGGCGCTGCCCTGCTGGCCCAGGTCCATGGCGTAGAAGGCGCGGCGGTCCCGCTGCTCGAGCGCCCCGGTGGGCAGGATGTTCGGGTGGCGCAGCGAGCCGACTTTCAGCAGCAGCCGCTCGAGCTGCATGATCAGGAAGGACTGGCCGCTGCTGGCGTCGTCCAGGACGCGCAGGGCGACCTCGCGGTTCTCGTCGAGGTCGGCGGCGGCGTGGACCGGCCCGAGCCAGCCTCCGCCGAGCAGCCGTCCCAGCTGGTAGTGGTGGAAGATGCGGTCGGTCATGCGGTACCTGCCTGGGGGCCGCCCGGCCCGCTGGGGGAGGGCGGCGGAGTGGTCTGGTCTGGAGTCTGGGCTGCGGTGTGGCCTGGGGGCGTGGGCGCGTCCACGAACTCCACCGTGACCTGCGTGTGCGCCGGGGCGTGGCGCTGCACGAAGGCGGTGATGGCCTCGCGGCTGGCCGTGTCGTCACCGTCCAGCGAGTCGAGCAGCGTGACGCGCAGCGTGTGCGGCTGCGCGGAATCCTCGCTCAGCACGGGCGTCAGGCCGAACACGGTTTCCAGGGCGCGGCTCAGGCCGTAGCGGGTGCCGCGCCAGCGGTACAGCGTGACCGCCTCGCGCAGCCACGCCCGCTGCCGCGCCTCGGGCCAGTGCGGGTCCAGAGGCACGCCCAGCCACCCGGCCATCCAGCCCAGCAGTTGCGGCGGCGACACGCGCGGATCGAAGTGCAGGTCCACGCTGTCCTGGCGGCGCTGCATGGGCTCCCACACGCCTTCCAGGATTTTCAGGAAGCGGCCCAGGAACTCGGATTCCTGAAAGTACGGCGGCAGGAACGACGTGTACAGCGCCGGGCCGCCCAGGGGGGGCCGCGGGGCCGGGAAGGTCGGGATGGGCGGCCGGGCCGGGTGGGCGGCCAGGGTGCCCTGCACGTCCGTGCGGCCCTGTGGGGCCTCGGCGGGCGCGGCGGCCGCCTCGCTGAGGAACGCGACCGTGAACGGCCCGATCTGGATCTCGTCGCCGTGCTCCAGTCGCCAGGGCTGGTGGGGGGTCAGGCGGTGGCCGTTCACGAAGGTGGAGGCCTCGCCGCCAGTCAGGTCGGTCAGCAGCAGCGCGCCGCCTTCCACGCTGATCTCGGCGTGCCGCACGGCCACGGACGGGTCGCGCAGCGGCAGGCCGTTGTCGGGCGTGCGGCCGATGGACAGCTGGCGCATCCCGAGGTTCAGGGTGCGCAGCACGTCCCCGCGCTGCCGGACCTGAAGTTGCGGCATCAGTGATCCACCCGCACGTGGTGAACGTCCGAGACGATCAGCGCCTGCGGGGGCAGCGGCAGGCTGCCGGTGATGGTTTCCCGCTGCTGCGGCTGGCCGGGTTCGGTCAGCACAACCTGCACGTCCTCGGCGACTTCCACGCCGCTCACGCCGCGCAGCAGGCCGTACAGTTCGCTGAGGCTCAGGGTCCGCCCGAACGGCCAGCCGCGCCCGTCCGGGCCGCCCGTGTAGGGGTTCAGGTAGCCGTACAGCGCCTGGGTGGCGCGGCGGCGCACGTCCTCACGGGCGGGGCGGCTGGCCCCGGCGTACGCGCGGATGGTGGCGGTCACGCTGACCCACACGTACTGCGGGGCGCGCAGGTCCAGGGTCGTGCCGACCGGGCGGCGCAGGTCCAGGTCCTCCTGCACGGCGCTTCTCAGTTCGGCGCTCAGGGTCAGGCGTTCCGGCGCGATCCGCCCGGTCAGCGGTGCGAACGGGTCGGTGCTGTCGTCGCCCCGCACGATCTGATCCTCGAAGGACACGCTGGGCAGCACGGCCAGCGTCACCTGTCCGGGCGGGACGTTCAGGGCGCGCAGTTGCCCCGGGTACGTCTGGCCGGGCGTGGCCATGTTCGGCGTGACGCTGCGGGCGCGGGCGACGCCCGGCACCTGCGCCGCCAGGTGTTCGTAATCGTCGGCGGTGACGGCGCGGGTGCGGGTGTGCAGCAGCGTCGGCACGCGCTGAATGGCGTCCTCGAGCAGTTGCCCGTTGCGGCCCCCGGCGGCCGGGGCGTGGTTGGTCACGCGGGCCACGTACGGGATGCTGCTTTTCAGGACGGTCAGCGTGCGGGCCGGGACGTTGCCGCTGGCCCCGCCGCCGTACTGGTAGCGGCGCATGCGGACCGTGGCGTCCTGAGGGGGCACCGCGCCGAAGCGGTACACGCTGCCGTCGGGTTGCAGGATGCTGGGCCCGAAGGACACCTCGCCGCTGCCCGTGTCGAGCGTGAAGTGCCGGTCGTCCGGCGCGGACGCCGAGAAGTCCGTGACCGGCGCGTACAGGTGCGCGTCGCCTTCCGGGGTCATGACCTCGATCACGTCGCGTTCCGGGTCGAGGTTCAGGACCGGGCCGTGCAGCAGCCGGAACCGCTGGCCGGGCACGCCGCTGCTCTGGCCCAGCAGTTCGCTGCGCACGATGGTCGCGTGCCGGGCGGGGACCGTGACGCCGCGCGCGTCGATCTGCAAGGTTTCGAGGTCGGGGCTGACCTTGTACCCGGCGTGCATCTGCTCGTTCGTCAGGCGGCAGCGCAGCCAGTAGCCGCTGGTGTCGAAGAACACGCCCTCGCGCATGGCGGGCAGCCGCAGAATCAGTTCGCCGCTCACGTTGAAGGCCTGGGTGCCGTCGTACTCGACCTCGCAGGTCGCCCAGCGGCCCACGCCGCCCTGCCACGCCTCCCACACGTACGGCGGGTGGTTGGGGTTCACGCCCGCCCCGCCCGCGAGTTCCACGCCGAAGGTCAGGGCCAGCACGTGATCACTGTGATCCCCGGCCAGCTGCACGAACAGCGCGTCACCGGGACGCGGTTCCGGCTGGAAGATCGGAAAACGGTGCCCCGGCAGGCCCAGTTGCGCCAGGTCGTGCTGGGTGCCCGCGCCACCCGGACCGGTCCCGGCGGTGACGCCTCCATCCGCGCCGGTCAGTCCGTCGCTGTCCATCCGCACCTGCGCCAGGGTGTTCGCGCTGAACAGGCCCAGCAGGGTGGGCGGGCGGACCACCCCGCCGCGCTCGGTGGAGAACACGATCGCCTCGTTCACCTCGGTGCGCAGCGTGGCGACCTCGGTGCCGGCCGCGATGGCCAGCGGCGTGTCCTGCGGGGCACTGAGGTAGAAGGTGACGGGCGCGCCGGCCGCGCGGGGCGGGGCCAGTTGCACGCCAATCATGTCCAGGAACGCGATCAGGAGTTTGTCCGGCACCTGATTCACGCGGTACAGCAGCAGGTCCGTCATCCAGGCGAAGATCTCGATGATGGCGATGCCGGGGTCGCTGGCGTTGTGGTCGGTCCATTCCGGGCAGTACTGCGGAATCAGCCGGCGCGCCTCGTCGAGAATGTCGTCGAAGCGTCGGTCGTCGAGGTTCACGGTCGGTAAGGGCACGGCGGGGTCTCCAGGGTGAGGAAAGTTGAGGCGGGCGCAGCGGCCCGGTTGGGTCGGGGTCGGGTGGGTCGGGTGCAATGGGGCGGTGCCTGGGGGGCGGGGGTTACAGGGAGCGGTAGAACGGGAAGACCAGCGAGCGGGGCTCCGGGTTGTCTTTCAGGCGGTAGCGGATGTCCACGACGATGCGGGCGGTGTCCTGCGCGTCCAGTTGCGCCTCGACCTGATCGACCTCGATGCGGGGCTCCCAGGCGCGCAGGGCCTCGTCAACGTAGTACGACGCGAGGCCCAGGGTGGTGGCGTCACCGGGCGCGAACACCAGTTCGTGAATGCGGCACCCGTACTCGGGGCGCATGACCCGCTGGCCGCGCGCGGTCATCAGCAGGCTCAGGATCGCCTGGGTCACGGCGCGCTCGCCGGACACCATGGCCAGCTGCCCGCGCGGGTTCACGCCGATCGGGAAGGCCACGCCGGTGCCCAGCACGTCGGCCCGGTCGCGCCCGGACCCGGCGACCCGCGCGACGCTGCTCTGCGTGGCCTGCAACTGGCCTGCTGGGCGGGACACCTGGGAAGCGGCCGGCGACGCGGCGGGCTGGGTGGGAAGTCTGGACTGGGTCACCGGGGGCCTCCTGTGTCCTGCGCGCGGCGCAGAGCGGGCCAGCTGAGAACGGAACCGGGAAGGGCGGAGGCCGGGGCGGGCCGGGTGGGATCGGCGGCACTGTAGCTCACGGCGGGCCGTTCCGTGGGCGAGATTGCGGCGCGGTACTCGGCGGGGCCAGGGGCGGAGCGGAGGGCGGAGCGGGGAACGGGGCGGGTCACGCGGACCCCGGCTCGGCAGGCGAGAGCGGCGCGCTGGGCGACGGTGATTCAGCGGGCAGCGCGTGTGGGCCGGGTGCGCCGGTGGTCGCGGCGTGGTCGTGGGCCGGGAGGGTCAGGGCGCGGCCGTCGAGGGTCAGCACGCGCAGTTGCTGCACCTCGCTGCGGCTGACGTTCAGGTGCACGACGCCCGCCTCGTCACTGAAGGCGCGCGCGCCGCTGCCATCGCGGCCACCCTCGCTGCGCACCAGGGCGTCCGCGATCGGCTGCCCGAGTTCGTCCAGCAGTTGCCAGCTGCTGCGGACGCGGCGGGAAACGGGGGGCTGCTCGCCGGGCGTGGCCTGCGCGCGGAAACTCAGGTCGCGTTCCAGGACCATGGGGGAGCGGGTCGTGACGCCCAGGTCGAGCGGGACGGTCACGGTGTAGTTCAGGTGGGGCCGCACGGCCTGTCCCAGACTGCTGAACACGCCGCTGCTGGCGTCACCGGGCGTGATCAGGCCCAGGATGCCCAGGCCCGTGTCGCGGGCGGCGGCGGGCAGATAGCGGTCCTCCCATTCGTCCTGGCGCATCAGGGCGGCCAGCACGCGCCACAGCACCTGCCACTCGTCGCGGCCCAGTTCGTCCAGTTGCGCCTTGAAGAACACCGTGACCAGAAAGCGCAGGTCCATGCGGCGCGGGGCCAGGGTGCGGGTCACGCCCAGACCGGTGTGGGCGTGCGTGAATTCCATGGACCGCAGCGAGGCGTTCTCGCGCAGGTCGTGCATGAAGAAGTTCAGGGTGGGGCGTGTCAGGCCCGACACCCAGGCCGGTGTGGGAGCCGCGAAGCGGATGTCGAGCGCGTCACGCGGCAGGCCCGCCTCGGTATAGACAAGTTCCTTCAGGGACTGCTGAACTTCGTCGATCACGCGCTGGACCCCTGCCCGGACGGGCCTGAAGACAGTGGATCCGGCATCCCCCCAGCGGCCCCCACCAGCGGGCGGCTTGTGGAGTTTCGCACTGAAATTTGTCGTCCTGCAACACTATTTTTCAAGTTTCGGCCTCGACTCTGAATGAATGACTGGTCAGTATAGGACCTACCCCCCGCCCGCGTCTGCTCAACTTCGCTTGAGTCGGTCCGGTCGGTCTGCCATGTTGGGTATCTCACAACCCGAGGGTGCCGCCAGACCCGGCGCGCCCCCCTTAACCCTGCTGTCTATCCGGAGGAACTCCATGGCCGAATACCTATCCCCAGGCGTCTACGTCGAAGAAACCCAGAGCGGTCCCCGCCCCATCGAGGGCGTCAGTACCACCACCGCAGCCTTCGTGGGCTTCGCCCCGAACGGTCCCGCCAACACCCCGGTGTTCGTGGCCAACTGGCAGAAATTCAAGGAAATCTTCGGAACCGTCACCGCCGGCGGCGAACGCAACCCCTTCATGGAAGGCGCGTACCTGGCGCAGTCCGTGTACGCGTACTTCAACAACGGCGGCACCCGCTGCTACGTCGTGCGCCTCGTTCCCAACCAGGCAGAAGCCAAGGGCGCGCGCACCGTCGAGGCCGCCCGGCCGCTGCAACTTCCCAGCCGCGCCAGCAAGGCCGTGCCCAGCCTCAGCATCGTCGCCCGCGACAGCCGCCAGAGCGACATTCAGATCGAGGTCCTCGCCCCCGACCCCGTCAAACCCGACCAGGCCCCCAAAGGCAAGGACGGCAAACCGGCCGACGGCGGCCCCGCCGGTCCCGACGAGGGCAGCGACGGCCTGTTCACGCTGCGCGTCACCCGCAACGACGTGACCGAAACCTTCCCGAACGTCTCGATCGGCAAGAAGCACAGCCGCAGCGTCGCGGACGTCATCAACAAGGAAAGCACCCTGATCACCATCGAGGAAGCCAGCTCCACCGGCCCCCTCGTGGAACGTGCACCCGAGGTCGGCAGTTACGTGCTGCAGGCCCACAGCAACGTGATCGAGGAAGGCCGCGAACTCAAGGGTCAGGACTTCGTGGGCAGCGTGGACAGCCGCAGCGGGATCGAGAGCCTCGAAATCGCCGAGGAAGTCAGCATGATCGCCGTGCCTGACCTGATGAGCGCCTACCAGGCCGGCATGATCGGCGCGGACGGCGTGAAGGCCGTGCAGCGCGCCCTGATCGACCACTGCGAACGCAACGCCAACCGCATCGCGCTGCTCGACACGCCCCCGGACCTGACCCCCCAGCAGGCCGTGCAGTGGCGCAACGTCGAGACGAACTTCGACTCCAGTTACGCCGCCATGTACTACCCCTGGGTCAAGATCGAAGGCCCCGACGGCAGCCCCATGATGGTCCCGCCCAGCGGCTTCGTGGCCGGCATCTACGCCCGCAGCGACGTGGAACGCGGCGTGCACAAGGCCCCCGCCAACGAGGTCCTGCGCGGCATTCTCGGGCCGGCCCTGCAGATCACCAAGAGCGAGCAGGACATCCTGAACCCCATCGGCGTGAACTGCATCCGCGAGTTCCCCGGCATGGGCGTGCGCGTCTGGGGCGCCCGGACGCTGTCCAGCAACGCCCAGTGGCGCTACGTGCCGGTCAGGCGCCTGTTCAACTACGTCGAGAAGAGCATCGAACGCGGCACCCAGTGGGCGGTCTTCGAACCCAACGACGAGAACCTGTGGTTCCGCATCCGCCGCGACATCAACTCCTTCCTGACCAGCGTCTGGCGTGACGGCGCCCTGTTCGGCAACACCACCCGCGAGGCCTTCTACGTGAAGTGCGACGCCGAACTGAACCCCGACGAGATCCGCGACCGTGGCGTCCTGCAGGTCGAGATCGGCCTGGCGCCCGTGAAACCCGCCGAATTCATCGTGTTCCGCTTCAGCCAGTACGCCGGCGGCGGACAGTAACCCGCACCGCCTGACTTCCGGGGGACGCCCTGTGTCCCCCATCCCGACTCCTGCGTCCCCCTGCTCCCCGCTCTTTCACTGGAGGTATTCATATGACCGCACCCACCCGTAAGGACCCCCTCGTTGCCGCCTACTTCAGCGTTCAGTTCGATAACAAGGTGGTCGGCGCCTTCCGCGAATGCAGCGGCCTGGGCAGCGAAAGTCAGGTCGTCGAGTACCGCGCCACCGACGCCAAGGGCCGCGCCGTCCTGATCCGCGAACCCGGCACCATGAAGTACAACGACATCGTCCTCAAGCGCGGCATCACCAACGACATGGACATGTGGGTGTGGCGTCAGCAGGTCGAGGAAGGCAACATGGACGAGGCCCGCCGCAGCGGCACCATCACCCTGCACAACCAGAAAGGCGAGCCCGTCGCCGCCTGGACCTTCGAGCGCGCCTGGCCCAGCAAACTGAACGGCCCCACCTACGACGCCAAGAGCAACGAGGTCGCCATCGAGGAACTGACCATCACCCACGAGGGCTACAAGCGCGTCCCCGCGGGCGGCTAAGCACCCGTGACCCGGACTGACGCGTGAACGAACTGTCTTTCATGCTGCCCGCCGGACTGCACACGTCCGACGGGCAGATTCACCGCGGCGGCGTGATGCGCCTGGCCACCGCCCTCGACGAGATCGAGCCGCTGGGCGACCCGCGCGTGCAGCGCAACGAGGCGTATTACCCGCTGCTGCTGCTCTCACGGGTCGTCACGCGCCTCGGGCCGTTCGCACCCGTGACGCCCGACGTGCTGGCCGTCCTGCCCGCCGCCGACTTCGCGTACCTGCAGACGCTGTACGCGCAGATGAACGCCGCGCCCACTCCCGCCCCCGCCTTCACGCAGCCCCAGTTCACCAGCCCGTTCAGCAGCCCGGTCGGAGCGCCCGGCGCGCCGCAGGGTGCGCCCGAGTTCATGAGCGGCCAGATCGAGACGGAATGCCCGCACTGCGGAGCCATCCTGGAACTGGACCTGGGCAGTGACCTGACCGGCGCCGGCAACCCGGCGTGACCCACCCACCCCGCCCGGCCGCACCGCCCCGCCCATCCGGCGCGGCGGGCGCCTCCGTTCCGGTCGGCGCGCGCGCCCAGACGCCCGTGACCATCGATCTGGACGAGGTGACCCGCCGCGTGTACCAGCTGATGCTGGACGACCTGCGCCTGGACCTGACCCGCCGCACCGGCCGGAGCTAAGGACACTGCGTTTATCTTGTAGATAAACCGCGCGGAGCGCGGAGCAGCAGAAGTACGTTGAAGCGGGAATGGAGAGGTTTCGGCGCTTTCCCGGAAGCTCGCAATGTCAGCTTCAACGTACCTAGAGGCCCGGTCCTCCGCACCCGACCGGTACCCGCCCCACAGGAGAGTGGCCATGACCTTCCGATCCAACGCCAGTTTCAACGGCGGCCGACCCCGCGTGAGCGCGTCCCTCAGCGTCGGCCCGCTGGGACAGATCAACTTCAGCGCCGGAGCCGATCTGCGCCACCCGGCCGGGCAGACCTTCCAGCCGCGCCCGGTCGCGCCGTCCGAACGCACCATGACGCACGCCAGCCAGTTCCGGAACGTCACGCCGCAGCAGACGTCGGTGCACGTCCTGAGCAACCACCGCTATCAGGTGTCCATCGACGGCCTGGAGCACGCGGCGTTCAGTGAAGTCAGCGGCCTGCAGGTCGAAACCGAGACCATGGACTTCATCGAGGGCGGCGTGAACGACCGCGTGCTGCGCCTGCCTGTGCGCTCCCGCGTGGGGAACCTGATCCTCAAGCGCGGCATGGTCGCCGGGAACGAACTGCTCGAATGGCACCTGAACGTCGTGCAGGGCTATCTGGACGTGCGCAACATCACCATCACCGTGTACGACCATCCCACCAGCGTCCGGGACAGCAGCAACCACTACCTCCGAACCGCCGACCCGCAGGTCCGCATGCGCTTCGAGCTGCTGCAGGCGTACCCGGTCAAGTGGAGCGGCCCGACCTTCAACGGAAACGGAGACGCCGTCGCCGTCGAATCCCTCGAACTGGCCCACTCCGGCTTCCTGCAACTCAGCCGCTGAGCCGCCCGGTTCGCCGCTCCCCGCTTCACCCGGACTGACAGGTCGCGCAGACGTGTCAGCCGGAATTCGTACCCGACCAGCGGCCCGGCCCCCGCCCGGCCCCCCAAAGGAGTCCTGTGAGTATCTTCGACGAGCGGCTGCGCCGCCTGAAACACGCCTCGCAGATGGCCGTCACCCAGCGCGACCATCCCCGGAGTGACGCGGCCCTCGCGGCGATTCCCACCCCGCCCACGCCCCTGAGCCCCTGGTCACCGGCCCTGCCCTCCCGGCCCGGCGGCGCCCAGCCCAGCGGCGCAGTGGCCATCACCCGCAGCGGCCCACGCCGCGTGACGGCCCGGCTGCTCTCGGCCCCCAGCGGTCCCGCCGGGCCAGACGACCTGACGGACTGGCCCCCGGCTGCCCAGCCCGAATGGAATGCTCAGCCCAGTCTGGACGCACCGCTTCTGACGGAGGCGCGCCGCAGCCCGGCCCCACCGCCCGGCCCGGCGGCAGCCCAGCCCAGTCCAGCTCCCCGACCACCAGCCAGCCCCCCTGCACCCCTGATGAACGATCCGTACGGGGACGTGGAGGAGGCCCTGGCCGCCGGGCTGAGCGCGCACCCGCCGCTGGGTCTGCTGCCGCCGGAACCGCTGCCTGCCCGCGCCGCGCCGCGCGGGGAGGACGCCAACCGTCCCTCCCCACTACGGCCCGCGTCGTTCATGGAAACCATGGCCCTGAACACGCCGCCCGCAGAGGCCCCCGGCAACCGGGAAGACGGACCGGAACCCGCCCAGAAACCAGCCCAGGAAACCAGCCCCGCCACCCGGCCGCAGGAGGCCGCACCCGCTGAACAGGCTACGCGCGCCGTTTCCGCTGCGCCCGCCAGACTGGCAGCCCCGGCCGGGGAACCCACCCGCGCCCCCGGGAACGTGACGGGACCGGTACAGGAGGCGCCCGCCCCGGCCGAGGTGACGGCCCGGACTCCTGACGTTCCGGTCTCCCCCGCTGAACAGGATCTCCCGGGCTCTCCCACGCCGGCACCCGCCTCGCCTGAACGGCCCCTGGAGTCCGCCCCGGCCGCCGTTGCCCGCCCACCTGGGCAGACTGCCGGGTCCGACGGGACCGCACCTGATGCCACGCCTGACGGGGAAGAACCGGCCCTGATCTTTCCGGAGGTTCTGCCGCCCGACGTGCGGGAACGGCAGCAACAGGAACGCCGTGAACTGGAACAACTGCTGAAGTCCGGGAACAACGATATTCCGGTGCGTCTGCCGCGCCGGCCGCGCCCGCAGGTGGCCCCCATCGCCGCGCCGGTCGTCGAGGAGGACGTCAAGCCCGCGCCCCCCATCCCTCAGGAGGTCTCCCAGAACATCCTGGCGCGCCTGAACCGCTTTGCGGAACTGGAGGAGAAGGGAGAGGTGGAGGCCTCCGCGATGGGCGTGGGGCAGCTGCACACCTGGCAGGATCACCACCCGGAACGCAACGTGTCCCTGCCCCCGGCCGGACTGGACGCCGACGCAGCCGTGGACCGCGCCGCCCCACCCCGCGCCGACCAACCGGGCGCGCGCGGAAGCGTGACGCCGCGCCTGCGCGCCCGTGCCAGCCGCAGTGGGCGCAGCGCAGACCGCAGCGCCCCGGACGGCGGCCCGTCCGACCCGGACGAGGAACCGGACACAGCGGGCCGGGCCCGCACCGGAGGCACGCCACCCGACGCCGCACCCAGCCCGGCACGCCCCACACCAGACCGTGTTGGGGAGGCCCGCGCCGGGGAAAGCAACACGGAAGCGAGCGCGCCGCCATCGGCACCGCTCGCAGCCCAGCCTTCACGCCCGGCCGAACCGCTGACCCGCGCCGCACCCGAACGGGCCGCCCCTGACCGACCGCAGCCTGACGCGTACCAGACGGACCCGGGCGGGGTCGCCGCGCCGCCCGTGACGCCGGCTCCGGTCCCGGGACGGCCTGACGCGGTGAGCCCCGGCCCGGACCCTGCCGCCGGGAGCGTGCAGCGCCGCACGGCAGACATACCGTTCCCCAACGGGCCGGCAGTGGAGCCCACCAGCCAGCCTGGACCGGCTTCTGCGCCGGTGAGGCCGGACGTGTTCACGGAACCGTCAGGCGAGCCGGACGCACCGTCAGTCATGCGGCCCGACACCGACTGGCCACTGGCCGACGCTCCAGCCGACACCAACGCGACCAACACAAACGCGGCTGACACCGACGCGACCGGGACAGCCGCCGGCAGCCGCGAGTCGGTCATGACACCGTCCGTCCCGGTCATCCTGCCCCGCGTGGTCGCGCCGCTGGAATCCGACCACGCCGCACAGCCACCGACTCCAGTGGTCTCACCGGCGCTGGCGGAGCCGACGGCCGGGAGCGCGGCGCCGACCGCCGGACCGACCCGCGTGTCTCCCCTGACGGCCGCTTCAGTCGGGCCGGACCCCCTGCCCAGTTCCGCCGCGCCGCCCTTCCTGGGGCGCCGCACTCCACGACCGGAGACGCCACCCGCGCCGGTGCCGGTGCGTCCAGCGGAACCGCGACCCACGCCGGTGATCCCGACCCCTGAAGCGGCCCAGCCGGATCGGGTGCCTCCCGGCCCGCTGCGCGCGGAGCGTCCGGCAGACCCGGTGGTGACCGGGCGACCTGACGACCGTCCTACAAACCGTGCTGACGACGGTGCCGCCGCGTCGGCCGCCGTGCTGCCGGTGGGCGTGCTCCCGGGCGCCACATTGCCGTCCGTGCGTCCGGCCCCGTCATCGGCCGACGCCGTCCTGCCCGGTGCGCCTGCGCCACTGGACCTGGGGGACCGGTCCACGAATCCCGCGGAGCCGAGCGCTCCCGGGCCAGTCCAGCCCGGCCCAGTCCAGGCGGAGGATAGGCCCGTTACCACCAGTCTTCCAGTTGCCGACGCCCCGCCGGTTCCACCGCAGGACGAGGCCGTGCGGGATGACGCGCGGGCCAGCGAGCCCCCCACTCACACGCTGCCAGCACCCGTGGCACGCCCAGCACCCGTGGAGTCGGCCGCGCCCACCGCGCCGCCAACCCCAGCACTGGTATCAGCACCGGCACCCGCAGCGGAGGCGGCCTTGCTGGATCACTTGCCGGATCAGCTGAATGCCGCCCAGCGCCCCCTCCAGAACGCACCCGTGGCAGCGGACGGGCTGGTTCAGCCGCCCGCGCCCGCCGTGCCGTCTGCCCAGGCTCCCGAGGCCGCCGCGCCCCACTTCGCCCAACCGACGCCTGCCCCAGCACCCTCTGCCCCGCGACCAGATGCCCGGCCACCATCCCCCCCACCGTTCCCGGTCACACCCGTGGCGATCCCTCCTGCGCCTGAATGGCCTGCGCTGGAATCCCCGCTCCTGACGGCCCCGGTGCCGGTCAGGCCCGGTGACGCGACTGGTCTCTTGAACCCCACGCCAGTGCCCCTGGAGGCGCGCCGGGACGCATTTTCCGGTCAGCCACTCCCGGAAGGGCGCAGCGCAGCGTCACCGGTTCGCGGCGAGCCGAGGCTCAGCGCGCCCGCACCGGCACCCGCCGCGTTCCCCGTTCAGGCGCCAGTTGAAGGAACCACAGAGCTTCCGGGGTTACCAGGGGGGCAGTCAGCGCAGCAGGAGGCCCGAGCGCCCGTGAAGGCCGCCCCCGGGCCGGCTGGTGTGCAGGCGCCGCCCACTCTCCCGTCGCCGCACCAGCGTGAAGCCCCACCGGTTGAAGGTGCGCCGGTGGACGTGACGCCGACCGGAGCGGTGGCAGCGGCTCCCGGCCCGCAGTCGGTCGGGACGGATGGACAGCCGCAGGCGCCGGACCCGGTGAGCGCAGGACCGGTGCTTCCGACCTCCGCTGTATCCCGTCTGGCCGCAGAGGACACGGTCACCGGACCGGTGAGCGCTCAGCCGGCCCTTCCTGCCCCCTCCCTGTTCGCCCCTTCACCATTCACACCATCACCGTCGGCCCCATCTCTATCAGAATCGCCGCTGCCAGAATCGTCGCTGGCCGCACTGTCGCCGCTGCGGCCAGTCCCGCCGGTCGAGGTCACCGACGGGAGCGATCCGGTGCGCCCGGTTTCGCCTGCGGCCAGCCTGTCTGCCCGGCCGCTTGCTGCGGCGCCCCTCACTGCCGCCCCGGTGCCGGTGCAACGTCTGCCCCAGGTGGAGACCCCGGCGCCCGGCCAGCCAGACGTTCAGGTGAAGGGAGCCCGGGGAAGGGCGGAGGCGCCACAGCAACTGCGCCCGCCGGCCCCGGTGCAGCCCGTGCCAGTGATGCCCGCGCCGCCCGCCCTGGAGGTGCCGGTGACCGACCTGCCCGTGTCGGCGGCGGCCACGCGTCCGGTCGAGTCTCTGCCAGCACAGACCATCCCCACGCCGGCCCTGACCCTGCCGACGCTGCCCCAGCCGGTCCTGCCAGTGCCGCAGGTTGTGACGCTGCCGGTACAGGCAACCGGTCCGCTCAGCCCGGAGGCGTGGCCCGTTGCGGCCGCACCGGCTCCCGGTCAGCCGTTTGCCGTCGCGGTGCCACCTGACCGGGTCCCGGCTGTGGCAGTGGCCCCTGACGCCTTCGCGGCGGACAGCCCGGGCGCGCCGGTTCCGGCCCGCGCCGCTTCAGGGCCCGGCGAGTTCGCGCTGCCGGCGCCTGTCGTGCCGTCATGGTTCCCGGCCAGTCCGGCACCGGTGCTGCCCGCATTAGGTGAGGCTTCCGGGCCCGGCGAGACCAGCCTGGAGGGTGTGCTGGAGGGGCCGGCGGGGTCCGGATTCCAGCCGGCCGGGACCGCGCCGCCTGCCGGACTCACCGTGCCGGTGACCGTGTCTGTACCGCTCCCCGTGTCTGTGCTCCCCGTGTCTGCACCGCTGCCGGAGTCCATGCCGGGCCTGCCGGGTGTGGGGCGGTCACCAGTTCTGCCGGTCAGCGGGTCAACCCTGCCGCTGCCCGGAGCGGTCCCGGTGCCGGAGACGGTCAGCGTGCCCGTCCCGCCGGTGGGCGGGTCGCCGGCCCTGTGGGACGACGTGGTTCGCGCGGCGCTTCCGTCGCTGTTCGGGGCGGGTCCGCAGATCCGGGCGGCAGTACCGGGGCTGGTGCCGGTGGTCCTGCCGGTCGTGGGGGCAGCGGCGCCGCAGGCGGTCCTGCCGGGCGCGCAGACCGGTCCGCTGACCGGGTCACGGCCGGGCGCCGAGCTTCCCGTCGTGCCGGGCGTGCAGGCGGTCACGCCGCTGGGTGTGCCGCTGGCCGGTGCGCCGCAGGGGCCGGGTCTGAACGGTCCGCAGTCGCAGGTGCTGCGGGCGTTGCAGGCGGCCGTGCGGCAGGACGGGCACGGGCAGCCGCTGGCGCCGGGCGCGCAGGCGTCCCTGGCGCAGCTGATGGGCACCTCGGTGGCGGACGTGCGGGTCATCCGGAATGCGGGCGTACCGGCGGCCCTGCAGGCGGCGCAGGCCGACGCGCTCACAGTGGGGCGCACGGTGTTCCTGTCGCCGGACACGCCGCTGGATTCCGGGGCGGGGCGGGCCCTGGCGGCGCACGAGTTCACGCACGCGCTTCGCCAGAAGACTGCCGGGTTCGTGCCGGACGTGCTGCGCCGCGCGCCGGGCCGCCCGGACAGCAGCGCCGAGGAGGCCGTGGCGCTCGCGACCGAGCACGCCAGCGTTCACGGGCCTGACGGTGCCGGCCAGCCCACGCGCCGCCTGCCGGGCCTGCCGGCCCCGTGGGAGCCGCTGCCGTGGGAAACCGGATCGTTCGGCGCGGGTCACGGCGACCGCCCGGACCCCTCGACGTGGGGGGAGGCGCATCCGGCGCGTGAATTCCAGTCACCGCTCCCGGCGGCGGACCGGCCGGCGCTCCCGCCAGCGCTGGGGTTGCAGAGTGCGGGCCTGGCGGGTCCGGGTGGGCTGGGCAACGTGGTGAACGCGGCGGCCACCGACCGCGCGAAGCCGCAGGAGGCCAGGGACACGCAGGCGGGCGCGCCTCCAGTGGGGCGGCGGGCGCAGGGAACGCCGTCCGTGGACCTGGATCAGGTGGCGCGTGAGGTGTACGCCCGCCTGCGGGAGCGCCTGAGCAGCGAGTTGCGGCGCCACTGATGCGCACTCCGGTTGAATGGTTTGCAAAAACCGTTCAATCCGAGTGGAAGCAGGGCGGATTCCGGGCGTGGAGTTCAGGTCGGTTGGATGGGTTGTTCCCGCAACCGACCTGAATGGCGTGAGGCGAAATCCCGCTGTGACAGGGTGGGGACGCTGCGCCGACCGGCGCGGGCAGGCTCAGCCGCCGATGTTGACGGTGGGCGCTCCGGCGCTGATCACGCCGCCGTGCGCGGTGCTGTCGCCCAGGCGGGCGGCGGGGCGGCCGTTGATGCGGACGGTGGCGCTGCCCTGCGCGACCGTGTCGGGCGGGCCGACGCACACGCAGGGGTCTCCGGCGCGGGCGGCGGGCTGTCCGCCGATCAGGACGTTCACGCTGCCGCTGCTGATGGGGCCGCCGACGTGCGGGTTCCAACCCTGGTAGAGGGGGCAGGTGTGGTTGTCTCCGACGCGCGCGGCCATGGGCATGGCTTCATGGTACGGCCTGGGTGGGGGCGGCGTGCGCGCAGGTGCCGGGGGTCAGGGTGCGGACGTGGCGGGCACGGCGCGGGGCGTTTCGTGCAGGAAGCGGGCGTCGGCTCCCTGCTGCGCGACGCGGCCGAGCAGGATGGTGGTCTGGGTGGCGTTGCGGCTCAGGCGGTCGCGGTTTTGCATGATCAGGGTGTCGCCGGGACGCAGGCTCTCGATGGCGCGGTGCAGGACCGGGCGTTCGAGGTGGTCGCCGCTGTTGTTGTCGATGAAGATGGACTGGCAACCGGCGCTGAGCAGTTCCTTGATCTGGGTGATGGGTTGTTTCTGGGCCTGGATGGAACGTGCGTAGCCGATCAGCATGAATGTGAACCTCGGGTTGGGAATGTGGGTGCGGGGCAGGTCCGTGAGTGTACGCCCTGGGGGGCCGCAGCGTGCTGAACATTGACTGAGCTGAACAGTGCCCGAGCTGGTGACTGAGCAGTGGCGGTGCGGGAAGGCCGGGTGTACAGACTGGGGGCTGAAGGGGGGGGCGTGCCGTCATCATGCCTCACCGGTGGGGGGGATTGGGGGAGTCGCGCGTGAACTTGTGAGGCGGCACACACCACGCCGCCGGGTTAATGGGGTAAATACTCAGGTATGGCCCGTCCCCGCTCGATCACCGATGAACAGATAGTGGAGGCCGCGCACGAGGTCTTTCTGGAACAGGGATTCTCGGCCACGACCGCCGCCATTGCCCGCCGCGCCGGGGTTTCCGAGGGCACGCTGTTCAACCGTTTCCCGACCAAGGAGGACCTGTTCATGGCGGCCATCGGCCTGAGCAACTACGGGCGCTGGCGGCCGCAACTGCTGGAGCAGGTGGGGCAGGGCGAGGTTCGCCGCAACCTGGAACGCGCCATGATGAGCGTGCTGGACGAGGCCGAGGTGCTGATGCCCAAGCTGATGGTGATGTTCTCGCGCGGGCACGATCCGGGGCACAATCCGCTGCTGCAACGCCTGGACGACCCGATCCGTTCGGATGCCGACGCGCTCGACACCTACTTGCAGGCGGAGGCGCAGCGGGGCCGGGTGCGTCCGCTGGACGCCTCGGTGACGGCGCTGGCAATGATGGGCGCGCTGACACATTACATCCACCGGGAGCGGATGCTGCCGCCCATGGGGCACGACTCGGTCGAGCGGGGGCGCTTCGTGCGCGGCCTGCTGGACGTGATGTGGCCGGGAATGGCGCCGTGACCGGCCTGCCGGCGGGGGTCATCCTTTCGGTGGTCGCGCGGCCCGGTCGCCTGCAGTGTCATTCATAAGTAAGTGTTCACTCTTTAATCTCTGACGGCCCACCCGCCCCCACCCATCGCGCCACACCTGCTTCTCCGCCCACGGCCTGTCTGCCCGGCCCGCCGCTCCGAGGTTCCATGTCCATGTCTATGTCCTCCCCCGCCGCTCCACGGCCCCTCCACCGGGCCAGAGCTCCCACCCCGCCCTCCGGCCACGCGGCACTGCCCGCTTCCCCCACCTCCGCTCCCCCGTCCGTGAAGTGCTCCGCGTTCCGGCGTTCCCGACCTCTGAGGTTTCCTGCATGACTGATTCACCCCCTTCCCTTCTGTCGCGGCCAGCGCGGATGACCCTGCTGCTGACCCTGAGTGTGCTGCTGGGCTTCGCCGGGGCGCAGCAGACCGCGCCGCCCAGCGCGGTGCCCACGCCCCCCTCTGCCGTCACGGCCCCGGCTGCGACTCCCCTGTCACCGACCACGGCGGCCGGCCTGACGCCACTGCTGGCGGCGCTGCGCGGCTCGCCCGACTGGCGCGCGGCGGACCTGAGTTACCGCGCGGCGCAACTGACGCTGGACAGCGCCCGGACCCGCGCCGGACTGAGCGTGACCGCCGGCGCGGACGGCACCCTGAGCCGCGTTCCCTGGGACGGCGGGACGTTTGCGGGTGCCACGACCCTGACCCTGAACGCCAGCCTGAACGTGCTTCCCTGGGCTCCGGCGCTTGAGGGGGCCCGCAGCGCCGAGCGGGCGCTGGCCGGGGCGGCGGTGGACCTGCGCAGCACCCGCGCGCGCCTGACCGTGCAGGCCCTTCAGGCCTACGAGGGTGTGCGCGCCGCCTCAGCGGGCCTGGAACTGGCCGGCGCGCAACTGGACGTGGCCCGCACGCAACTGAGTGCCGCGCAGTCGCAGCGCACCGATGGCGTGCTGTCGGCCGAGGGACTGCTGGCGCAGCAGGCGGCGTTCGAGACCGCGCAGGCCGCCCAGACCCGCGCCGAACGCGCGCAGGCGCAGGCCGTCCGCAGCCTGAACCGCCTGCTGGGCACGCCCGCCGCGCTGCCCGCCCAGGCCGCCGCGTTCGCGCCGCTGCCTGCCCTGACCGTCAGCGGTGACCTGGGGGCCCTGCTGGAACGGGCCCTGTCCCGCCGGCCCGAGGTCGCGCGCGCCCAGGCGGCGTTGGCCGACGCGCAGGCGGGCCTGAGCGCCGCGCGGCTGGACGCCCGCCTGCCGGACGTGAGTGCCAGCGTCCGCGCCGGGCAGCTCAGTGACGCGGCCGGTAACAGCGGCCGCCTCGTCAGCGGGACCCTGAACGTCAAGCAGGGCACGCTGGGCGCGCAGGTCAGCCTGCCCCTGAAAGACACCAGCGTCATTCCGGGCGGCGTGGTCCTGTCGCTCAGCGCGTCCCTGCCGGTGTTCGGGAACACGCGCGGCACGGCCCTGACGCAGGCGCAACTGAGCGTCACGCAGGCGCAACTGGCGCTGGACAGCGCCCGCCAGAGCGTGGAACTCGACGTGCGCGCCAGCCTCGACGCCCTGCAGAACGAGCAGGCCGCGCTGAGTGCTGCCCGCACGACCGCCGAGCAGGCCCGCACCGCCCTGGGCAGCGCCCGCGCCCGCCTGGACGCCGGACTGGCCACGGCCCTGAATGTCCGGCAGGCCGAACTGACGTCTCTGCAGGCCGATCAGGCGCTGCAATCGCAACTGAACGCCGTGACGCTCGCCACCCTGACGCTCGCCCAGGCCACCACCGATCTCGACCCGCTGCTCCTGACTGCCGGAGGTACCCCATGAACCACCTGACGAACCAGACCCTGAACCCCACGACCACCTCCCGCAACCTGAGCGGCGGCGCGTTCCGCCTGCTGGCCCTGACCCTGGCGCTGGCCGCCCCGCAGGCGTCCGCGCAGGCGGCGACCACCCTGACCCTGCCGGGCGCCGTGACCCGCGCGCTCGAGAACGGGGCGGACGTGACCACGGCGCGCGCCAACCTGCAGAAAGCCCAGGCGAACCTGCGGGCCGTGCGGGCCGACCCGACCTCCCCGATCACGGCCCTGACGCAGGCGGAGCAGGACGTGACCGCGCAGGCGGCGACGCTGGCCTCCACGAAACTGAGCGTGGCGCAGACTGTGGTGACGCAGTACCTGGGCGCCTTCGAGACGGCCGCGCGGACCCGCGTGTCGGCCGCGCAGGTCGAGCTGGACGCCCGGCAGCTGAAGATCGCGCAGGCGAAACTGGCGGCGCGCGTGGCGACCACGCTGGACGTGAGCCGCGTGCAGAACACCCTGGACAACGACCGGCAGGACCTGCAGAGCGCCCGCGACCAGTTGCCGGTGCTGGAAGCGCAGCTGGCCCGCAGCCTGAACCTGCCCGCCAGTACCGACCTGACCCTGAGCGCCCCGCCCGCCCCGCCGAAACTGAGCCTGACGCTGGCCGGGTTGCAGGCCGGGCTGGAAAAACGCCTGCCGGGGCTGGTGCAGGCCGCGAACGGCGCGGCGTTCAGCGCCCTGCAGGTGAAACTGGCCGATAACGACTACACGCCGGCCCGGACCCTGGAAGACGCCCGCGTGGCCGCGCAGAACGCGCAGATCAGCCTGGGTGACGCTCAGCGCAGCGCGCTGACGCAGGTGCGTGACGCGTACCGCAGCCTGCAGGACGCGCAGGAGCGCGTGGCGCTGTCGCGTGACAGCCTCGCGAACACGCAGACCAGCCTCACGCAGGCGCAGGCCCGCCTGAAAGCCGGCACGGCCGCCGCCGTGGATGTGCAGCAGGCGCAGGTGCAGGCGCAGCAGGCGGCGCTGGCCGTCACGCAGGCGCAGAACAACGTGTGGCGTTCGCTGGCCGCGCTGGGCAGCGCCGCCGGCACCGACGTCACGGGACTGGTGAAATGAGCCGCGCCGTTCCTGTGGGCCGCCGCCCCGCCGCGCAGCTGACGCTGGCCGTGATGCTCAGCGCCACCCTGGCCGCCTGCGCCGCGCCGGGAGGGGCGGACGCCGGTTCCGGCGAGGCCACACCGGCCAAGGCCACCACCAACAATCTGGACGCCGTGCCGGCCAAGAGCACCACGCTGGACGTGACGGTCGTGGAGGCCACGAGCGGCACCCTGAACGTGCAGCGCAGCGCGTCGGCGATCATCGAGGCGCAGCGGGACTCGCAGGTGGCCGCGCAGAGCGGCGGCAACGTGCGCGCCGTGCTGGTCGCCGAGGGTGACCGCGTGAACAGGGGCGACGTGCTGGTGCAGCTGGACGACACGCAGCAGCGTCAGGCCCTGGAGAACGCGCGCCTGCAGGTTCAGCAGGCGCAGATCAACCTGGATCAGACCCGCACGAACACCGGGCAGGCCAGCGCCGCGCTGAGCGCCTCGGTCACGTCCGCGCGCGCGGCGCTGGCGCAGGCGCAGAGCGGCGCGCAGAGTGCCGAGACGCTGTACGGTCTGGGCGGCGTGAGCCTCGCGGACCTGCAGGCGGCCCGCTCGCAGCTGGCGCAGGCGCAGAGCACCCTGGCGCAGGCGCAGAACGCCCTGGCGCAGAACGGCAGCAGCGCCAGCGGCAGTGTGCCGCTGCAGCAGGCCAGCCTGAAATCCGCGCAGGCCAGCGTGGCGCAGGCCGAGGAGAACCTGGCCCGCACGGCGGTCCGCGCGCCGTTCTCCGGGACGGTCGCCAGCCTGGCGGTCAGCGTGGGTGAGTTCGCCGGGCAGGGCTCCGCCGTGGCGCGGCTGGTCGATCCGGGCAGCATCCGCGCGAAGTTCAGCGTGCCCAGCGGGGACGCGCTGGCCCTGAAGGACGGCGCGCGCCTGAACCTGGGGTACGGCGGCGTGAATTACGTGGCGGTCGTGACGGGCACGCCCAACATCGCGGGCACCAACCGGCTGGTGCCGGTCACGGCGCGCGTCGAGGGGGGCGAGGCGCTGCCGGTCGGCGCGACCGCCCAGGCCCGCTACCGCAACACGCTGGGTACGGGCACGCTGGTGCCCAGCAGCGCCGTGCAGGTGGACGGCGGTCAGAACGCCGTGTACGTCGCGGCGGAAGGACTGGCGCAGCTGACGCCCGTGACGGTCGTGGCCGAAAGTGGCGGCCAGGTGGCGCTGCGCGGCGTGCAGGCCGGGCAGGAGGTCATCACGCCCGTGCCGGCCAGCCTGCAGGACGGCGCGAAGGTGAAGGTCAAGCGCGTGGCAGCTGACGCGGCCAGTACCGGGGCGACCGGGGCGGACGCGGAAGGCGGCACGCAGCCATGAGCACCCACGACTCCGACGACTTCCGGGATATTCCCGGCGCGACCCTGCCAGACGGCACGCCGGAACCCACCATTCACCCACTGATCCGCTTCAGCGTCAAGAATTACGTGTTCTCCATCGGCATCTTCGTGATGCTGGTGCTGGCCGGTCTGGTCACGACCTTCCGGCTGGGCGTGGAACTCCTGCCGAACTTCGAGGTGCCGATCCTGGCGGTCAGTACCGGGTACCCCGGCGCGAACCCCGATCAGGTGGACCGCGAGGTCAGCCGCAAGATTGAGGACGCCATCAGCACCCTGGCGGGTGTGACGGACATCAACACCACGTCGGTCAGTAATCAGTCGGCGGTCGTGATCACGTTCAGTGACGACACCGATATCGACGGGGCCGCGAACTCGGTGTCGCAGGCGGTCGCCGCGATCCGCGGGAGCCTGCCGGACGGCAGTAACGCCCCGGTCGTGCAGAAGTTCGACCCGAACGCCACGCCGATCCTGACGCTGGCGCTGCTGGGCGGCAGTAACCCGCCGGCGCAGGTCACCACCTACGCCGAGGACGTGCTCGTGCCTCGCCTGGAGCGCGTGGAGGGCGTCGCGGACGTCAGTGTGAGCGGCGGACCGGAACGCAAGGTGCAGGTGCTGCTGGACCCCGCCAAACTGCAGGCGTACAACCTGTCGCCCGCGCGGGTCACGCAGGCCATCGGCGCCAGCGCCCTGGACCTGCCGGCCGGCACGGTCGAGCGGGGCGGCGTGCAGACGCAGTTCTCGACCCGCAACACCCCGAAGAGCGCCGCCGACGTGGGCCGCATCACGGTGGACGCCCAGACGGGCCTGCAGGTGTCCGACGTGGCCAGCGTGCGCGACGGCGCCGTGACGGCCACCAGTCTGGCGCGCGTGAACGGTCAGCCGGCCGTGCTGCTCAGCGTCCGCAAGGGCAGCGGCACGAACTCGGTGGCCGTCGCGGACAACGTGCGCGCCGCCATGGAAGCGCAGCCGCTCCCGGCCGGGTACAGCCTGACGCTGGCGAGCGACACGACCACCGAGACGCGCGCGACCGTCAGTGACACCTTCAAGGAGTTCCTGATCGCCATTGCCGCCGTGGGCGTCATCTGCCTGCTGTTCCTGGGCCGCCTGAACACCGTGCTGGCCGTGATCCTGGCGATTCCCATCTCGATCAGTGCCGCGCCGCTGGTGTTCGGCCTGATGGGCTTCACGTTCAACATCATCTCGCTGCTGGCGATCATCGTGGCGATCGGGATCGTGGTGGACGACTCGATCGTGGTGGGCGAGAACGTGCAGCGCTACCGCGACCTGGGGTACTCGCAGCTGCGCAGCGTGCTGCTGGGCGGCAGTGAGGTCTTCAGCGCCGTGACCGCCGCGAGTTTCTCGCTACTGGCCGTGCTGATTCCGCTGAGCCTGATGCCGGGCATCCTGGGGCAGTTCTTCAGTCAGTTCGGGCTGGGCATCGCGGCGGCCATCGTGCTGTCGTGGCTGGAAAGCCTGCTGTTCCTGACGGTCCGCATGGCGTACACCCGCGACCCGGACCCCGTGACGTGGGCGCAGGTGCCGGCCGTACTGGGCCGCTTCCCGGCGCTGCTGATGGATTCGCTGCGGGGCGTGCGCACCTTCGGCGGGCTGCTGTGGCTGGCCGTGACCGGCGCGGCTGTGGCGTTCGCACTGTCCAGAACGGCGCTGGGCATGCCGGGCGCGGTGATCGTGGCGGCCGTGTTCGCGCCGCTGTTCCTGGCGGTCGCCCGGTACGTGCTGACCAGCCTCCTTGCGCTGCTTGAGGCGCTGACCGGCACCCTGCACGGCTTCACGAACCGCGCCGTGGACCGCGTGGCCCGCTCGTATGCGCGCGGCCTGGACCGCACCCTGAACCGCCCGTGGATCGTCATGCTGGTCGCGCTGGTGTTCCTGTTCACGGCCCCGCTGGCCCTCAGGGGCGTGGGCTTCGCGTTCACGCCCAAGACGGACAGCGGCGTGATGACCGTCACGCTGAGCCTGCCGACCGGCACGGACCTGACCACCACCAACCGCCTGACCCGGCAGATTGAGGACCGCCTGCTGGCCAGCCCTAACGTGCGCCTGCTGGAAACCAGTGTCGGTGCGGGCAGCGCCACGGGCGGCAACAACGCCAGCGAGAGCGCCCTGACCGTCACGCTGATCGAACGGGCCGAGCGGCCGGCCATTGAGGAACTCGTCACGCAGTTCAACCGGGAACTCGCGCCGGTCGCGGCGAGCGTCCCCGGCACGGAACTGACGGTCGGCACGCAGCAGAACGGCCCCGGCGGCACGGCCGACATGAGCCTCGCCCTGACGGCCCCCAACCAGACCCTGCTGGTCGAGAAGAACCGTGAGCTGGTGCGCCTGCTCGCGCAGGACCCGAACCTGCTGTCCGTGGACAGCAGCCTGAGCGCCGTGCGGCAGGAACGCACCTTCATTCCCGATACCACCCGCCTGTCCGGCACGGGCCTGAGCGCCAGCGACGTGGCGCAGGCCCTGCGCACCTACAACGACGGCAGCACCGCTGGCAGCGTCCGTGACGGTGACCGCAGCGTCGATATCGTGGTGCGTCTGGACCCGGCCCGCATTCAGGATGAGCAGAGCCTGCTGTCGCAGACGGTGTACTCCAGCGGCCTGAACGCCAACCTGCCGCTCTCGCAGCTGGGTGACTTCGAGGTCTCGCAGGCCCCGGCAACCCTCAGCCGCCTGAACAAGGCGTACACGGCCGGCATCGACATCAACCTGAAACCCGGCGGCCCGAACGCCTTCGCGTACCAGCGGGAAATCGTGGCGAACGCCGAGAAGGCCGGCATCCTGACGGACGGCGTGACGCTGGGGAACGCCAGTTCCTTCGGCAGCGCCGGACTGACCGGCGACCTGGTGTTCTACGGCCCGGTCCTGATGGTCGTGGCGATCCTGCTGACGTACCTGGTGCTGGGCAGTCAGTTCAACTCGTTCCGGTACCCCATCTACCTGCAGCTTCCGATTCCGCTGGCCATCGTGGGCGCGCTGTGGAGCCTGAACTTCTTCGGCGCGGACCTGGACGTGATCACGGTGCTGGGCATGGTGATCCTGCTGGGCCTGAGCACCAAGAACTCGATCCTGTACCTGGAGTTCGTGACGGAACGCGCCCGCAGCCTGCCGCTGCGTGAGGCGCTGGTCGAGGCGGCCGAACTGCGCTTCCGTCCGATCCTGATGACCACCCTGACCGTCCTGGTGATCAGCATTCCGCTGGTGCTGGGCCAGGGTGACGGCGCGGAATTCCGCCGGGGCCTGGGAATCGTGATTCTGGGCGGCGTGGTGACCAGCACCCTGCTGACCTTCTTCGTGGTGCCCAGCGTGTTCTGGCAGTTCGAGCGCCGCCACCAGAAACCCATCGCGCCCGCCGCGCCGGAAGGGACGCTGGCCGCCGGGGACTGAACACTCCCGACTGAACCCTGCCGGATCGACACAGCCCGATCAATACAGCCGGATCAATACAGCGCCCCCCACCAGACAGGTGCAGGGGGCGCCGTTGTTGATCCGGACAGCTGATCGGGGGGCCTGATCCGGGAGCCTCGCCGCAGGCTGCTCGCAGGTGGGCGTGCAGAGCGGCCGGCCTGTCCCGGCATCACGCGCGTAAAGGGTGCGGTGAAGTGACGCGCGTGTGAGGTTTCATGGTGAATGATGGGAACATGACGGAGCACCCGCGCCCCACCTCCCTGCCTGCCGCGCACAGCCCCGCGCCGCGCGCGCTGCGGGTTCTGATTGTCGAGGACAGCGAGGAGGACGCCTGGACGTACCAGCATCTGCTGCGGCGCGCGGCCCCGCAGGTGCAGTGCACGGTCGTGAGCGTGGGGGCCGACGCGGTGGACTTCCTGCAGCGTGAAACGCCGGACTGCGTGCTGCTGGATTTCAACCTGCCGGACATGACGGGCCTGGAGGTGCTGGAAGAGGCGCGGCCTGCCTGCGCGGTCGTGATGCTGACCGGCGTGGGCGACGAGCAGGTGGCGGTGCAGGCCATGAACGCCGGCGCGCAGGACTATGTGGTGAAATCCACCCTGAGCGGGCCGGGGCTGCTGCGAGACCTGGAACGCGCCGTCGAGAAGTACCGCCTGCAACGCGAACTGACCGTGTCGCGCGAGCGGATGCAGGCGGCGCTGGGCAGCGTGGACGACAGCCTGCTGAGCCTGGATCACGACCTGAATCTGCTGTACCTGAACCCGGCCGCGCAGCGCCTGCTGAATCTGCCAGCAGGGACCCTGAGCGGCGCGGAACTGGCCGGGCACGCCGCGTGGATGTTCGCCGGCCCATTCCTGAAGGTGATGCGCGGCGCGCTGGATTCGGGTGAGCGGCAGGGCGCGGAACTGAAAGCGCCGCAGGGGCAGTGGCTGGACGCGCGGGTGTACCCCAGTCCCGGCGGCCTGACCGTGACGCTGCGGGACGTGACGCAGCGCCGCAGCGAGGAGGAGCGGCTGCGGCTGCTTGAAAGCGTGACCGTGAACGCCCGCGAGGCGGTGGTGATCTCGGAAGCCGAACCGGTGACCGGGGAGGGGCCGCGCGTGGTGTACGTGAACGAGGCCTTCACGCGCATGACCGGGTACACGCCGGAGGAGATCATCGGGCGCACGCCACGCATCCTTCAGGGACCGGACTCCGACCGAGTGACCCTGGACCGCATCCGCGCGAACCTGCTGTCCTGGACACCGGTAGACGAGATCATCCGGAACTACCACAAGGACGGCACGCCCATCTGGGTGCACCTGAGCATCGTGCCGGTCGCCAACGCCCGTGGCTGGTTCACGCACTGGGTCAGCGTGCAGCGCGACGTGACCGGGGAGGTGCAGCGCGAACGCCGGGACCGCATGCGGCGCGAACTGCTGGAAATGGCCGCCGCGGGCCGTCCCGTCGAGGACCTGCTGAATGGCCTGTGCCGCCTGATCCGCCTGGATCTGGGCGACCTGATCGTCGCCGGCTGGCTGCGTGAGGACCACCTGCTCACCCTGCGGGCCAGCGTGAATTCCGACACGGACGCCCTGAGAACCTCAGCTCAGGAAGGAGTCGCGCAGGTGGACCTGCGCCGCGACGAGGGCGTGTGCGCGACTGTGGTCCGCACCGGGCAACCCGTGATCGTGAACGACATCCGCCGCGAGAACGTGGTCTTGCACCGGGGCGCGCGCGAAACGCTGCTGGCCCGCGGCCTGCACGCCATGTGGGGCCTGCCGGTCCTGTCCAGCCGCGCAGACGAGGCGCCACTGGGTGTGTTCACGGTGTTCAGCGACACGCCGCGCACGCCCACACCGGCGGAACTGGCGGCCCTGCAGGACCTGACCGGACTGGCCTCGCTGCTGCTGGAACGCGCACTGGCGCAGACCGAGATGCAGCGGCTGGCCATGTACGACGGCCTGACGGGCCTGCCGAACCGGGCGCTGTACCTGGAGTACCTGACCCAGGCCCTGAGCCGCAGCGGCCACACCGGCGAGCGGCTGGCAGTGGGCCTGCTGGACCTCGACCGCTTCAAGGTCATCAACGACACGCTGGGGCACAGCGCCGGGGACGAACTGCTGGCGCAGGTGGCGCAGCGCCTGCGCAGCACCTTCCGCCCGTCCGACGTGGTCGCCCGCATGGGCGGGGACGAGTTCACGCTGATCCTCCCGTTCGGCAGTGACCAGAGCGTGTTCCGTAGCGGCATTCAGAAACTGCTCAAGACCTGTTTCCAGACGCCGTTCCGGGTCAAGGGTCAGGAACTGTTCGTCGCGGCGAGCCTGGGGCTGGCCTTCGCGCCTGAACACGGCGCCGACGGCGAGACGCTGCTGAGCGCCGCTGACCTCGCCATGTACCGCGCCAAACGCACCGGCGGCGGCGTGGCCGTGTTCGACCCGGCCGCCGGCGCGCTGCAACCCGGCAAGGTCAGCCTGGAAACCGACCTGTACCGCGCGCTGGAACGCAACGAACTCGAGCTGCACTACCAGCCGCTGTTCCGCGCCGGATCGCGCGAACTGGTCGGCGCCGAAGCCCTGTGCCGCTGGCGGCACCCGCGCCTGGGCATGATCTCGCCGGGCGAGTTCATTCCGCTGGCCGAGAACACCGGGCTGATCCTGCCGATCGGCGCGTGGGTGCTGAACGAGGCGTGCCGTCAACTCGCGCAGTGGCGCGCGCAGCACCCGCACCTGCAGGTGGGCGTGAACCTCAGCCCCCGGCAATTCTGGAATCCGCAACTGGTGGAATCCGTTCAGGACGCCCTGAACACCCACGGCCTGCCGGGTTCCTCACTGGTGCTGGAAATCACGGAAAGCGTCCTGATGAACAAGAGTTTCCACAGGCGAGGGAATAGCGACCAGCACGAAGGCCCAGGAGGCAGGGGCTTGAAATTCCCCGGTCTCATGGGCCTTTATGCGAAGTGACTATGCCTCGCATCCCCAGCCTACCGCACAGCATCATCACCGCTCAGCTGAACCGGGTCACCAGCCTCAGTGGCCTCATCCCCTACAGCACCCTGTGTAAAAGTGCCATCTCCAAAGAGATGGCGCGGGACTCCTTCGCCTCCACGGAGGACTTCAAGCGTCGAGCCAGGAACGCGCCGGAGGGCGCGTTCCTGGCCATTGATTTCGTCATGGTGCCCCACGCCGGACGGACGATGGAAGGCGTGAACTACCACTACAGCGGTCAGGCCCAGACCCGTCTGGGCCATCAGTTCACCTCCGCGGCCCTGGTCAGGTTCGGTGAAGATCCAGTTCCGTTGCTGGAGCGCTTCAAGGTTTCCCAGGCCCTGCATACAGAGCGCTATCCTTACCGTACAGCGACTCAGGAAATGATCCACGTCGTCCAGGATTGCCTCGCGGCGGGCGTCCCCATGGCGGGTCTCCTCCTGGATGGGGAGTTCGGGCGGGACGCGGCTGTGACCTTCAGTCGCGAGCATCAGATTCCGGTATTGATCCGTGCCAAAGCCAATATGACCGTGCAGTTCGAGGGTGAGGGACTCACCCTCGGTGCGCTGAGTCGGCAGTTCCCTCCAGAACGCTGCCACCTGTACGCGGAGTTCGGGTGGCGTGTCCGTCGATTGTCGGTCACCCGTGAGGTCGGTGGGTTCGATGTCCTGATCGTGTGGCGCAAGGTGCACGGGGAGTGGACACGGTTTTTCCTGTTCAGCACGTTTGGTGGTGACGTCACGGTTCGCTCACTGCTGCGGGCCTGGAAGGCCCGCTGGGGAATTGAGGTGATTCACCGGTTCTTCAAGCAGAACCTGGGACTGGGACGCTGTCATTGCCGGACGATCCAGGCGCAGGAGAACTGGGTGTGGTGCGTGGTGGAGGCCTTTCACGCGGTGTTACGGGTGCGTAGGGAAGTACCGGGAATGACGTGGCGGGCCGCACAACGGCAGGCAGCTCAGAATGCCGAAAAGTACGTCCTGACCGGGATGGAGCAGGACGGCCCCCTGCTTGACGCCGCGTGACACGACATCAGCAGGGAAGTGGAAACTCTTGGATGAACGTCCCGGACGCCGAGGCGACCCTGCACCGCCTGCGCGCCCTGGGCATCCGCCTGTCCCTGGACGACTTCGGCACCGGGTACAGCAGCCTCAGTTACCTCAACCGCTTTCCCCTGACCGCCCTGAAAATCGACCGGTCGTTCCTGCAAGGCGTGACCGGCGACCCGCACGGCACCTCCGAGAAGATCATCGAGGCCGTCATGCTGCTCTCGCACGCCCTGAACCTGCAGGTCACCACCGAGGGCATCGAAACGCCCGAGCAGGCCGCGTTCATCGAATCGGTCGGCGGGGACATCCTGCAGGGCTTCCTGCTGGGCCGGCCCGTCCCGGCCGATCAGCTCCGGCTGCCGGACTGACCGGGGCGGTCGGACCTTCCACTACAGGCGGGTGCGGACCTCCCACAGTTCCGGGAACAGCACGGTCTCCAGGGCGCGGCGCAGGTACCCGGCGCCGCTGGTCCCGCCGGACCCGCGTTTGAAGCCGATGGTGCGTTCCACGGTGGTCAGGTGATTGAAACGCCAGCGGCGGAAGTTGTCCTCGACGTCCAGCAGCTTCTCGGCCAGTTCGTACAGGTCCCAGTAGGTGTCGGGCTGGCGGTACACCGTGATCCAGGCGTTCAGCACGTCCTCGTTCAGGGTGGGCGGCAGGGTGAGGTCGCGGCCCAGGACCTCGGCCGGGACGCTCAGGCCCCGCGCGGCCAGCAGGCGCAGCGTCAGGTCGTACACGCTGGGGCCTTCCAGCGCCGCGCGCAGCGGGCCGTGCAGGTCCGGGCGGTGCTCGTGTGGGCGCAGCAGGACCGCGTGCCGGTTCCCGAGCAGGAATTCCACCATGCGGTACGAGGAACTCTGAAAGCCGGACGCCTGCCCGAACGCGTCCCGGAAGGACAGGTAATCGGCGGGGGTCATGGTCTTCAGGACCTCCCACGCGTTCGTGAGCTGCTCCTGCGCGCGCACCACGCGGGTCAGGCCCTTCAGGGGCGCGTCGGTGATGCCGCGTGAGAGCTGCTCCATCGCGGCGCGCAACTCGCGGATGATCAGGTCCAGCCAGACCTCCGAAACGTGATGCACGGCGATGAACAGGTGCTCGTCGTGGGCGTCCGTGACGGGCCGGTGCGCGCTTTTCAGGGTGTCGAGTTGCAGGTAATCACCGTAACTGAGGCTGCGGGTGAAATCCGTGTACGCCTGCTCGGGCGCGTCCCGGTCCGGCGCTCCGGGCCGGTCAGTCGCACTCACGCGCGGGCCTCCAGCGCGGCCTGCACGCCCGCCACGGCACGCGCCACGTCCGCGTGCGAGTGGTACAGCGGCGTGAACCCGAAGCGCAGGATGTCCGGCGTGCGGTAATCGCCGATCACGCCGCCCCCGATCAGGTCCGCCATGACCTCACGCGCCTGCGGGTGCCGGTAACTGACCTGCGAGCCGCGCCGCGCGTGCTCCTGCGGCGTGACCAGCGTCAGCGGGAACCGGGCGCACAGCGGCTCCATCAGCCGGATAAAGGTGTCGGTCAGCGACAGGCTCTTGGCGCGCAGCGCATGCAGGTCCACGCCCGCGAACACGTCCAGGGCGCTGTCCAGGGCGCTGAGGCTCAGGACCATCGGCGTGCCCGGCACGAAGCGGCGCGCGCCGGGCGCGGGCGTGAACGCACGGTCCATCTCGAACGGATCGGCGTGCCCCATCCACCCGCTGATCGCCACGGGGGCCGCGTTCACGGCGCCCAGGTGCCGCTCGGAGGCGAACAGGAAGGACGGCGCGCCGGGGCCTCCGTTCAGGAACTTGTACCCGCAGCCCACCGCGAAATCCGCGCCCGCGCCGCGCAGGTCCACCGGGAACGCCCCGGCCGAGTGCGCCAGGTCCCACACGGTCAGGACGCCCGCCGCGCGCGCCTGCGCCGTGATGGCCGCCATGTCCAGGCGGCGGCCCGTGCGGTAATCCACCTCGGTCAGCAGCAGGGCGGCCACGTCCGCCGTCAGGTGCTCGGACAGCGCGTCGGGGTTCACGCGCCGCAGTTCGTACTCCCCGCCCAGCAGGTCCAGCAGGCCCTGCGCGATGTACAGGTCGGTGGGGAAGTTCTCGGCGTCCGTCAGGATCACGCGGCGGCCCGCCGTGGCCAGTTTCAGCGCGGCGGCCAGCACCTTGAAGGTGTTCACACCCGTGGTGTCCGTCACCGCCACCTCGTGAGGGAGCGCACCGATCAGCGGGGCAATCTTCGCGGCCACCCGGTCCGGCAGATTCATCCAGTCGCGCCCCTCTCCGGCCCCGGCCCCCCACGAGCGGATCAGGGCGTCACCCCACTCCTGCGCCGCGACCTGCTGCAACCGCTCCGGCACGGCGCACGGGAGCGCCCCCAGGCTGTTGCCGTCCAGGTACACCACGCCGCCCGGCAGCGTGAACTCCTCACGCTTACGGGCCAGCGGGTCGCGGGCATCCAGGTCCAGCAGGTCGGCGGGAATGGCGGCCCCGGTCAGCGCCGCATTGATCCGCGCGTGCAGGGAGGAAGCTTGAGGTTGGGCGGTCTGGGCATCAGTGTTCGTCGCATCAATATTCGTCATGGCAACTCCTGGAAGGAACCGGGCGGCCGTACCGTCAGCGCCGCACGCAGGGCGCGGGCGACAGGACCAGCCGTCAGAATGTAGGGCAGAGGTGGATCAGAGCAGGTTCAGAGCGGCGTTCAGGGCCGCGTGCCGGGTGCGGCGCATCGGGCGGCCCAGGTTCGCGCACCACCAGTCGTGCAGCGCCCGCGCGATGTCATTCGCGCCGGGACGGACCTGCCAGCAGTGACGGGACGACCTCATCAAGCGGCAGTATGCCACGCACGCCCCCGCCCCTGCCGTACCCTGAAAGGCATGAGCGACATTCTGACCTGCGCCCACTGCGGCGCCAGAAACCGCGTACAGACCGTCCCGGACGCACAGGTGCCCGTGTGCGCCCGCTGCGGCCAGCCGCTCCCGTGGCTGGTCACCGGGACCGACGCGACCTTCACGCAGGACATCCGGGCGTCCGTGCCGGTCATCGTGGACTTCTGGGCCCCCTGGTGCGGCCCGTGCCGCGTGATCGCCCCCGCCCTGGAAGCACTTGCGCAGGAACGCGCCGGAACCCTCAAGATCGTGAAGGTGAACGTCGACGACCACCCGCAGGCCCCCGGCCTTCACGCCGTACAGGGCATTCCCACCCTGCTGGTCTTCCAGAACGGCGAGGTCGCCGGGCGTCAGGTCGGAGCCGTGGGCCTGCCCGAACTGCGGGCGTGGCTGGACCGCAGCGTGCCCGCGAATTGACTCTCCCACAGTTTCAACCATGGGATTCTCAGTGAACGCTTGCGCTGTGCACTACGTTGACCACTGATGGGCAAGCCCTGCCCAGGATGTTCAGAGCGGCGTTCAGGTCGGCATTCGCCGTATGGCCGCAACTCTGACACACAAACCGCGATTGACTGACCCGATTCTCCCGACAGGTGTGACCGCACTGGTTGCACCGCTGGGACGTGTATTTCGGGTCTACGCGGATCACTTGCCGTCCGGCGCTCACAGCCTTGATAGCAAGGAGAGAAAAGAACTGACCCCAACCGACATCGTGGATAGACCGGGCGAGATTGCCCCTGCCCATCCCCGACACGTTCAGGTCTTCGTGCGCGACCAAGTCGTTCTCTCGGATGAGCTTGGTCGCTGTCTTGTGGTGGAAGTCGAGCCGTTGCCGCGCCACTTTGCGGTGCAGTTTAGCAACCGCAGCTTTGGCCTTCTTCCGGCGAGTGGAGCCGCGTTGCTTGCGGCTGAGTGAGCGTTGCTTGACCCGCAGCTTCTTCATGGCGGCCTGAAAGTGCTTGGGGTTCTCCACGAACTCCCCATCGGAGGTGATGCAGAAGTATGTGATGCCCACGTCCACGCCTACCTGACTGCTCGTGGCGGGAAGCGGCTGAGCTTCCACCTCGCAGACGTAGGACACGTACCATTCGCCGCAGTCGCGGGTGATGGTGGCCGTCTTGATCTTGCCTTCCAGCGGGCGACTCAGACGCAGTCGGATGTTGCCAATCTTGCTGAAATAGGCCACGTTCCCCGACACGCTGAAACCAGATTGGGGATAGCAGATGGAGTCGTACCAGCCCGCCCCCTTGAACCTGGGATAACCGGGGGTCTGTCCCGCCTTCACGCGCCGGAAGAACGCCTTGAACGCCTTCTCCAACCGCTTGAGAACGTCCTGAAGCACCTGTGAATAGACGCTCTTGTATTCGGGTAGCGCCTCTTTGATCTCGCTGAGGTACTTCATCTGATCGTAGGCCGTGATCTTCTTGCCTGCCTTCCGGTAGGCGTCCCGGCGCTCCTGAAGAGCCGCGTTGTACAGGTTGCGGCAAAGCCTCAGTTGCTCCAGCAGCGCGGCCTCCTGAGCCCTGGTGGGGCGCAGACGGTAGCGGAACGCTTTCATGTGCGTGGTACTTTGTATGGGCGTCACCTCCTTTGAAGGTGTCTGCCACGCTCCCGGCTGCTCGAACAGCGCGGGGGCATTGCTGTTCCAGCATAGCACGCGGCGGCGCTTTCGCTTCAGACATAAGCATTAGCCCGGCCTCCCTTGCGGGAGGCGTGGGTTCTACATCCCACGGTTTTAACCGTGGGCTTTCCACCCACATCCTTTTCTGTAAAAGCGGCACTCCGCGACGGGCAGATAGACCCGGAGGTCTACCCCTGAGTGCTGACGCGAAAATCCTTCCCTAACGGCGGAGCAGTTTCACGGCGCGGACGACGTCCTGCGGCGTGATGGTCTCGCCGGGGCGGGCGCGGCAGCCGCCGGCGTACTGTTCGAGGATCTGCTCTCCGGCGGCGTCCAGGGCGCTGCGTACGCCGCTGAGTTGGGTGAGGATGTCGTGGCAGTCGCGGCCTTCCTCGATCATGCGTTGCAGGCCGCGCACCTGTCCTTCGATGCGGCGCAGGCGCAGCAGCACGCGGGTGTCGGTTTCGGTCAGTGGGGGCGCGGCGGCCGGTGGGGTCTGGGGGTTGGGGGTCGTGTCGGTGGTCATGGTGCGGGGGCGCTCCTGTGCAGCGTGAACGGTGGGTCGGCCCGGGTGGGCGTCGTGCGCTCAGCATACCCCCGGGGGCATATGCGGCGCACCCGGCCGCCGCCTGCGCGGCAGGTCTGCGCCACGTGAGCGACGCCCGGCGCCGCGCAGGGGCGGAATCGGGCGTCAGTACGGGCAGTGAGGATGATCAGGGGGCGCGGGTGTGGGCGTAGTTCAGAGGTTGAACACGCCGCGCTGTTCGGGCTGCACGAGGTCCAGGTACTCGCGGTGTTCGCGGATGTACGAGGCGATGAAGGGGCACATGGGGACGGCGTGTTTGCCCTGGGCGCGAATGTCGTCGAGGGCGGCGCGGGCCAGCAGGCTGCCCAGGCCTTCGCCTTCGTGACCCTCGTTGACTTCGGTGTGCGGGAGCATGACGGCGTGCTCACCGGCCGGGCGGAATTCCGCGAAGCCCAGCAGGGTGCCGCCCGCGTCGGTCAGTTCGTAGCGGTGGGTGTCGTCGTTGCGGCGGACGGTGGGGGCGTGGTCGTGGGTCATAGGGTCAGTATGGCCGGGCGGGTGGGCGGCGCTGCATGAGGATCCGTTCATGAGCCGTAGCTGCTTTGCTTAGCAAAGTGATTCGCATGACAGAGCTCTCATGAAACCTGACATAGGGTGCCTCACATGACCAAGCAGATTCTCGTCGTGATGTCCAGCGAAAGCCAACTGCCCATGCAGGAAGGCAAAACCCACGCCACCGGCTTCTACCTCAACGAGTTCGGCGTTCCCGCCCACAAACTCGTGCAGGAAGGCTACGCGCTGACCATCGCCACGCCCAGAGGCAACCGTCCGCCCCTGGACGCCGGCAGCGACACCAAGGACCTCTTCAAGAACGAGGAAGAGTACGAGCAGATCAAGGCCTTCGTGAACGAGACCCTGAGCGGCAAGATCGAGAAACTCGCGGACGTGACCGGCAACCTCGACCAGTTCGACGCCGTGTTCCTGCCCGGCGGGCACGCCCCCATGATCGAACTGATGCGCGACGCCGACCTCGGCACCGTGCTGCGCCACTTCCATGAGAAGGCCCAGCCCACCGCGCTGATCTGCCACGCGCCCGTGGCACTCCTGGCCGCGCAGCAGGACGCGCCCGCCTACCAGAAAGCTCTGCAGGAGGGCCAGACGCCCACCGCCAGCGGCTTCATCTACAGCGGCTACAAGGCCACCGTGTTCAGCACGCCCGAGGAGAAGGACGCCGAGCAGGGCTTCGAGGCTCCCATGCAGTACTACCCCGAAGACGCCCTGACGGCCGCCGGCATGACCATGGACAACGGTGCCAAGTGGACCAGCAACGTCGTCCGTGACCGCGAACTGATCACCGGCCAGAACCCCATGAGCGACGACGAGTTCGTGACTGTCCTGCTGGGCGCCCTGAACGAGAAGGCCAGCGCATGAGCGTCATCGCCGTTCACGCCATCATCGTGCCCAAACCCGAGTTCGCGGACGTGGTCGAGAAGGAAATGCTGATCATGGTGCAGGCCAGCCGCCAGGAAGAAGGCAACCTGCGCTACGACCTGCTGAAGGAAGTCAAGGACGGCGTCGCCCGCTACCACGTGCAGGAACGCTACCGCGATCAGGCCGCCGCGCAGGCCCACCGCGACAGCGCCCACTACCAGGCGTACCGCGCCAAGGCCGGCGAGTGGTTCGCGCAGGCCCCGGAAGTGGTCGTCCTGACCGAGATCGACGTCGCCTGACCTGACCACCTCGGGTAGTCCCGGAACGTCCGCCATGTGCGGGCCGCAGCGCCGCTCACCGAATCCCGTTACGGGGTCCGGGGGCGGCGTTCCCCATGCCCGGCCTGACTCCCGCCCCGGCCGGGCACGGGGGCCGCGTGGGTTCAGCAGACGTTCATGTCACCTGTCCGCGTGACCTGCGCCGCTGACCGCCGGACGCCGCAACTGCTAGTGTGACCATGTATGACGTTGCCCTGTTGTGACAGCGCCGAACCTCCCAGTTCGCGTCCCCTGACGCCCCACCGGTCTTCCCCCAGCCGACCCGGCCTCCCCAGTACCCCGTGGGGGCCGCAGTGAACGCCGCGCTGCCCCTGCTGGTCATTCTGGTGATGGTCGCCGTGAACGCCCTGTACGTCGCGGCGGAGTTCGCGGCCGTCGGCGCGCGCCGCTCACGGGTTCAGGAGAGCGCCGAGAGCGGCAACCGCGCGGCAGTCACGCTGCTGGGCATCCTGCGGGACCCGCAGCGGCTGGACACGTACGTCGCCGCCTGCCAGATCGGCATCACGCTCAGCAGCCTCGTGGCCGGCGCGTACGGGCAGTCGCAGCTGACCCCGCTCCTGACGCCCAGCCTGGGCCCGGTGGGCGGCGAGGTGGCCGCCACGGTGGTCGTCCTGATTCTGGTCACGGCGCTTCAGGTCGTGCTGGGCGAACTGCTGCCCAAGACCGTGGCGCTGCGCTACCCCGAGCGGCTCGCGCTGGCCACCCTGAGGCCCATGCAGTTCAGCCTGCTGCTGTTCCGGCCACTGATCGCGCTGTTCAACGGCGCGGCCTTCGCGCTGCTGCGCGCCGCGAAGATGGACGTGCAGCACAGCCACGCGCACGTGCACTCGCCCGAGGAGTTGCAGGACCTGTACCGTGAAAGCGCCGACGGCGGCCTGATCGACGCGAATGAACGCGAGATGCTGTCCGGCGTGCTGAACGTCGAGGGCCGCGTGGTCCGCGAGATCATGACGCCCCGCACCCGCACCCTGACCGTCCCCGCCGACCTGAGCGTCCGCGAGGCCCTGACCCGGCTCGCGCCGAGCGCCTACTCGCGGTTTCCCGTGACGGCCGCCACCAGCGAGATGGGCAGCGAGGAAGTCGTGGGCGTGGTGCACCTGCGCAGCCTGTACCTCAGCGCCGAACGCAGCCCGGACGGCGCCGTGCGCAGCGTCATGCGCGAACCCCTGGTCGTGGCGGAAGTCATGGGCGTGCCGGACCTGTGGCGCCGCCTGCGGGACTCCGGCCGGCACAGCGCGCTCGTCGTGAACGAGTACGGCAGCGTCTCGGGTTTCGTGACCCTCGAAGACGCCCTGGAAGAAATCTTCGGTGAGTTGCAGGACGAATTCGATCAGGAAGAAGAACCCATCAGCGTGCAGGGCGGCCGGATCCTGGTGCGCGGCGACGTGCTGATCGACGTGCTGAACAGCCGCTTCGACCTTGACCTGCCCACCGACGAGGTCGACACCGTCAGCGGCCTGATCTGGCAGGAACTCGGCCGCCTGCCGCAACCCGGCGACGAGGTGAGCGTCACGTCCGGCGACCTGATCTTCCGCGTGGAAGCCATGGAACGCCGGGCCGTGAAACGCGCCAGCTTCGCCGCCACCGGAGAGCGCGCATGACCTACCTGACTCCTATTCTGGTGATTCTGCTGCTGGTTACCCTGAACGGCCTGTTCGTCGCGGCTGAATTCTCCCTGATCGCCGCGCGCCGCTCCCGGCTGGACAGCATGGCCGAGCAGGGTAGCGCCAGCGCCCGCACCCTGACCCGCCTGATCGACCAGCCGACCGGTAAGGACGGGTACATCGCCATCGCGCAGCTGGGCATCACGCTGGCCAGCATCGGGCTGGGCATGTACGGCGAGCCCCAGGTGGCCGGGTGGCTGTACGGCCCATTCGAGAACTGGGGCCTGTCGTACGCGGCCGCGCACACCGCCGGATTCGTGATCGCCCTGAGCTTCATCACGTTCATGCACGTGGTGTTCGGCGAGATGATCCCCAAGGCCCTGGCCCTCCAGACGCCCGAAGCGGTCAGCGTGGGCGTGCATCCGCTGATGCGGGTGTTCGGCCTGATCTTCCGGCCGTTCGTGTGGGTGCTGGGCGGGCTCGCCCTGGGCCTGATGCGCCTGCTGCGCGTCCGCGAACCCGGCCGGGGCGCCCTGCTGTACACCAGCCGCGAACTGAGCATCATCACCGACGAGAGCGCCCAGAGCGGCCAGATCGGTGACGTGCAGCGTGACCTGATCCGCAACATCTTCGCGCTGGAGGAACGCACCGCCGAGGAACTCATGACCTCCCGCGCCCGCATGGACGTACTAAACGTGAACGCCAGACCCGAGGAGATCGCCGCGCGCATCGCGCAGTCCACCCGCAGCCGCTACCCCGTCTACGAGGACAACCTCGACAGCATCGTGGGCGTGCTACACGTCAAGGACTTCATCCGGGCGCGCGTGTCGGGCCGGAACCTGCACCTGGGCCGGCTGGTACGCCCCCTGCCCAGCGTGGTCGCCGCCGCCACCGCCGAGGACCTGCTGAGCCTGTTCAAACGTGAGCGCGCCCACTCGGCACTCGTCGTGGACGAGTTCGGCGGCACGCTGGGCTTCGTCACCATGGACGACCTGATCGAGGACGTCATGGACGAGGAAGACGCCCACGCCAGCGAATGGGTGAAAGTCAACGAGGACGGCTCGTACACCGTGGACGGCGAGGTCACGCTCCAGGAACTGCGCGACGATCACGGCCTGAACCTGCGCCACGACGACGTGCTGACCATCGCCGGCCTGATGCTCGCCGAGACCGGCACGCCCCCCCGCACCGGCGACACCCTGCACGTCCAGCAGCACGACCTGACCGCCGAGGACGTGCAGGGCCTCAAGATCACTCGCGTGCGCCTGCGGCCACTGGGGAAAGAACATGCACCTGCGCGCAGGGGACAGCCCTGACCACCTGAACAAAGGCTGAACGCGAGCCCAGGCATGGCTTCCCGGGTGGACTGACCCCGGGAAGCCTGTGGGTTTTGTCGTTCATAGTGACGTTCATGGATTCCTCAAACGCCCCATCGTGGCGATCCGGTTTGAAGTCGTGGTTACTGCAGGGTAAGCAAGATGAACAGGAAGGCTTTTACGAAGAGCCGCCACACGCCCAGTCCCACACGCAACCCTGGTGGAAGGTCATGTGCCTCACCGGCGTCGATTACTTCAGCACCCTGGGCTACCAGCCGGGCATCGCGGCCCTGGCGGCCATCTCCGCTGGCTCGCTCGCTCTGTCACCCATCGCCACGCTGGTGCTGGTACTGGTCACCCTGTTCGGGGCTTTGCCGATGTACCGCCGCGTGGCGCAGGAAAGTCCGCACGGAGACGGCAGCATCAGCATGCTGGAGCGTCTTCTGCCGCGCTGGCAGAGCAAGATCCTGGTCCTGATCCTGCTCGGGTTCGTCGCGACCGGTTTTTTCATCACCATCACCCTCTCCGCGGCCGACGCGACCGCCCACATCGTGGAAAACCCTTTTCTGACCCACTACACCGAAGGGTGGAACGTCCCCATCACCCTTGTGCTGATCCTGCTGCTGGGCGCGGTCTTCCTCAAGGGGTTTGGCGAGGCCATCGGCATTGCGGTCGGGCTGGTAGTCCTGTTCCTCGGTCTGAACGTGGTGGTGCTGGTCGACGCGTTCCGGCAGGTCCTGGCCACCCCGGTCCTCTGGTCGAACTGGACCCAGGCGCTCGGGAGCAGTTACGGCAGCCCGCTGGCCCTGATCGGCGCCGCGCTGCTGGTCTTCCCGCGTCTGGCGCTGGGGCTGTCCGGCTTCGAGACGGGTGTGGTCGTGATGCCACTCGTGAAGGGGGACGCGAGTGACACGGAAGCCAATCCCGCCGGCCGGATTCGCAACGCCCGGAAGTTGTTGACCGCGGCGGCGCTGATCATGAGCGTGATGCTGATCGGGTCCTCCTTCGCCACGACCCTCCTGATTCCCCCACAGGCGTTTCAGGATGGCGGTGAGGCGTCCGGCAGGGCGCTGGCGTACCTGGCGCACGAGCGGCTGGGTGAGGTGTTCGGCACGGTGTACGACATCAGCACGATCCTGATCCTGTGGTTCGCGGGAGCCAGCGCGATGGCCGGCCTGCTGAACATCGTGCCCCGCTACCTGCCCCGCTACGGCATGGCCCCGGCCTGGGCGCGCATGAACCGCCCACTGGTCCTGATCTTCACGGCAGTCAGCGTCCTGCTGACCGTGATCTTCCGGGCAGACGTGAACGCGCAGGCCGCCGCTTACGCGACGGGCGTACTCGTCCTGATCGGCAGCGCCTCCGTCGCGGTGACCCTCTCGGCCGTCCGGCGCCGCGCCACCGCGCAGATCATCGGGTTCGGGCTGGTCAGCCTGATCTTCGGTTACACCCTGGCCGTGACGTTCATCGACGACCTGAGCGGCCTCCGCCTCGGTGGACTGTTCATCCTGGCGATCATGGTCGTCTCGCTGATCTCCCGGGTCAGTCGCGCGACGGAACTGCGTACGGAACGAGTCGAACTCGACGCGGGCGCCCGCGCCATTCTGGACGGGGCGGCCCGCTCGCAGGACCTGCGGTTCATTGCCAATGAACGGAACGAGGGAGACGCGGCGGAATACATCGAGAAGGAGCGCGAGGTCCGGACAGAGACGCACCTGGCCCAGGGGCACCCTGTGCTATTCCTGGAAGTCACCGTGGCGGACCCCAGTGAGTTCAGTGACGTGGTGGAAGTTCGTGGCGTGGAGATCGGGGGGCATCAGGTGCTGCGCCTGGAATCCAGCGCCGTCCCGAACGCCATTGCGGCCTTCCTGCTCTATGTCCGCGATACGTACGGTCAGCGACCACACGTGTACTTCGAGTGGATCGAGGACAGCCCGGTGGAAGCAGCGGGGCGGTTCCTGCTGTTCGGGGAAGGGGACGTGCCGCCGCTCACGCGGGAAATTCTGCGCCGGGCCGAACCGAACCGGGAGCGGCGACCCGTGGTTCACGTCGGCGGTTGAGCCTGGAACGCCGGGCCGGCACCCGCGCTGTTTCGCTCCCAACGCCACGCCCGGAATCCGCGCTTCTCCCACTCGTATCCACCCGGGTGGAACGGTCTGAACCGTTCCACCCGGGTCCGTGTTGACAAGGTGTTCAGGTGGTCAGGGGGCGGCCACCCCGGCCTCCCACAGCCCGGCGCTACTTCAGCCGTAGAGGCAGACCGCTGACGATCAGGTGCGCCTCGTCGCTGGCGGCGGCGGCCCGCTGGTTCACCCAGCCGAGCAGGTCGCGGTAACGGCGGGCCAGAGCGTTATCGGGCACGATGCCGAAGCCCACCTCGTTGGTCACGAGGACCGTCACGCCGCCTCGTTCGCGGGCGGCGCGCAGCAGGTCGTCGGCGGCGTCCAGCACCGCGTCGTCGGTGTGCCCGGCCAGCATCAGGTTACTGACCCACAGGCTCAGGCAGTCCAGCAACGCGGCGGGTGTGGTCACGGCGCGCAGCGCGGCGGGCACGGCCAGCGGTTCCTCGTGCGTGACCCACCCGGCGGGCCGGTCGGCGCGGTGACGGGCGATGCGGTCCGTCATCTCGTCGTCGAAGGCCTGCGCCGTGGCGAGGTACGTGACGCCCCCTCCGTCCGGCGCGGCCTCCTGCGCGGCGCGGCGTTCCGCGAACGTGCTCTTGCCGCTGCGCGCCCCGCCGGTCACGAACACGATCCGGCCCGCCTCTGACCGCGTCACAGCATTCCTTCAATGACCGACCAGTCCAGCCCGGCCCGCACCTGCGCCGCGATTGCGTCCAGACGGGCGTCCAGCGAATCCAGGCCCGGCGGGAGCGGCAGGCCCGCCCAGCCCAGGAAGCGTTCCAGGTACGCGGGGTTCTCCAGCAGGCCGTGCAGGTACGTGCCGCGCACGTTGCCCTGCCGCCACAGCAGGCCCGGCGCGAGGGTCTGCACGCCGCCGCCCGCGCGGGTCTGCCCGTGGTGAATCTCGTACCCGGTCAGGGCGAAACCGGTCTCGGGGTCCGTGAAGGTGGTCTGCACGGTCGTCTTGTCCGGCATGAACTCGGTGTGCAGGTCCAGCAGGCCCAGACCGGGGACCCCGGCGCCCGGCACGCGGCCCTCGATGCCGTGCGGGTCGCGGATGGACTGCCCGAGCATCTGAAGGCCGCCGCACACGCCCAGCACCGGCACGCCCGCCCCGGCCAGCCGCGTGATTCCGGCGGCCAGTCCGGTCTGCCGCAGCCAGTTCAGGTCGGCGGCCGTGCTCTTGCTCCCGGGAATGATCACGGCCCGCGCGCCCGCCAGCTCATCCGGGCGGGACACCCAGCGGGCCAGCGGCCCCAGCGGCGCGAACTCGTCGAGGTTACTCACGCGCGGCAGACGCGCGATGGCCACGAAGCCCGCGTCCGCGTCCGTCGCGGCTGCACGTGAATCCAGCCACACGCCGTCCTCCTCGGGCAGCGTCACGTCCAGCATGGGAATCACGCCCACCGTCGGCACGCCCGTCTGCTCCTGCAACCACTCCGGGGCAGGCGACAGCAGCCGCGCGTCCCCCCGGAAACGGTTGAGGATGAAGCCGCGCAGCAACCCGCGTTCTTCGGGCGTCAGGCAGTGCCAGGTGCCCAGCAGGTGCGCGAACGCCCCGCCCCGGTCGATGTCGGCGGCCAGCAGCACGCCCGCCTGCGCCTCCAGCGCCACGCGCATGTTCACGATGTCGCTGCCGCGCAGGTTCACCTCGGCCGGACTGCCCGCCCCCTCGATGACCACCACGTCGAATTCGGCCAGCAGGCTGTGCAGGGCCACCTGCACGTGCGGCCACAGGTGCGCCTTGCGCTCCCGCCACGGCAACTCCGTGATCTCGCGGCTGACCTGCCCCAGCAGCACCACCTGCGAGCGGGTATCCGCCTCGGGCTTCAGCAACACCGGGTTCATGCGCACGTCCGGCGTGACCCGCGCCGCGCGCGCCTGCACGAGTTGCGCGCGGCCCATCTCCAGCCCGGCCGGCGTGACCCCGGCGTTGTTGCTCATGTTCTGCGCCTTGAACGGCGCGACCCGCAGGCCCTCGTTCGCCAGCGCGCGGCACAGCGCGGCCGTCAGGTAACTCTTGCCCGCGCTGCTCGTGCAGCCCTGCACCATGATCGCCTTACCCATGTCGGCCTCCGCGGCCCAGGCGGGCGGTCAGGGCGCGCAGCAGGGCGGCGTTCTCGCCGGGCAGGCGCGTGCTGACGCGGATGCAGTCCGGCAGGCCGTAGCTGGCGCAGTCCCGCACGCGGATGCCGCCTTCGCGCAGGTCGGCGGTGACGGCGGCGGCGTCCCCGACGCGCAGGGTCATGAACGGCGTGCCCGCGTGCTCGGTGCGGCCCAGGCGGCCCAGGTCGGCGGCCAGTTCGGAGGCGTGCGCGGCGACGCGCGGCAGCGTCTCGGCCAGGAAGCGCGCACCGTGCGGCAGGGCCGCCAGGACGGCAGCGGTGGCGGCCGTGACGTGCCACGCGGGGGCGAGGTTGTCGAGCGCCGCGACGACCGGCGGCGCGGCCAGGGCGTAGGCGGGGCGCGCGCCGACCATGCCGTGCGCCTTGCCGGGCGAGAGGACCCTCACCAGCGCCGGGTGCCGCGGCGGGACCGGCAGGGCCGTGAACGGCGCGTACGCCTCGTCGACGATCAGCAGCGCCCCGGCGGCAGCGCAGGTGTCGGCGGCAGCCAGCAGCTCGCCCAGTGTGGGGGCATGCCCGGTGGGGTTGTGCGGGTACCCGACGTACACCAGGCGCGTGCGGGCCGGGAGCGTGGTGGGCAGCGCGGGGACGACCTGCACGGACGCGCGTTGCAGCGCGGCCGCGCGGGCCAGTTCCCCGAACGGCGCGTACAGGCTCAGCAGGGTGTCGCCGCTCCCCAGGTAGGCGCGGGCCAGGCGGTGTAGCAGGTCGGACGCGCCGGTCGCGAGGGCCACGCCGCCGGGTTCGGTGGCGTGCCACGCGGCCAGCCGCTCGCGCACACGGGCGTACGTGGGGTCCGGGTAGTGGGCGTGATCGGCGTCGCGCACCGCCTGGATCAGGCGGGGGTTCGGGCCGTACGGGTTGGTGTTCACGCTGAAATCCAGGCCCGTGAACGCCTGCGCGTCCGGCCCGCCGTGCGCGGCGCGGGGCAGTACGGGCGGCAGGCTGGAGTGGTCGGTGGGTGGCAGGTCCGTGACCGGGAGGTCGGTGGTCATGGGCGGGCCCGGCGGGCAGGGCAGGCGGGTGGGCGGGGCAGCATCAGGCACAGCGTAGCGAGGATCAGGGTCAGGTGCGCCAGACGCCGCGCCGCGCGCAGGTCAGAGGCACCCGGCGCGCGCCCCTCGGGATTCAGGACGTACACGCCGCGCTTGTCGAGCCGCACGCCCAGCGCCCCCGCGAACACGCTCATCGGGTGCCCGGCGTTCGGGCTGGTCGTGACACGGCGGCCTGAGCGCCATGCGCGCCACGCGGCGCGGCCATCCAGTCCCAGGAGCGGCGCGGCCAGCAGGGCGCACGCGGCGCTCAGGCGGGCCGGGGCGAGGTTCAGCAGGTCGTCGGCGCGCGCGGCGACCTTGCCCGGCCACTCCAGGTCCGGCGTGCGGTAGCCCCACAGGGCGTCGGCGGTGTTCGTGTAGCGGTACAGGGCCGCCAGCGGCAGTCCGCCCGCGCGGTACGCCAGCAGCGGCGCGACCACGCTGTCCGACAGGTTCTCCGCGAGGCTCTCGGCGGCGGCCCCGGCGACCTCGGCGGCGCTCAGGTGGGTGGTGTCGCGGCTCACGAGGTGCCACGCCAGCAGGCGGCGCGCTTCCGGCAGGTTGCCCACGTGCAGGGCCGCCTCGACCTCACCCACTGCCGACAGCAGGGCCCGGCGGGCCAGCAGGGGCTTCAGGAAGACTCCCTGCGCGGGCCACGGCAGCCGCGCCGCCGCCCCGCCCGCCAGCGCGGCCAGCGTGGCCCCGCCCGCCCAGCCCAGGCCCCCCTCCAGCAGTTGCGCGGCGGGCGTGGTGGCCTGCCAGCGGCCCCGCGCGGCGTTCAGGTACGAGCCCATCCACACGACCGGATGCCAGCGGGCGGGCGGCTCACCCAGCGCGTCCAGGGCCAGGGCCAGCAGCAGGGCGCGGCGGCTCATGGGCTTCCGGGCGTGCGGCACTGGTCCACGAACCGGCGGGCCAGCGCGGGGTCCGCGCCCAGGTGCAGGTGCAGGTAACTGGCGAGCACGTTCCCGTGCGCGTAGCCCTCGTGGACGGTCGTGCCGTCCGGGGCCTGCCAGCGGTAGGCCGGGTGGGTGGGTTCGTGCGTCAGGACCGAGTGGTGGAATTCGTGGCCGCGCAGCGCCGCGCCCGCCGGGGACAGGGGCGTGCCGGTCAGGGCGCGGGCGTCGCGGTAGCCCAGGGTCAGGCGGGGGGCCATGCGGGTGCGGTCCGGCGTGACGCCGCACATCTCGAAGGTGCGCTCCGGCGTTTCCAGCGAGTGGCCCAGGTACATCAGGCCGCCGCACTCGCCGATCACGGGCCGCCCGGACGCCGCAAAGGCCCGGACGGCGGCGCGCATGGCGGCGTTCGCTTCCAGTTCGGCGGCGTGCGCCTCGGGGTACCCGCCGGGCAGTAGCAGCCCGCCCAGTCCCGGCGGCAGTCCGGCGTCCCGCAGGGGACTGAACGGCACGAGCTCCGCGCCCTGCGCCCGCAGTTCGTCCAGTGCGTCCGGGTACGAGAAGTGAAAGGCCTCGTCGTGCGCCACGCCGATCCGCACCCGCTCGCCCGCCGGAACGGGCGTGGGGGGCGGGAGAGGCAGCGCGGGGGCCTGCGCGGCGGCCAGCAGCGCGTCCAGCCGCAGGAAGCGCGCGGCGTGCAGGGCGTCTGCCGCGTCCCAGGAGGCCTGCTCGGCGCTCAGCAGGCCCAGGTGCCGCGCCGGGAGGTGCAGCCGCTCGTCGCGGGGCACGAAGCCCAGGACCGGCAGGCCCACCTGCGCCAGCGCCGCCTCGCACAGTTCCGCGTGACGTTCGCCGCCCACGCGGTTCAGGATCACGCCCGCCACCCGCACAGGCGGGACCGTCAGCGGCGCGAAATCCCGCAGCCCGGCGGCCACGGCGGCGGCGGTGCGGGCCATGCCGCCCGCGTCGATCACCAGGACCACCGGGGCGCCCAGCAGGCCCGCCAGATCGGCGGTGGAATGCTCGTCGCTCAGGGAGTCGCGGCCGTCGTACAGGCCCATCACGCCCTCCAGGACGCTCACGTCGGCCTGCGCGGCGGCGCGGGCGAACAGGGCGCGCAGTCGCTCACGCGGCAGCAGGAACGAGTCGAGGTTCCGCGCGTCCCGCCCGGCCGCGCGGGTCAGGTGCGTGGGGTCCAGGTAATCCGGCCCCAGCTTGAACGGCTGCACGCGCAGCCCACGGGCGCTCAGGGCGAGGCACAGCAGCGAGGCGACGGTCGTCTTGCCGCTGCCGGAGTGCGCGGCGGCAATCACCAGCCGGGGCATGACGGGGACCGGTGAAGGGGCGTTCAGGTCAGGGTCGGGGGGGGTCATGGGGTCTCCAGGGATGAGGGATTCAGGGAAGGGTCAGGGTGATGTTCAGGCAGGTGCAGGGGCGCGAGGTCGGCGCCCATCGCGCGGGCCAGTTGCGCGGCCCGGCCCAGGCGCACCCGGCCCGCCTCGGTATCCACGACCAGTGCGGGCACACCGTGCAGGGCGCGGGCGGCGCCTAATGCCTCGGCCCAGGGGTCCGCGCCGGGCTGCGTGGGGACGTTCGCGCGGCCGTCCGTGAACAGCACCAGCTGCGCGCCGCGCTCCGCGTCCAGGGTCACGCGGGCCAGCCGCAGCGCCTGCGTGAGCGGCGTGCGGCCCCCCGTAGGCGCGGCCTCCACGGCCCGCGCGGCCGCGTGGGCGTCGGCGGTCCAGTCGAGCAGCAGCGCGGCCCCCACGCCCCGGAAGGTGATCAGGGCCATGCGGTCGGCGTGACCCTGCCCGCCCAGGGCGTCCAGCAGCGCGCCCTTGACGGCGCCCATCCGTCCGGACGCGCCGACGCTGCCGCTGGCGTCCGCGACGAACAGCACCCGGCGGCCCTCCTGCGGGGCCAGGATGGGGGCGCGCAGGTCCGCGCGGGTCAGGCCGGACCTGTCCGGGCCAGCCTCGCCGCTCAGGCCCGCGCGGGTCAGGGCGGCGCGCAGCGAGTCCGGCAGCGCCAGCGAGGCCGGATTCGCGTCCGGGCGACTGCCGGTCACGCGGGGGCGCCCGGCGTCGCCCGCGCCGCGCGCCCCGCCGGGAAGTGGCAGGAAAACGTGCGCGGGAGCGGGAGCGAACACCTCGCCCGGCGGGTCGCCAGCGGGCGGCAGGTGGTCTCCCCCGTCCGGAGCATCTGGTGTGTGCGGCGGCTCGTTCCCGGCTTCCGGGAGGGGCTCACCGTCCGGGGCGTCGCCCGGCGGTCCGGCCGGTGGCTCCGGGGGCGGTTCGTTGGGAGGAGGGGGCGGGGGCGGCAGGTCCGGCGCGTGCGGTACCCGGCGGTGCGTGAGGACCAGCGGCGCGGCGCGGTCCACGTCGGCCGCCGTGACCGACAGGCGGCCCTCCAGCGCGGCCAGGGCGCAGGCGGCGCGGTACAGCACCAGATCCGCACGCAGGCTGCGCACACCAGCCGCCGCCGCGTGATCGGCAATGCGGATCAGCAGCACGTCCGGGACGGTCACGTGCGCCAGTCGCCCGCGCGCCGCGTCCAGCCGGGCGTGCAGGGCCGCCTCCGCCCCCGCCCAGGCCCGCACGAACACGGCGGGGTCGGCGTCGAAGGCGAGGCGGCGGCGCACGATCTCGGCCCGCTCGCCCGGCGCGGTGGGGGCCTGCACGTCCACGCACAGTCCGAAGCGGTCCAGGAACTGCGGGCGCAGGCTGCCCTCCTCGGGGTTCATACTGCCCACCAGCGCGAACCGGGCGGGCGCGGTCACGCTCAGGCCGTCGCGTTCCACGCGGTGCACGCCCATCGCGGCGGCGTCCAGCAGCACGTCCACCAGATGGTCCGGTAGCAGGTTCACCTCGTCGATGTACAGCACGCCTCCGTGCGCCTGCGCGATCAGGCCCGGTTTCAGGCGCGCCTCGCCCCGCAGGGCCGCGTCGAGGTCCAGCGTGCCCACCACACGCTCCTCGCCCGCCCCGAGCGGCAGGTTCACGAACGGGGCCGCGCCGTCCCCGTCGGCTGGAAGCCCCTCCGCGTGCGCTGGAAGCAGCGCCGCCAGCGCCCGTGCGGACGTGCTTTTCGCCGCGCCCCGGTCGCCCCGGATCAGCAGGCCGCCCAGCGCGGGCGACACGGCCAGCAGGCTCAGCGCCAGCGTCAGGTCCGGCTGGTGCGCCACCGCCGACAGTGGAAACAGCGGCGCGGCGTCCGGAAGGGGTCCGGAGGGGGTCACGCAGCCTCCGTGAAGCGGCTCAGGGGGCAGCAGCTCAGAGGGCCGTGGCTCAGGGAGGCGGCAGGACCGGGGCGTGGGCGTAGGCCGTGATGCTGGCATCCACCGTCATCAGCGTGAGCCCGTGCTCGATGGCCTGCGCGACCAGCAGGCGGTCGAAGGGGTCGCGGTGATCCCAGTCGAGCGCTCCGGCGCGCACCGCGTGGGCCGGGGAGATGTCGATCACCTCGGCTCCGAGTCGTGCGGTGACCGCGTGGAAATCCAGCAGCAGCGGGGCGGCTTCCGGGAGGCGGCCGCTGCGGTGTTTGATCGAGAGTTCCCAGGCGGTCGCGGCGCTCAGGATCAACCGGTTGCGGGAATCGAGCAGCGTGGTCTGCCACGCGCCCGGCAGCAGCGCCGGCTGAAGGGTCGCCCACAGCAGAATGTGGGTGTCGAGCAGCAGGTTCACTCCCAGTCCGCCTGTTCCTCGGCGGACAGTGGGCGCAGGGATTCGTGCGCGAAGGCCGCGCCGACCTGGACGGTTCCGGCCAGGAATCCGAGTTCACGCGCAGCGGCGGGCGCCAGTGGCACCAGCCGGGCGTAGGGTTTTCCGGCCTTGGCGAGAATGATCTCCTCGCCGGCGTGGGCGCGGTCCACGAGGCGGGACAGTTGCGTCTTGGCAGCGTGGATGTTGACTGTCTCCGGCATGGACTAAGCTTAGTCCATACAGGGCGGTTCAGGGTGACGCGGCTCACGCGCCGCCTCCGCCAGGGCGGGCCGTCTCGCCGCGTTCCTCCAGCAGGCCCTCGCTCTCGACCAGCAGGTTCTGCAGGGCGTGCAGGGTCTCCGGCTGCGGCGTCCACAGGCCCCGGCCCTGCGCCTCCAGCAGGCGAGTGGTGATGGCCTGGAGTGCCCAGGGATTCGAGCGGCGCAGGAACGCCTGATTCTCCGGGTCCAGCGCGTAGGCCTGCGCCACACCCTCGTACATGAAGTCGTGCGCGACCTGCGCGGTGGCGTCCAGGCCGAACAGGTAGTCCACGGTGGCCGTCTGCTCCAGGCCGCCCTTGTACCCGTGCGCGCGGATGCCGCTCAGCCACTTGGGGTTCACGACCCGCGAGCGGTACACGCGCAGGGTCTCCTCGCCCAGGTCGCGCACGCGGGCCCGTTCGGGGTTGGAGGTATCCCCGAAGTACCGCAGGGGTTGCGTGCCGCTCAGGTGCCGCACCGAGGCGATCATGCCGCCGAAGAACTGCAGGTAGTCGTCACTGTCGAGAATGTCGTGCTCGCGGTTGTCCTGGTTGTGCAGCACGAGTTGCGTGCCGCCCAGCCGGGCGCGGAAGTCGTCGCGGGCGTCCGTGCCCTGCTCGGCGGCGGTGTAGGCGTACCCGCCCCAGTTCACGAAGGTGCGGGTGAAGTCGCCGTCACCGGCCCAGTTGCCCTCGTTGATCAGGTCGAGAATCCCGGCGCCGTACGTGCCGGGCGCGCTGCCGAACACGCGGTACGCGGCGCGGGCGGCGGCCTCGTCGGGCGGCAGGTCCGCCAGTCGCCCGGCGAGGTCCGCGAGGTACTGGCGGCGCAGCGGGTTCTGGTCCTCCGGTTCGTCGGCGTGCATGGCGGCCTGCACGGCGTCGTCGATCAGGGTGATCACGTGCGGGAAGGCGTCCCGGAAGAACCCGCTGATGCGCACGGTCACGTCCACGCGGGGCCGCCCGAGTTCCGCCAGCGGGATCAGGTCCACGCCCTCCACGCGGCGGCTCTGGGCGTGCCAGCGGGGCCGCACGCCGATCAGGGCCAGAATCTGCGCGATGTCGTCCCCCTGGGTGCGCATGTTGCTCGTCCCCCACACGCTGATCGCCACGCGCTGCGGAGGGGCGCCGGTCTCCTGCTCGTGCCGGGCGAGGACCTCGCGGGCCAGCCCACTGCCGACCGTCCACGCGGCGGGGGACGGCACGGCACGCGGGTCCACGGCGTAGAAATTCCGTCCGGTGGGCAGAATGTGCGCCTGCCCGCGTGACGGCGCACCGCTCGGCCCGGCCGGCACGTACCGCCCGGCAAGGCCCGCGAGCAGGTGCCGGGTCTCGTCGGTGGTGGCTTCCAGGTTCGGGCGCAATTCCCGGCAAGCGTAGTCCAGGGTGGCGGTCAGCGGGCCGTGGTCGCCGACACTCCCGAGCGTGAGGGCCAGCACCTCAGGAATGCTGGCCGGGTCGAAGTCACGCTCGGCCAGCAGCTGGTACAGGTGCAGGGCCAGTTCGTCGAGCAGTTCCAGCGCGTCCCCGTTCGTCTGAATGGGACGGCCCGCCAGCGCATTCAAGTCGGGGGCAGTCAGGTCAGGAGCGGTCATGGGGTCTCCGTGGGTGTGGTCATACGGACTCCGGTTGAAAGGGTTGCAAAAGCTTTCAACCCGAGCGAAGCGAGTAGGAGAGAAACGGGTTCCGGGCGTGGAGTTGGCAACCCGGCATTCTTCCGGGTTATTAACGAAACAGACGGAATCCGTATCGTTCCCAGGCACGGCAAGGCGGCGCGCGGCCCTGATGGTGCAGGCCGCGCGCCGACATGAGGGCGGGTGAGGGTCAGCGATGCGTGGACGGCTCCGGGGCCCGGTCGGCTGGGCTGTCCGGGTAGGCCGCGTGGTAGGCCAGCGCCACGAACACGGCCCCGCCCACGATGTTGCCCAGCGTGACGACCGCCACGGTGCTCACCACGTGCGGCAGGTCCAGCCGCGCAATGTCCGCGAGGTCGGCGCCGTGGTCGCGCAGCATCAGGCCCAGCGGCAGCAGGTACATGTCCGCCACCGAGTGCTCGAAGCCCGCCGCAACGAAGGCCGTGACCGGCAGCAGCACTGCCAGGACCTTGTCGGCCAGGGTCTTGCCCGCAAGGGCCATCCACACCGCCAGGCACACCAGGACGTTGCACAGCACGCCGCTGAAGAACAGTTGCGCGGCCGTCTTGCCGACCTTGCCGGTCGCCACGCGCACCGCCTCGTGCGCCACGCCCCCGCCGTTCAGGGACGGGTGCCCGGACGCGACGACCAGCGCGGCCAGCAGCACGCCGCCCACCAGGTTGCCCAGAAACACAAGTCCCCAGTTGCGCGCCACCTGCGCCCAGGTGATCTGCCGGCGCACTACCCCGAGGACCAGCAGCACGTTCCCGGTCAGCAGTTCCGCCCCGGCGACCAGGACCAGCACCAGGCCCACGCAGAAGCCCAGGCCGCCCAGCACCTGCTTGAACGCGAAGTCGATTCCGCCCGATTCGATCAGGGTGTAGAACATGCCGCCCAGCCCGATGTACATGCCGGCCAGAACCGACAGAACGAAGGTGGGCCATGCGGCGCGGCCGGCCTTCTCGGCGTCTTTCTTCAGGACGGCGTGCATCAGGGCCGCGCCGCTCAGGACGGTCGGGTCGGGCACGCCCGGCACAGGCTGGACCGGGGGCTGGGGCGCGGTGCTGGGGGGCGTGTCGCTGGGGCGCTGGACGGAAGTCATGCCCAACCATAGGCCCCCTCACAGCCGCTGTCCTTCAGCACTTGCTGAGGATTGAGCAGCGTCCGCGCCGGCGCCCAGCAGGGTACGGGGCAGGCTGTGAGGCGGCGAACCCAGGCGCGCGCCGGGGCGGTCGAGCAGGTCTTCGAGGTTCAGGCCGAGCGCGCCGGCCAGTCCGGCGTGCAGGCCCGGCACGCCCGCGTTCGGCAGGCGGGTCAGGGCGACCAGCATCTCGGGCAGCGCCTCGCCGCGCGGCGGCTGGCCCAGGACGTGCAGGCCGCCCCGGATCTGCGCGCGGCCCAGTTCGCACAGGTACCCGTCGATGTCCTCGAGCAGGTGCGCGACGTCCGGGCCGTTCATCTCGCTGAGGGTGACGGGCACGCCGTCCTCGGTGAATTCGTCGTCCCATTCGTGCACGTGGTCGCCGTGGTCGCGGCGCAGCAGGGTACCCAGATCGGTGCCCAGGTCGCTGCGCTGCACGAGGTCCCAGATCTGCCCCTGCAGCAGCGGCAGCTTGGACGGGTCGAGGAGTTCCAGCTGGTAGTACTCGTCGACCAGCGCGGCCAGTTCGGCCAGCGGGCCGTAGGTGTCCGCGCGGGTCAGGGGGGGCGGCAGGTGGTCGAGGATGGTGGCGTGCGCGCGCCGTTTGGCCTGCGTGCCCTCGCCCGGGTCGTTGATGACGAAGGGGTAGAACAGCGGCAGGTCGCCCAGCAGGCTGTCGGGGAAGCACGCGGCGCTCAGGCCGACGCCCTTGCCGGGCAGCCATTCCAGCGTGCCGTGCTTGCCGACATGCACCAGTGCGTGCGCGCCGAAGCCCCCGGCGGCGGGGGGCTCGCGCAGCCAGCGGTACAGCGCGTGGTAGTGGTGGGTGGGCGGCAGGTCCGGCGTGTGGTAGATGGCGTCCGGGTCCATGCCGTACCCGCGTGGGGGTTGCAGCGCCACGAACATCTTCCCGAAGTGCAGGCCCGCCAGGGCCAGCGAGCTTCCGCTTAGGTACGCCTGTCCGGGCGGGTCGCCCCACTGCTGGCGCATGCGGCGCTGCTGCGCGTCCGGCAGGTCCGCGAACCACGCGGCGTACCGCTCGCGGGGCACCAGGACCGCGCGTTCCAGTTGCGCGGGGGTCAGCAGGGTGGTGTCGTAGGTGGCGCGGTCCAGCAGGGCGTGCATCAGTTCGTCGGAGGTCGCGGGCAGGGTGCCCACGTCGTACCCGTCGTCCCGCAGGGCGCGCAGTACGCCCAGCAGCGACGCGGCCGAGTCGAGGCCCACGGCGTTCCCCACCTGCGAGGCCTTCGCCGTGGAGTTGGTGAACACGAACGCCACGCGTTTCTCGCCGTTCGGGACGTGCCGCAGCCGCGCGAGCCGCACGGCGACGCCCGCCACGCGCTCGGCGCGTTCCGGGTCCGCGACCAGCCGGGCCGCCGCCTCGTCCGCGCCGTCACCGGCGACGCGTTCCTTGAAGGCGAAGGGCACGCTGATCAGCCGCCCGTCGAATTCCGGCAGGGCCACGTTCATGGCGGTGTCCAGCGGGTTCAGGCCGCGCGCACTGGTCGCCCAGGGACCGCGCGGCCCGCCGGTCGTGAGGCCCTGCACGACCGGCACGCCCAGCCGCGCGAAGGCGCCCACGGCCTCCCCGGCGGGCGTGACGGCTCCGCCCTGCACCTCGGTCATGGCGAAACTCAGGGTGCTGATCACGGCGTCCACGCGCGGGCCGTCCTCGCCGCGCAGCAGCGCCAGGGCGTGCGGGTCGCCGCGTTCGTCGGTGTCGCGCAGGCTGGTCGTGAAGATCGGCAGGGCGTCCGCCCCGGCGTCGTCGAGCGCCGTGACGAGCGCGTCGATGAAGTCCGTGTTGCCGCTCAGGGCGTGCGCGCGGTACAGCAGGATGCCCACCGCCGGGCGGCGCGGGGCGGCCGCGCCGCGCCGGCGTTCCCACTCGGCCAGCGCCTGCGGGGCGTCCAGGCCTTCCGGGAGGTCCGGGTGGGACACGCCGTGCAGCGCCAGCGCCTGCGGGGGCTGCGCGCCGTACGCGGTCAGGCGCAGCGAATCCGAGACGCTCAGCAGCAGTTCCCGCAGGTTCGGCCAGCCGCTCGCGGCGAGGTACGCGCGGGCGGTGTCCAGCACCGGCAGCGGCGCGAGGCTCAGGGCCGCGAGTTCCGGGTCGGGTTCGTTCGTGCCGCTGATCAGCAGCAGCCGCTGCCCGCGCGTCCGGGCGTGCGCGAGCAGCCGCGCCGCGCCGGGCACCGCCTCGAAGCGCCCGTGAACGCGCACCAGCACGACCTGCGCCTCGCCGACCGCGCCTGAGAGCAGTGATTGCATCTGCTCCTCGCCGCGCACGCTGCCGAGCGCCACGCCGGTCACCGGGCCGAAATCGGCCGGGAGGGTGTCGCGCGCGGCGCGCAGGTTCAGCAGGTCGGTGTCCGCGTGCGTCAGGAACGCCACGCCGCTCAGGGGAGTCGCGTCGGATGGAGCGTCCGGGGTCTCCCCTGCCGCTCCCAGTCCCGCATTCATGTCCGGGTGCAGCGGGAGGGCCTGCGCGGCGTCCCAGGTGTAGTAGTTGAAGGCGTACTCGATCAGCTCCGGCGGCAACGGCAGGAAGCGGTCGGCGCGGACCATCGCCTCGATGTGGTCGAAGATCGCGCGGACCAGCCACGCGTCGTTCACCGAGTGGAACCACAGGTCGTGCCCGTCGAACACCAGGTGCGCCACGTTCGCCAGCGAGCACGGCCCCAGGCAGCCACTCTTGGTCAGGTGCAGCGTGTTGCGCAGGCGGCGGCGCACCCACTCGTCCTTGTACACGTGGGCGGGCGCGGCCGGGTAGCCCTTGTCGGTGCGGCCGCAGCAGCAGCCGTGAAAGCAGTAACTCAGGTGACCGCGCCGCCGGGCGACGTTGATGGTGCGGCCGTCGGCGCGGGTCACGCGTTCGCGGGTCGCGGCGCGGCGGGTCACGGTGTCACGTCCGTGTCGTTCACGCGCAGCGGCGTGCGGCGCGCCCAGCCGGTCGTTTCCAGCAGCGGGGCGTCCAGGGTCAGGGCCGGCCAGCCCAGGCACAGGTACGCCAGCGGGCGCGTGCCGGGCGGCAGGTCCAGCCGCTCACCCAGGTCCCCGCCGTCCACGAGGCTCAGCCAGCCCAGGCCCAGGCCCTCGGCGGTGGCGGCCAGCCACGCCAGCGTGACCGCGCACAGCACGCTGGCCTCCAGCATGCCGCCCAGGCCACCCGTGCCCAGGGTCGGCCCGTCCGGCGGGTCGAGGCTGACCAGCAGGCCCAGCGGGGCGTCCAGAATGCCTTCGAGTTTCAGGGTGTCGTACAGGTCCCGGCGCTCGCCGCTGAAGCTCAGGCGTTCCTGGGCACGCACCTGCACGAAACTGGCGTGCACCTGCGCCCGGCGGGCCGGGTCGCGGATCACCGTGACCTGCCACGGCTGGCTCAGGCCCACGCTGGGGGCCACGCGGAAGGCGTCCAGCACGCGCGCCAGCATCTCGGGCGGGACCGGGTCGGGCCGGAAGTGCCGGTGGTCGCGGCGGGCCTCCATGACCCGCCACAGGGCCGCGCGGTCCTGCGCGCTGACCGGCGCAGGCGCGGGCATGGCAGCAGGGACCGTCACGCCGCGCCCGTCAGTCGGCGGCGCAGGACGGCCACCAGGAACAGCAGGCCCGCCGCGCCGGTCAGGCCGAAGCCCAGCGGCGCGAGGTCCAGCGCCTCCAGGCTCCGCAGGCCAGACAGGGCCGGGAAGTGTTCGGCCGCCCAGGCGCCCAGCGTGACCACGCCCACGACCAGCGCCACCAGACCCGACAGGCCGGTGACCAGCAGGTTGTAGGTGCGCCGCGCGCCGGGCCGGTCGAGTGCCCAGCCGTACGCGTGGGTCATGAACGCGCCGTTCAGGGTATCAAACAGCGTCATGCCCGCCCCGAACAGCAGCGGCAGGGACAGGATGCCCGCCCAGCCGAGCGACTGTTGCCCGGCCTGCCCGGCCAGGGCCAGCAGCGCGATCTCGCTGGCCGTGTCGAAACCCAGGCCCATCAGGAAGCCCAGCGGCATGACCTGCCACGGGCGGGTGATCAGGCGGGTCAGGGGCGCGATCAGCCGCGCCAGCAGACCGCCGTGATGGTGCCCGTCATGATCCCCGTGCCCTTCGGGTGCGCCGCGCAGCATCCGGGCGACGGCACTCAGGTTCAGGGTCGCCACGACCAGCAGGTACGCGCCGGCCACGAACGGCCCCACCCACCCGCCGACCGTGCCGATCTGATCCTGCGCGCCCAGCAGCGCCCCTCCGATCAGGGCGGCGGCCACGGCCATCAGCAGCACCACGCCCGAGTGCCCCAGGCTGAAGTACAGGCCCACACCGTACGCGGGGCGGCCCAGCGTCAGCAGCCGCCGGACGGTGTTGTCGATCACGGCGATGTGATCGGCGTCCCAGGCGTGCCGCACGCCGAACAGGTACGCGCTCAGGCCCAGGCCCCACAGCAGCGGCTGCCCCGGCGCGGACAGCGCCAGCAGGCACAGGCCGGCCGCGTGCAGGGCCAGCACGGCCAGCAGGAATGGCGCGGAGCGGCGCGCGCTGTGCCGGGCGCTCAGGCCGCCGGGCACGCCGGGCAGCGGCGCCGGGACGTGCGGGGCGTCCATCACTCCCACCGCTGCGGCACGGCCCGGCCCAGCGCTTCCGTGACCTTCTTGCGGCTCACGTGGTACCCGATGAACACCAGTTCGTTCGGCGCGTCCGGCCGGGTCGGGGCGGGCGTCAGGTCCACCCGCGAGCGCACCGCCTGTAGTGCGTGCCGCTGCCCGTCCACGTCGGTCACGAAGCCCTTGACGCGCAGCACCGGGAACACCCGCGCCACGTTCCGCACCGCGGTCGCCAGCGCCTGCGGGTCCTGCGCGCCCGCGCCGGTCAACCGGAACGACTGCCAGCCCGGATCGTGCTCATGAAAGTGCTGGTGGGTGCCCAGGCTGTGCACGTGCGCGTCCAGGTCGCCGTGCGAGTGCCCGTCCAGGCCGGTGTGGTCGTGCAGCGGGCCGCTCAGGTCGCCGGGCGCGCCGCTGACCGGCGCGTGGTGCGCGGCGCGCCGGGCGCCGTGCAGGTTCAGGCCCAGTGTGAGTTGCGTGTCCAGCCGCGCGTCGTGCGCCAGTTCCAGGAAGCGCACGCGCGGCGCGCGGTGACGCACGTCCGCCTCGGCCTGCAACAACTGCGCGTCGCTCAGGCCGCCGATCTTGTTCAGGATCGCCACGTCCGCGAATTCCAGTTGCGCGTCGAACACCTGCGCGGCGCTGCGGGCCAGCGAATTGGGAACAGCCGGGTTCGGGCCGTCCGGGTCGAAGGCTCCCTCCAGCAGCAGGGGCGTGTCCACGACGACCAGTGTGGCGTCCAGCGTGAAGGCGCCGGCGAAGGCCGGGTCCTGCAGGGCGACCATCACGGCGGTCGGGGCGGCCAGTCCGCTCGTCTCGATCAGCACGTGATCGAAGGTGTGCCGCCGGTCCAGCAGGGCGCGCAGCGTGCGGCGGAAGGCGTCGTCGTCGCCGCCGTAGGCGAGCAGGCCGCCGCTCACGTCGAACAGTTCCACGCCGTCCTCGCGGCTGCGCAGCAGGGCCCCGTCGATGCTGACCTCCCCGAATTCGTTCACGATCACGGCCAGGGTGCGGTCGTGCGTCTGGCGCAGCAGGTTGTTCAGCAGGGTGGTCTTGCCGCTGCCCAGGAAACCGGACATCAGCGTGACGGGCGTGCGGAAGGTGGTGTCAGGGAGGTTCATGCGGTCTCCAGGGGGGCCGGGCCGGACTGTACCGGCAGGCCAGGAATGACTGGAAGGTCGAGCAGGGCGCGGCGCAGCGCCTGCGGGTCAGAAAAGGCGCCGGGCACGGGCGCGGGACGTCGCAGGACGATCAGCCCCGCGTCCAGGGCGCGCGCGGCGAGGCGTTTAGCGTCGAAGCCGCCCTCGTCGCCGCCGTCGCGGGTGATGACGGTCCGGACGCCCTGCGCGCGCCACTGCGCCTCGTTGAACTCGCGGCTGAACGGGCCGATCAGGGCGCTCACGTTGCGGGCAGGCACGCCCAGCGCCAGCGCGCGGGCCAGCACGTCGGGCTGCGGGGTCAGGCGCACGAACACCTGCCCGCCCTGGCCTCCCGCCGCCAGAAACGCGGTCCAGAAGGCTTCCAGGTCGCGGCTGCCGGTCGCCAGGAACACCGGCCCGCCCCGCGCGGCGGCCTGCGCAGCGGCCGCGTTCAGGTCGTCCACGACGCTCAGGTCGTCCAGGCCCGCCGGGTCCGGGTCCAGGCTGGACGGGCGTTCCAGCCGCAGGTACGGCACACCCAGTTCCGCGCACAGCTCGCGCAGCTGCGCGGTGATCACCTGCGCGTACGGGTGCGTGGCGTCCACGACGGCGCGCGCGCCGCGCAGGGCCAGCCGCCGCGCCTGCACGCCCGCCGGGCCGCCGTACAGCTGCACGCCCGGATGCTGCGGGGCGACGCTGGCTCCCAGGGACGTGGCGACACTCAGCGTGACCGGCAGGCCGTCCCCGGCGATGGCCTGCGCCAGGGCGCTGCCGTCCGAGGTGCCCGCGAACACCCACACGCGGCCCACGTGCTCCGGCGGGGCTTCGGCCGGGGCCGGGAGTTCCGGGGCTGGCGTGCCTGTGGCGGGCGCGTCCCGCCCGGCCTCCCAGGCGTTGTAGCCGCGTGGCGTGAACATCCACGGGCCGCGCCGCTGCGTGAACCGGTTCCCGATCACGATGGTGGTCAGCATGTCGAAGCGGTCGTCCAGCAGCGCCTCCAGGGTCGTGACGCGCACCTCCTGATCCTCGCGATAGGCGTTGCGGACCACGCCGCACACGGTGTCCGGGCGTTTGTGCGCCAGCATCAGGCGCAGCACGCGGTACACGCCCTCCTGCCGGGCGCGGCTCTGCACGTTGTACAGCACGCATGACAGGTCCGCCTGCGCGATGTGCGAGGCGCGGTGCTCGATCCACTCCCAGGGGCACAGCAGGTCCGAGAGGCTCAGGGTGGCGAAATCGTGCGTGAGCGGCGACCCGAGCAGGCTGGCGCAGGCGGTGGCGCTCGTGATGCCGGGAATGACCTCCACCGTGAACGGCGCGGGGTCCGGCAGGTCCTCGAAGACCAGTCCGGCCATGGCGTAGATGCCGATGTCGCCGCTGCTGACCAGCGCCGTGCGCTGCCCGGCGGCGGCCCGCTCGATGGCGACCTCGGCGCGGCGTTTCTCCTGCGTCAGGGGCAGCGTGACGATCTCCTGCCGGGCCTGGTCGAGCAGCGGCGCGACCCAGCGCAGGTACAGGTCGTACGCGACGATCACGTCGGCGCGCATCAGGGCCTCGCGGGCGCGCTGCGGCACGAGGTTCAGGTCGCCCGGCCCGACCGACACCAGACTCAGGTGCCCGCCCGTGAGCGGGGGGCGGGTGGATTCAGAGTAGTCGGGTTCAGGGTGGGTGGATGGGGTCATGCGGTGGCCTCCGGGGGTCGGGAAGAGGACGGGGCGGGAGGGGCGTCCGGGCAGGCGTGCGGCGGCCGGTCGCGGACGACGGCCACGGTCACGCCGCTTAGCGCGAGGCGGGGGAACAGCAGTTCGCCGCGTGGACTGGCGATCAGGGCGCAGGGTTCGCTGACGCCGGACAGGCCCACGCTGCGCTGCACCCACTCGCTGGGGCGGGTCACGAAGGGCCGCGCCTGCACGTCGGCGTGCGCGATGATCCGCAGCGGCAGCGCGTGCCGGTCGCAGAAGGCGTTCAGGCCCGGCTCGTCCGCTTTCAGGTCCACGGTGGCGACCTCGCGCACGTCGCCGAGCGCGTACCCGGCCAGCGTCAGGGCCTGCGTCACGGCGGCGGCAATTCGGTCCTCGGGCACGTCACGGCGGCAGCCGACACCCAGGGTCAGGGGCCGGGCGGCCTCGCTGGCGGTCGTGATGACCGGCGCGGCCCCACAGGCCCGCGCGACCGCGTACGCCAGGACGTTCCCGCCGCCCTCGTGCCCGCCCAGGATGGGGATGACGTGCCGGGCGGCGTCATCCAGCACCAGCACGGCCGGGTCGCGGGTCTTGTCGCGCGGCAGGCCCGACAGGAACCGCACGGCGATGCCGGCCGCGCCGATCAGCACCCAGGCCCGCGCGCCGGGGTAGGCGGCGCGGAAGGCCTCCATCTGGCGGCCCAGCGTCCAGGGACGGTACACGGTCACGCGGCGGCCCGCCCCGGTCAGCGCGCGTTCCAGCGTGCCGGCCAGCGCCCACGCGCCCGCCTGCACCGGCCAGATGCCCACGTCCGGGGGGCCGCTGTCCGGCAGACCCATGTCCAGCGGGGCGGTCAAGAGTCCGTGCCGTCCGCCGCGCGGCGGAAGCGGTGCGCGTAGGCGGGGTCGTACAGGCGGCTCGGTTCGGTCAGCTCGCCGGGGTCGCCCAGCGCCGGGCTGACCAGCAGCATGGTCGTCAACGCCCAGTCACTCAGGGTCAGGTCCGTCAGCAGGGTGCCCAGCGTCGCCTCGTGCCGCCGCTCGCCCGGTTGCGAGGCCCGCTGCACCAGCGCGGCCGGCGTGTGCGGCGGGTAGGCTTCCAGCAGCTCGGTCACGATCTGCGGCAGTTGCCGCCCGCCCAGGAACACGCACAGGCTGGCGCGGTGCGCCGCGAGGCCGCGCAGGTTCTCGGCGTCCGGCACCGGACTGGCCCGGCCCGACGCGCGGGTCAGGATCACGGTCTGCGTGACGCCCGGCCGGGTCAGTTCGGCGCCCAGCACCGCCGCGCTGGCCGTGAAGGAACTCACGCCCGGCACGACCTCGTACTCGATGCCCAGGGACCGCAGGGCGCGCATCTGCTCGGCAGTCGCGCCGTAGATGGCCGGGTCGCCGCTGTGTACGCGCGCCACGTCCAGTCCCTGGGCCTGCGCGCGGCGGTAGATCGCCACCTGCTCGTCCAGGTTCAGCGGAGCGGTGTTCACGCACTCGGCGTCCGGGTGGGCGTGCTCCAGCACCGCCTCGGGCACCAGCGACCCGGCGTACATGACCAGCGGGCACTCGCCCAGCCGCCGCGCGCCGCGCAGCGTGATCAGGTCCGGCGCGCCGGGCCCCGCCCCGATGAAGTACACCTTCACGCGAACCTCCCCGGGCGCACGCCCCGGATCAGCAGCACGCTCAGGTACCCCAGCCGCGCCGCGTCCGGGCCATCCGGCAGGGTGTCGCTGCGCAGCGATTCCAGGCTGGGCAGGATCACCTCGCCGTCCAGGCCCAGGCGGTGCGCCAGCGCGCAGTGTTCCAGCAGGCCCAGTTCCGAGAGCAGGTCCAGCACGACCGGCAGGCGACGCCCGACCTTCATCAGGACGACCACGTCGTGCGAGGCGATATCGGCCCGCAACTCCGCGAGTTCGTCCGGGCAGGGCAGGATCAGCACCCGCTCGCGGCCCTCCCCCAGCGGAAAGCCGGTCAGGGCGGCGGCGGCGGCGTAACTGGTGACGCCCGGCAGCACGCGGCGCGGCAGGTCCGGCGCGGCGCGGCGCAGGGCGCTCACCAGGTAGCCCAGCGTGGAGTACGTCATGGCGTCCCCGATGGTCAGGTACGCGACGTTCAGCCCCTGACGCTGCTGACCGGCGATCTGCTCGGCCAGCGCGGCGTAGTGCCCGCCGATGCGGGCGTCGTCGCCGTCCATCAGGAACTCAATCTCCTGCACGCGTCCGGCCGGGAAGTCCAGGTCGCGCAGGGCCGCCAGCGCCACGGACGCCTGCGACACCCGCGAGCGCGGCGCGTAGATGACGTCCGCGCCGCGCAGCACGTCCAGCGACGCGACCGGCAGCAGGCCCGGCTGGCCCGGCCCGACGCCCAGCCCGGCGAACCAGCCGGGAGTGGTCTGTGAAGTGATCTGTGTGGTCATGGGGTTCCTCCGTCTGAATGCGGGTCGGAAAGAGTGTCGGGAGGGAAGGCGGCAGGTGTGGACTCGTCGGCCAGCGGGCGGCCGTCCAGCGCGAACAGCGCCACGCGCACGCCCGGCAGCAGCGGCGCGCGCCCATGCAGGCAGGCGGCCACGTCGCGGGCCACGGCGGCCCAGACAGCGCGGCCCTGATCTGCTCCGCCCTGATCTGGCCCGGCCAGCAGGTCCACGCAGGCGTCCACGGTGTTCGCCGCGTGCAGGGCGCCGACCAGCGCGCCGGGCAGGCCCAGGCGGGCCGCGACGCGGGCGACGGCGTTCATGGCCATGCCGCTGTGGGCGCTGTGGGTGTTCCAGTCGCCGTTCAGTACCTTGGCCAGCTTCCCCGGATGCCCGGCGACCAGCAGCGGCGGCGCGGACACCTGCGACCCGTCCACGCGCGCCTGCTCTCCCAGGGCGTCCTGCAGCGCTTCCTGCAACGCGTCCAGCGCAGCGCCCACGAAGTTGCCCATCTGCACCACGGCCAGCGGCGGCACGCCCAGCGTGTCCCGCGCGAAATCACGGCCCAGTTTGCCCGGCGTGAACACCAGCGCGTCCGGGCGGGCGTGCACGGCCACGCGCACGTACACCTCCACCGACGCCATGTACGCCTCCAGGCTCATGGGTTCCACCACGCCGGTCGTGCCCAGGATGCTGATGCCGCCCACGATGCCCAGGCGCGGATTGAAGGTCCGGCGCGCGATCTGCTCGCCGTCCACGCAGCCCACCGTGACCGCGAAGGCCTCGTGCCCCGCGACCTCGTGCGCCGCCGCGCGCAGCATGCCGCGCGGACCGGGATTGATGGCCGCCTCGCCCACCGGCACGCGGATGCCGGGCGCGGTGACGGTCCCCACGCCCTCCCCGGCGTGAAAGGACATGACCGGCGAGTCCTGCGGCGTCACGCGCACCCAGATCACCGCGCCGTGCGTGGCGTCCGGGTCGTCCCCGCCGTCCTTCACGACCTCCGCGTACGCCCCGGCGTCGGTGCGGCGCACGCCCCGGACCTCCACGCCCAGCAGTTCCCCGCCGGGCAGCGTGATGTCCACCACGTGCGCCGTCCGGCCGCGCAGGCACAGCAGCGCCGCCTTCAGGGCCGCCGTGGCCGCGCTGCCGGTCGTGAAGCCGCGCCGCAGCCCGTTGTCGGCGGGTACGCTCAGGTCCAGTCTGGCGGGCGGCGTCACGCTCAGGCTCACGCGTCCCGCACCGGGGAGGCAGGCGCACTGGCCTGCGCCAGCCGGTTCTGGGCCTGGATCATCAGGGCGTTCACCACGCTGCTGGCCCAGGGGCTCCCGCCGCGCGTCCCGGCGTTCGTGATGCGCGGCACGCTCAGGCAGGCGCGCAGGGCCGCCTTGCTCTCGCGGGTGCCCACGAAGCCCACGGGCAGGCCGATCACCAGCGCGGGCCGCCAGTGCCGCTCGCGGATCAGGCGGTTGGCTTCGAAGATCGCGGTAGGCGCGTCCCCGATCGCCAGGATGCAGTCGTTCCCGAAGCGCTCGAAGGCCCGCCGCACACCCGCCGCCGAACGGGTGATGCCCGCCTCGCGCGACAGCAGGTGCGTTTCCGGGTCGTGCACGCCGCACCAGACCGGCACGCCCAGCGTCTTCAGGACCTCGCGTTTGAGGCCGCTGCTGACCATGGTCACGTCCGTCACGACCGTCAGGCCGCGCAGCACCGCGCGGATCCCGGCCTCGCACGCGCCGGGCGAGAAGAACAGCTCGTCCACGACCGCCGGGTCGCCCGCCGTGTGCACCAGCCGCTGCGCCGCGTAGCGGTCGGCGTCCGGCACCGCCGACCAGTCGCGCAGCTCCTCGATAATCCGGAAGGACTCCGCCTCGATCGGGTGCGGCACGTACGCGGGCATCTCGCGGGGCGCGGCGGGCACGTCCGCGCGGGCGTCCAGGCCACGCGCCGCGCCGTGATGCCCGACCTGCACCTCGCCCACCTGATGCTCGTACCCCACGACCTGCACGCGGTACTTGCACAGCGAGCAGTTCATGTGCCCCTGCCCCTGCACACCCTCACGGGCGCGTTCCAGGAACACCTGCGCGACCTTCGGGTGCGCGCCCAGCGGCCGGGTCGTCAGGAACTCCACGTCCGGGTACCGCTGCCGGGCCGCCGCGACCGCCTCCTCCACCCGGCGGGCCAGCACGCCCCCGAACAGCAGGTACGGCATGACGATCACGCGCGAGAAGCCCAGGCGGGCGGCGCGGGCCAGTCCGGTCTTCAGGTCCGGCTGCGCCGTGCCGCTGAAGCACACGCCGCTCGCCCCGTACCCCAGGCCCTCTTCCAGGAAGCGGGCGAGTTTGTGCACGTCGCCGTTCGCGTCCGGGTCGGTGGTGCCGCGCCCCACGACCAGCAGCAGGGTCCGTTCGCGGCGCACCTCGCCGCCCGTCTGCTCGGCCTGCACCAGCCGCTCGCGGCACACGTCCAGCAGCGCCGGGTGCAGGTCCATCGCCGCGCCGTAGTGGAAGGTCACGTCCGGGAATTCCAGGCGCAGGGCCTGCACCTCGGCCGGCAGGTCGTTCTTGGCGTGCGTGGCGGCCAGCAGCACGCCCGGCACCAGCACCACCTCGCGCGCCCCGGCCTGCACGGCCTCGCGGGCCGCCTCGTCCAGCGTGGGCGAATTGAATTCCAGGTACCCGTGCGTGATGACCCGCCCCGGATCCAGGGACCGCACCAGGGCCGCGAGCTGCTCGAACTGCGCGCTGCTGGCCGGGTCGCGGCTGCCGTGCGCGGCCAGGACGACGGCGTAGGTCATATCTCGCCCTCCAGGCCGGTCGGCATGGGCCGCAGCGCGCGGATCAGCAGGATGCTCATGTCGCTGAAGGTCCGGCCCTCCAGTTCGCCCAGCGTGCCGGTCCAGGTGGCCTCGGCGCGGGTCAGGTTCTCCCAGACTTCCGTGCGGTGGGCGCTGCTCACGCCGCGTCCCAGCAGGAACGCCGCCACGTCGCCCGGCATGAAATCCCACGGGCGGGGAATCACGATGGCGTTGCGCCCGGCGGCCAGCACGTCCCGCAGGTGCGCCTTGAAGGGGGCCATGTCGCCCCGGCGGTGGAAGGTCAGGAAGGTCGTCTCGTCGAAGCACACGCGCGTGCGGCTGGCGAGCACCTGCGCGGAACTGATGCCCGGCAGGGTCTGGACCGGGTGACCGCAGGCCGTCTCGACCCGTTCCAGGAACTGAAAGCCGCTGAAGTGAACGTCGCCCATGAACACGACCACGCAGCGTTTCCCGGCGTGGTGCAGCGCCGCCACGCCCGCCAGTTTCTCGACCTGATCGCGGTACCCCATGGTGATGACCGTCTGTGTGGTCAGCAGCGGCCGGACCACGTCCACGACCGCGTCGAAGCCCGCGACGACGTCCGCGCCGGCGATCAGGTCCGCGCCGCCGCGCGTCAGGTAATCCAGGTGGCCGGGTCCGGCCCCGATGCAGATGATCACAGCACACCTCCAGGACGCCCCGCGGGCTCCAGGGCCGGGGGCAAGGAAACGGAACGCATCAGTACTCGATTCCGGTCTGCGCGCCGATGCCCGCCTCGTAGGCGTGCTTGACGGGCTGGATCTCGCTGACCGTGTCGGCCAGGGCGATCAGTTCCGGCAGGGCGTCCCGCCCGGTGACGACCACGTGCAGCCGGGGGTCACGCGCCCGCAGGACCGCCTCGACCTCCGGCCAGGGCACCCAGCCGTACTTCAGGGCGTACGTGAACTCGTCCAGCACGATCAGGTCGTGCTCGCCGCTCTCGATGGCGGCGCGGGCCAGCGACCAGCCGTGCGCGGCCATCGCGGCGCTGTTCTCCAGGTCCTTGGAGCGCCACGTGAACCCGTCGCCCAGCCCCTCGTACGGCAGGCCCAGCACGTCCAGCGTGCGGTGCTCGCCGAACTTGGCGCTCTCGTGCTTCAGGAACTGGAACATCCGTACGCGCAGGCCCCGCCCGTGGGCGCGCAGCATCAGGCCCAGCGCGGCGGTGGTCTTGCCCTTGCCGTTCCCGGTGTTCACGATCAGTAGGCCCCGGCGCCCCCGGCTGACGCCCCCGGCCTTGCGGTGAGCGTCACGGGCCGCCGCGAGTTCCTCCATGGCCTTTTCGCGGCGCTCGCGGGTCGCGGGATCGAGTTCGGATGTGGCGTCACCGGTCACTGCGTCACCAGTCACTTCAGGGCCTCCGGGTGAATGAAGCGGATCAGGGCGCGCAGCGCGTCCGGCAGGCGCGGCCCCGGACGGCTCAGGGCGTCGCGTTCCTCGGGCGTGGGGGCAAAGACCCGCCCCGCCTTCACGGCCTGCAGTCCGGCCCAGCCGGGACGCCGACGGGCGTCATCCAGGCTCAGGCCGATCATCACCTGCGGGTTGCGCTGCACGATCAGCTCCGGGTCGAGTTTCGGGAAGTCGCCCAGCGCGGCTGGCACGATGGTCTGCCCGCCCGCCCTGGCGATCAGCGTCCCGATGAACGAGTCTGGCCCGACCGAGTACGGGCTGGGGTCAATCTCGTAGTAGGTGCTGACCTTCGGAAGGCGCAGCACGCTGGCCTGCAGGGTGTTCAGCTCGGCGCGCATGGACGTGGTCAGCCGCGTGGCTCCGGCCTCGTGGTTGGTCAGTTTGCCGATCACGGCGATCTTCTCGAACACCTCATTGAAGGTCTGTCCGGTGCCGCCGTACACGGTCAGGCCCGCCTGCGCGAGCTTCTCGGTCAGGCGCGACCCGCTGGACTCGTCGGCCAGCACCAGATCGGGTTTCAGGGCCAGGATCGCCTCGAGGTTCGGCTGGTAGGCGCTGCCGACCTTCGGAAGCCTGTCCACGGCGGCTTTCGGGTAGTTGCTGAAGCGGTCAACCGCGATCAGTTGCGCGCCCGCGCCGATGGCGATCAGCGTTTCAGTGTGGCTGGGCAGCATGGACACGACGCGGCGCGGCGCGGCGTTCAGCGTGACGCGGCGGCCCAGGTCGTCGGTGACGGTCAGCGGGTAGGTGGTGGCCGAGGCGCCCTGCGTGGCACCCATGACGGCAGCGACCAGCAGGGCGGCGCAGGGGCGCCGCAGACGGAAAGGCAGATGGGACATGGCGGGGAACTCCAGTGCGTACTGGGACGGCAGCCGGGAGCGGGCGCACAGCATGAAAAACCCGCTCCAGCCGGGGGCCAGAGCGGGAACACACGTGGGCAGGCCCACGGCTGGGTTCAGGATCACTCATGTCACGGCCCTCTGACGGCGAGAGGTGCCACGGACGCGCCGGCAATCGGCGTGAACGGGCGTCCCTGAGAGGCATTCGGGCTCACCATGATCGAGTTCTGCTGAACTGACTGGCATACCGCTGCGCGACAGCGCCGGATTCTCACCGGACTTCCCCTACCTCAGGTGCGGCCAGCCTAGCAGACACGGGCCTGCTGCGTGTGGGGCGCGCCGCCGGGTCCCCTGACCCGCCCGGAGTCAACGGCCGGGGGTCAACGGCCAGAAGTCAACGGCTGGTCCCTGAGGGCCTGTAACTTGACCCCGAGACGGGTCCGCAGGTCACGCACGACGGTGCTTTTCTGGCCGCCGCTGATGCCCTTGATGGCCCAGGCCTTGATTTCCAGCGGATCTTCGAGCCCCTCGTCGAGTGCCAGACGCAGCGTATCGAGTTCCTGAAGTTTCAGGTCGTTGCGCAGCAGGAAGGTCAGGGTGCGCATGACTTCCTCGACCTGTTTCTCGCGCGGCTGAGCCCGTAACAGGGCGTCCGCATCCACTTCCTCCTCAGAAGGCCGTAAAGGTGCCTCGAACAGGCTGGGTTGACCCGATCCCCGCGCCTTGCCCTGCTGTCCCTTGGCGGTGGCTTTCCGCGCCTCGGAGACCCCTTCGGGCAACTGGTACTTGCCGGGATTCTTCAAAACGTCCACGAAGAAAGCCGGTTTCGAGCGCGGCTTGTACCCGGCGGCCAGGATCGCCTTGCAGCGCACCACCGCGTCGTCCACGGTCTGCTCACCGTGTTCGCGGACCAGCTGCAGCGCGCGGGTCTGGGTGACACCCAGGTCCGCGAGTTCCTGCAGCAGCGCCGGATCCGGCGGGATGAACGCCTCGCCGAAGGTGTACTGGAGCATCTTTTTCTTGCCGCGACCCAGGTACTCGACGTTCTTCAGGAAGCCTTTCTCGATCAGTTCCTCGTGCGCGGCGTCCAGCGTTCGCTGCGCCATGCTGGGACGGTCCGTCACGATCTTGCAGGCCTCGGCCCACTCCATCAGGCCCACCTGGTACGCCATGGCCACCGCGTCCGGGTTCTCCGGATCCCGGCGCTGCGCGTCAAGCAGGCGGTACAGCGCCCGGGTGGGGGGCCGTTTGAGGGTCTGCATGAACGACAGATCCAGTGATTTGATGTATCCGGCGCGCACGCTGCGCGAGATTTCCTGCGGCAACGTGATCCGCAGCACGCTGGACGCGTCGAGCTTTTCCGCCTCGCCGGAAGTGAACTCAATGCGGTCGATGTACCGGAAATTCACGTTCGTCCAGCGGCCGCGTGGGTGGTCACGCCACCCTTCCGAGATGAAATAAGTCGTGGTGGTCAGGCGTTTGAGGCTTTCATCCAGCGAGGTGTAGTACCGACCGCTGGTGTCCAGCCCGGCCATCTGCAGCAGCTGGTACGGCGTGCAGGTCACGGCTCCATCAGCCGGGGAACCCTGGTCGATGTACAGGTTGACCAGCGCAGCGCTGATATCGGTGTCGATCCCGTGCGGAACACCGTATTCGGGCAGGGCCTGGCAGGTGACCCGGTAGCGGCGGTCCCCGTCTTCGAGTTCGACGCTCCAGTCGCGGTAGTTCGCAGGGATTCGTTCCTGCACGCTGATCAGACTCAACCGGGCGATGTTGAGTTCGTCAAAGCGTTTGATTCCCTTGTCGGCCACGGCCCTGCCCCCCTGTGTGTTTGTTGTTTTTCTTTTTGTTTTAAATCTCTTAAAAGAAAGAATATATGTTGTCAACAACAAGCGCCCAACCCAGATGCGTGTCACACGGCGTTTTCGGGGTCAAACGGCGCAAGTTGTCCGATAGTTTGGCGCAAGTTGTCCGATAGTTTTGCCCCCTTTTCGGCGCAAGTTGTCCGATAGTCAGGGCCGAACGGCGCAAGTTGTCCGATACTTTCGGCGCAAGTTGTCCGATACCTCCTGAGGGCAAACGGCGCAAGTTGTCCGATACCTGTGGATAAAAACGGCGCAAGTTGTCCGATAGTTCGGGCCCAAACGGCGCAAGTTGTCCGATAGTTGTCTCTGCAGGGTTTTTCGGTCCAGAAACGACGGCTTGGACGCTGTCTTTTTTGAAACGGCGCAAGTTGTCCGATAGTGGGCGGCAAAGAAACGGCGCAAGTTGTCCGATAGTCAGAAATACGCCTGGGGAGAAATAGAAAGCAAATATTCATCTGCTTGCGTAAAATTTAAGCTTTTCTGGCTGTGAACGCTCCTGTGACGAGCTTGACGGGTTGGGAACGGGTCGGGCTGGTTGCTGGGACTTCGCCTTCAGGCAGTAGGAGTTGGAGAGACAGGATGATTTCATGGTGACCGTCAGTTCAATTACTCGTCGTCGGTGCCAGTCTTTTTGAAAACGGCGCAAGTTGTCCGATAGTCCCCGGTCCTCCTCACTCGTCATGTGACGAGCACCGGCGTCCTGTCACGCGACAACGGCTGCCCTGGCGCGCTAGTCTGCGCAGTAATGCGCACCCTGACGCTCTTCAACCACGCCGGTGGGGTCATGAAATCCAGCCTGACCCGCGATGTCGGCTACACACTCGCTGAAGCCGGGCAGCGTGTCCTGCTGGTCGATCTGGACCCCCAGGCCAACCTGACCGACTGGCTGGGCGTGACCGGCGTCACGCGTGACCAGACCGTCTACAACACCGCCACACGCGGCGATCCCCTCCCCTCCCCCATTCACGTTCACGGGCTGGACCTGATTCCCAGTGACGTCTCGCTGGCCCTGGCTGAGGGCCAGATGATGGGTGTGGTCGGCGCGCACCTGCACCTGCGGCAGGCCCTCTCCGAGTGGAAGGAGCGCTACGACGCCGTGTTGATCGACAGCCCACCCAGCCTGGGGCAACTGTCCATCCTGGGAGCCCTGGCGGCCGATCACCTGATCGTGCCGGTTCCCACCCGTCAGAAAGGCATGAACGCCCTGGCAGGACTGGGCGAGGCGATGGCCACCTACCGCAAGCTCCGCCCGGACCTGACGGTCGCGCTGTACGTGCCGACCCTGTACGACGCGCGCCGCTCGCACGACCGCGAAGCCTACGCGGCCCTCAAGGAACTCCTGAACCCGCTGGCCAGTCCCATCGCGGACCGGGGCGCCGTCTGGAACGACAGCGCCAGTGCCGGGCAGCCCGTCGGCGTGTACGCCCCCGGGTCTCCCGTGCACCGGGACGTGCTGCGGGCCACTGCCGAGATCGCGCAGGCCGCCGGACTGAAGGTGCAGATCGCGGGAGCGCAGGCATGACCCGCAAGGCGCGGCCGGTCGTCGGCTCACGCCTGAGCGGACTGGTGGCCGGCATAGACACCCTGGCGCAACCGGCCACCACCAGCCTCAGCACCGCCCTGCTGGACCCGGGTGAATTTCAGCCGCGCTACTACTTCAACCCCGACGCGCTGGACGACCTGACCCGCAGCGTCCGCGAGCAGGGCGTGCTGCAACCCCTGCTGGTGCGTCCCACACCCGGCGGACGCTACGAGATCGTGGCCGGGGAACGCCGGTGGCGGGCCGCGCGGCAGGCCGGCCTGAGCGAGGTGCCGGTCCTGATCCGCACCCTCACGGACAGTGAAGCGCGACTGGCCGCGGCGGTCGAGAACCTGCAACGCGAGGACCTGAACGTCATGGAAGAAGTCCGCGCGAAACTGCAGGTGGCCGCCGTGACCCTGGGCATCCGCGAGGACGCCGCCGTGGCACGAATGTTCGCGCTGGACCGGCACGCGGGGAGCGAACCGGCACTGGTTGAGAAACTCGACGCGGCGTTCGGGGCGCTCGGGCGGGAATCGTGGCGCAGTTTCATCCGTAACCGCGCGGCCCTGCTGAACCTCCCCGAGGACCTTCAGGAAGCGGTGAGGACCGGCCTGGATTACCGCAAGGCGCTGGTGATCGGCCGCGCCGCCACTGCCGACCTGCGGGCGCAGCTGCTCGACGCTGCTGCCAGTGGCGCCACGGTCGCGCAGTTGCGTCAATTGCTGAACGGGCCGTCGCTGCCGGCTCCGGACGTGTTCGATACCGTGGCCCGCCAGTTACGTGACCGCAAGGGACTGGCCAGGCTGGAACCCCGGCAGCGTGCCAGGGCCGAGAAGCTGCTGCAGCAACTCAGCGACCTGCTGTCCGGCCAGCCCGAGGACTGAACTGACCCTGGTGTGATCTTCCACCTTCGGCCCTGGCTGCGGCGCCCGGTCAGGGCCTGATGGGCTTCAGGACTCCGGTGGGGTCAGGATCAGCCCGCTGCGGTCTGCCGCTACCTGAAAGCGCGCGGCTTCGCGCGGGCGGCACAGCAGGTAGCCCTGCATGAATTCCACGCCCAGCCGGTCCAGGACGCTGTGTTCGTTCTGCGTTTCGACCCCCTCGACCACCAGTTCCGTTTCCAGCTCGGTGGTCATTTTCAGGATGGCTCCCAGCAGGGCCTGCCGGCGCTGCGTGACGTCGATGTTCCGCACGAATGAGCGGTCGATCTTGATGGAATCCACGGGCAGTTGTTCCAGTACGGACAGACTGGAGTGCCCGGTCCCGAAGTCGTCCAGGGCAATCCGGACTCCCATGGTGCGCAGGGCGTTCAGCTGCCGGATGACGGGTGGGGTCGCCACGACCGCCTCGGATTCCGTGAGTTCCACCACCAGCTGGGAGGGAACGCAGCCGGTTTCCTGGAGGGCCGCCCCGACCTGCGCCGGCAGGTCCCCGGCCTGAAGTTGCCCGGCGCTGACGTTCACGTGCATGGTCACGCGTTGGCGTGTCTGCTGGCTCCACACGGCCGCCTGCCGCAGCGCCCGCTTCATGATCTGGCGGCCCAGTTCGCTGATCAGACCGGAGGTCTCGGCGACGGGAATGAATTCAGCCGGGGACACGGAGCCCAGTTGCGGGTCGTGCCAGCGGGCCAGCGCCTCGAACCGCTGCCAGCAGGTCTGACCGGCCCTCGCGACCGGCTGGTAGTGCACCTGCAGGGAGCGGGTGTCCAGCGCGGTCCGCAGGCGCTCCTCGATGGCGGCCAGCCTCGCGTGCCGCTGCGCGAGGTCCGGTGTGTACGGACACCAGCGGGCGCGGCCCTGCCGTTTGGCTTCGTGGAGTGCCAGATCGACCTCCTTGAACCACTCGCTGACGCTGCCGCCCGCGTTTTCGTGCACGCTCAGGCCCAGCGAAATGCGGGGGTACAGGTGGACACCGTTCAGGACGACAGGTTGCTGCAGCGCGTTCAGCAGGGCGTCGGCCAGCGCGGCGGCCTGGGTGCCGGTGTAACCGGTCAGGACCACCCCGAATTCGTCTCCGGCGAGGCGCGTGACCACCTGCGGCGGGGGGATCAGGGTCCGCAGTCTTCCGGCTGTGACGTTCAGCAGGGCGTCGCCCGTGTGGTGCCCGTGCGTGTCGTTCACGTGCTTGAATCGGTCGATATCCAGCAGCATGATTCCTCCGCCCTGCCCGGCCTGGGTCAGCTGCTGGAGCGCCTGATTGAAGGCGCGGCGGTTGCCCAGTCCGGTCAACTCGTCCTGCTGCGCCTGCTGTTCCAGCGCCAGCCGCAGCTGGTGGCCTTCAGTGATGTCGCGCGTGGTCACGATCACGCCGCGCAGATCGCCGTTCTCGGACCACGGCACGGCGTTCATGATCACAACGCGCTGTTCTCCGTTTGCGAGGCGGTAGGTGGCCTGCGCGTTCCGGATGGTCTGACCGGTCTGCGCCGCCTGTGAAATGGGGTACTCACGGACGTCCAGCAGCTCCCCGGACATCGACCGTAGCGCCCAGATGGGATCGGTCAGGCTGGGCAGCCCGGTCAGGTCCGTCAGCCCGACCGATTCGAGGGTGGTGCGGTTGGCCTGCAGGGGCGTGCCGTCCGGGAGGCACAACACCAACGCCTCTTCCACCGCTTCGAGGATGGCGCGGCTCTGCTCCTCACGGCGTTGCAGGGTCTGCAGGAGCAGTGCCCGCTGCGCGGCCTGCCCCAGATGCGGCTGAATCCAGCGCAGGTGATCGAGCTGATCGGGCGTCAGGTCACGGTCACGCTGATCCAGTGCCAGGACTGCCCGGAAACTCCCGTCGGCCCGCAGGGGGATCAGCAGGACGGCCGGCTGGTCCCCCTGCGGGCCGTGGGGTCCGGGGGGCGTGGGTGCCGGTTCCCTTAACCAGACGGGTCCGGTCTGCTGGAGCGTCCACTCCCATTCGCTGTCGTTCAGGTGCGTCAGCAGCTGCGGATTCAGTTCAGGGAAGGGCCACTGGGCGCTGCTGACCACGGCGGCCGCTTCGTTGTCGTAGCGGGCCACCAGCACCCCGCTGCGGCCGTCGGTGGCGGCCATGGCGGCCCGCAGCACCACGTCGTACGTCTGGGCGGGTTGAGAGGCGCTGCCCAGCTGCTGCAGGACCTGCTGCGTGATGGACTGCCGCCTGAGCAGGAGGCGCTCTGCGGTCACGTCGTTCATGGTTCCCACCCAGCTCAGGACGTTGCCGTCGTCATTCAGGATGGGCGCGGCCTGCACCAGACACTGCACCACCTCTCCGGCGGCGGTGCGCGCCGCCAGCTCGAAACGCAGCGGCTGCCGGTCGTGCCTGGCCTGCTCGCACACACGCAGGTACCGTTCACGGGAGTCTGGCGGGAGTGCCTGCAGGTACCCCATACCCCGGTACTCCGCGAACGTCTGACCCGAGAAGGCCTCCCAGTCGGGCAGGTGCGTATGGACCCGGAAGTCCGCGTCGGTTTCCCACACCAGCGAGTGACTGGCTTCCACCAGCGTGCGGTACTGCTGCTCGGCGCGCCGTACCTCGCTGAACAGCTGCGCGCGTTCGGCGGCGGCCGCGCAGTGCTGCGCCAGCAGGTGCAGGTACGTGATCACGCCGGGTTCCAGCACCCGTGCGTGCCGCAGGCTGAGCATCATCACGCCTACCCGGCGCGTGGCGGTGTGCAGGGGGAGCATCACGATCCGCTGCGTCAGCGGCGCGAGTTGCAGGCCCGGGTACCGCCGGCATTCCTCGCGGGTCAGGGTCATGACCTGCCCGCTGCGGAACACCTCGGCGGCGGGCAGGTCGGATGTGACCGGCACCCGCGCGTACGGCGTCAGGGTGGCGGGGTCGAAGTTCACGCGGTAGCGCAGCACCAGGGTGTCGTCCTGCGGGTCGTGCAGGGACATCAGGATGCCGTACACGTCTTCTTGCAGTGTGGATAGCACCGTTTCCAGCGCGCTGTCCATGTCGGGCGCGGCGTACATGCGCAGCAGCAGGTCCGGCAGCCGCCCGGGCAGGCGTGACAGACCGGCGTGGCGGACGCTGAACCACCGCAGGTTCCCGTCGCCGGGAGCGTCGGCCGGCAGGTCACCGGGAGCGGGAGGCGGCACGCTGTCCACCTGAACGGTGCCCCGGCCCGGCAGTGGCAGGTCATGAACGCCCGCCACTGTTCCGGCCAGCAGCGCGCCGGTCGCCTGCTGCCAGGCCGCGTTTCCCGGAAAAACGCTGGCCAGGGAAGTGCCGGTCGTCAGGTCGACTTCCAGAATCTGCTGTGCGCCGGCCTCCACGTACCGCAGTGTTCCGGCCGGGTCCACTGCCAGCCGGGCCGCCTCCGGATGGCTGAGGCCCGCCAGCGTGGCCAGCCGGGAGGGCGGGCCGCCCGCTGAATTCGGGGCACTCAGCGGGTCGCCCCTGAGGGCGGAGCCGCGCACCCGGTAAAGAGGCCATGCAACATACCCGCAGTCTAACGGGCCACGGACGAACCGACACATGAAAACGCCCAGGACCTGACCGGGCCACCCAGACTGGTGGTGATCTGCCGACAGCCGGCACGGCCTCCCGGTCTCATGCGGACTCCGTCCGTTTCGTTCTCAACTCGCCAATGCACCGGGTTGCCAACTCCACTCCCGAAGTCCGTTCTGCTCCTCCTCTGCGGGGCAGCTCTATGAGTCGCGTCCGCTCGGACCCAGCGGCTTTGCAAGCCGTTCAAGCCGAGTCCGTCTCAGTCTAGGTCGTCGTCCTCTGCGGCGTTCACTACCTGTTCCAGCAGCTGACTCTCGCCGGGCAGCAGGGCGTAGTCGCACAGCGCCAGGAAGGCGCGGTCCGAGGTCTCGGCGCTGACGCCCACGGTCAGCGACACGCCGTTCAGGTGGCCTAGGACGTAGTTCACGGCCCCCTCGACCCGGATGTCGCGCGGCAGGACTGTCACCGTGTCGGGCGTGACTTCCAGCGTCAGGGCGCTGCTGAAGGGCCCGTCGCTGAGCCACTCGCGCAGGCCGGTGGCCGCCTGCCGCAGCGCCAGTTCCAGCCCGTGCGGGTGCGTGATCCTTACCAGCAGGGGCGCGCCGCTGCGCCCGACCAGGGTGACATCCAGCCCCAGTTGGCCCAGCTGCTCGATGTGGCCGGCAGCCTGGTAGGCGAGCGTGACGGCCTGCTCGGAGCTGCGCTGCGCTTCGAGGCTCAGGCGTCTCCAGGCCTCGTCCTCCAGGCCATCGGGCCCTATGACCACCGCGCCGCGCAGCAGCACCTGCCAGGAGGTGAAGGCCGCCGGGACGCCCAGCAGTCCCTCCTCGTCCAGATCCGTGACGGGGATCAGTTCGGCCTCCTGAAGCAGGGCGCTCAGGCCGTTCGAGCGGCGGTCAGTCTCGTGGGTTTCGGCGGTGTGAAGCAGGGTGGAGCGGGGGTTGACGAAGGCGACGATCATAGCTGCATGCTAGGGCCTGCGCGGTCCTGCGACCGGGTGCCTAGTTGCTGCTCGTCACGTGACGAGCAAACCGGGTTGTCCCGCAGGAACACGGCCCTGCTGGCTGGCCCGGCGCCCCGTCACTGGACGCCGCAGTGGGAATATGGACTCCGGATCCCTGCTGCTCGTCACGTGACGAGCACTCCGGCGGGGCCGGTCATCTGCACGCGGCGGGCACTTCCCGCGCGGCCTGCTGTTCACACCTGCGGCCGAGCCGGTAGTGTATGAGAGTGACCCTCTCCCAGTCCCTGCGTGACGAACTGACCAGTCTGCACCTGCGGGCCCAGTTTCAACGGGACCTGAATATCCTCGTGGCGGCAGGTCACTGCACCCTGCTGCTGTGTGACCTTGATCACCTCAAAACCCTGAACGACACCTTCGGACACGCCGCGGGCGATGAGGCGCTGCGTGCCGTGGGCCTGACCCTGCGGGCGTACCTGCCGCAGGGCTGGGAAGCGTACCGGCTGGGCGGTGACGAGTTCGCGGTTCTGGCCAGCGCCGGCGGCGACGTCGTGGCCCGCTGGTCGCTGGACCTGCTGGGCACCCTCCGGCAACGGCCGCGCAGCCTGCGGCTGAGTATGGGACTGGCCACCCTGGGTGAGAAAGGCGTGCAGACCGCCGACAGTCTGCGTGAACGCGCCGACGCCCGGATGTACAGCGCCAAACGCCTGGGCCGCGCTCAACTGGTCACCAGCGACATCCGCCACCCTTTTGCGCTGCAGGACCACCGGCTTCTGGACCGTGACAACGAACTGCAGGCCGTCACGGCCTTCCTGCGCAGCGCCTTCCTGAAAGGCGGGCGGCTGCGGGTACACGCCCCGGCCGGCTGCGGCCTGACCCGGTTCCTGGGGCACGCGGACGTGGTCGGGCGGCACCTGGGCTACCGCACCCTGAGCGTGAGCGGATCGCCGGCCAGTGCGCAGCGTGAACTGGGCGCGTGGGCCAGCGCCGGCCTGGACGGTTCACCCACCGACGCCGGACCGGTTGAACTGGCCGCCGCCCTGAAACAGGAGCGCGGCCGTCCGCTGCTGCTGATCCTGGACCGCCCTGAACACTTCGATCCGGCCACCACGCTGCAACTGCAGCCCCTGCTGGAAGAAGCCCGGACAGTCATCACCGGCTTCAACGAGGACGCCGGAAAGGTGCAGCTCGGCGAGACCCTGAACCTGCCGCCGCTGAGCACCGAGACCCTCAAGGCCGTGGCGGCCAGCCTCTCGCCCGAACCGCTGCCTGAGAGCGTGCTGGCGTGGCTGGGACAGCAGGCCCAGGGTTGCCCGGGCGACCTGCAGCGCTGGCTGGACGCCCTGCTGCTCGAGGCGCAGCTGCGCCTGCTCAGTCCGGCGGAACTGCTGGCCCAGGACGACGGCCCGCAGGCCGTCACGGCGCTGCTGCCGCGACTGTATCTGCCCAGCCTGCCACCGATGACCGGGCGGCAGGATGTCATGCGTGAAGCGGTGCGGGCGCTGCACTCCTGGCCGGTCCTGACCCTGACCGGTCCGCCCGGACGGGGCCGCACCCGACTGGCCCGGCAACTGCTGATGGAACTTCAGGGCCGCCTGCCCGGCGGTGTGGCCGCGCTGTCCCTGCAGGGCACGCACAGTCCTGGCGCGGCGCTGGCCCGCCTGGGTGAGGCGCTGTCAGGTGAGGTCGTCCCGAACGCCGACGAGCAACTGGTGGGCCGCCTGCTGGCCCGCCGCCCCATCCTGCTGCTGATCGATGACGTGACCCCGGACATCCTGGGCGCGCCGCAACTGGCCCGGCTGATCGCCCTGGCCCCCATGAGCCGCCTGATCCTGACCGGCGACGCCCCCCTGAACATTCCGCAGGAGCGTCACCTGCCCCTGGCCCCGCTGACCGGTTCGCAGGTGCGGGGCGCGCTGCTCAGCGCCGCCGGCCTGCCGGCGACCGCCGACCACCCGCCCCTGGACGCGCTGTGCGCCTGGGTACAGGGCGAACCCGAACAGCTGACGGCCGCGCAGGCCACCCTGCGGACCCTGGGCTGGCCGGCCGGCGCGGAGTACCTGCTCAGGCAGTCGGTGCAGGCCGGGCACCGCTGGGCGCAGTTCGGAACCCATGAACGCCGGATCCTGACGGCCCTGGGAGGCTGCGGCGCGCCGTTCAGTCTGAGTCTGGCCCGGCAACTGACGGGCGCCTCTCCGTTCATGCTGCGCGCGCTCGTCGATCAGCACGTCCTGCTGCCTGTCAGCACGGGACTGTACGCCCTGAGCGCCGGACTTCAGACGCACGCGCAGCGTGCCGTGCGCCGTGCGCCCGCCCGGCACCGTGAACTGACCGGCGCGACCCTGTCGTACGCCGCGGCGCTCGTGGGAGACGCCCCGCCGGGCAGCGTGACGTGGTTTCAGCAGCTGGACAGCTCCTGGCCGGAACTGCGGCCCCTGCTCGGCGGTCTGCTGGGTTCCGGCCGGGCCGATGCCCACCGACTGGCCCGGTTACTGGTGACGGTCACGCCGTACCGCGCGGCGCGCGGGCAACTGCACGACGCGCGGGACGAACTGAGCCGCGCGCTGCAACTGTCAGTCGGCGATGGGCGTGCCGAACTGCACGTGGCGCTGGCCGGCGTGCTGCAACACCTGGGCGCCCACGCTGAAGCCGAGGCGCATGCCGACCGGGCGCGGCGGCAGGCCCGCACGGACCGTCTGCCCGAGGTCGCGGTGCGGGCCGGGCTGATCCGCGCCCGGATCCTACACCGCCGCAGTCAGTACGTGCAGAGCCGCCAGCTGTTCCAGAGACTTCAGGCGCAGGTCGGCGGACACCCGCCGGAACTGCGGGTCATGGCGCTGGACGGTGTGGCCCGCAGCAGCGTCTTCCTGGGTGACCTGGAAGTCGCCGCCGCGCACGCCCAGGCCGCCCGGACGCTCGCCGCGCCGCTGTCACTGCCGCTCCTGCTGGCCGACACGCTGAACACCTCGGCCCTGATCGCCTCGGAAACGCGCGACCTGGGACAGGCCGAGACCCTGTTCACGCAGGCCCTGGACCTGCACGGGCAGGTTCACCACCATCACGGCATCACCCTGAACCTCACGGGACTGGCCTGGAACGCACTGCTGGCGGGTGAATTCGCCCGCTGCGCTGCCCTGAGCCGCCGGGTGCTGCGCCGCGCCGAGGATTCAGCGCAGCGCTGGGAGATCGGGAACGCGCTGCTGAACCTGGGGCACGCGCAACTGGCGGGCGACCTGCCGGGCAACCCGCAGGACCTGTTCAGGCAGGCGCGCGAGATTGCCCGGCAGTGCGACGCGCCGTCCCTGGAAGCCGAAGCGATCGGGGGAGAGGCCGCGTACCTCGCCCGCCACGGGCAGCGGGCGCAGGCGCAGGCGCGGCTGCACGAGGCGCTGGCGCATCCCGGCATGAGCGCAGAGGCCCGCGCGTTCTTCGCGCCGCTGATCGAGGACCTGACCGCGGCCGGCTGAACTGAACCCCGGACCCCGGCACAGCGGGCCCGCGCAGCCCGGAGGACGCCCGGCGCCCGGCGGCCCGCTTCCCCTGTCAGGGCTACCGGGGCCGGTCACATGGTTACCGCCGGGGCGGTAGGAGGGCGTTCGGCCCGGCGGGCACGGCCGTCCACCCGTGCACTTGCTCCAGCCACTGCCGGGTACTGACCGGGCGACTGATCAGGTAGCCCTGCACCTGATCGCAGTTCATCTCCCGCAGCCGCTGGAGTTGCCTGGCCGTCTCGACTCCCTCGGCCACGACCGTGATGTTCAGTTGCCGCGCGAGGTTCACGACCGCGGTGGTGATCAGCCGTTGCCGCGCGTCGTGTTCGAGGCCCTGCACGAAGGACCGGTCGATCTTGAGCTTGTTGACGGGCAGCTGCTGAAGGACTGCCAGTGAGGAGTACCCGGTGCCGAAGTCGTCCAGTGCCACGCTGAGGCCCTGGGCCTGCAGGACTCCCAGGGTGTGTGAGACGCCCGGCAGGTCGTGAATCAGGGCCTGCTCGGTCACTTCGAGTTCCAGGTAGTGCGCGGCCTGCGGGTGGTGGGTCATGAACCGGCTGACGCGTTCCCGAAAGTCCTCGCTGTGCAGTTCGGCGGCGCTGAGGTTCAGGGCGACGCGGAAGTTCCGGCCCAGCAGGTCGCTGGTCGTGCGGGCCACGCGGTAGGCGCGCAGCAGGACCAGCCGGGTCAGGGCCGGCATCAGGTTGAGTTCCAGGGCCAGCGGAATGAACTCGGCGGGCGGGACGGGCCCGCGTTCCTCGTCGGTCCAGCGGGCCAGGGCCTCGGCGCTGCGCAGTTCGCCGGTGCGCAGGTCCACGACCGGCTGGTAGTGCACGGACAGGCGGCCCCGCTGGAGGTCCCGGCGCAGCCGCTGCCCCAGCCGCAGCTGCTCGGTGTGCTGCCGCGCCCGTGACTGGTCGATGATCAGCGCGCGGTTCAGGCCGCTCTGGGCGGCGCTGCGGGCGGCGGCTTCCGCGTCGGCTAGGGCCTGCGAGGAGGCCGCCCCGTCGCTCCAGAGGCGCTCACCGGCCGACAGGTGCGGGTGAACCTCGGCAAACGACAGTGGGAGCGGCTGCGTCAGGACGCGCAGCAGGTCGCGGCTGCCGGGCGGCGTGGGGGCTGGGTCCTGTGCTGGCGCGGGCGCGAAGGCCAGGGTGTTCGCGCTGACGCGCCCCAGCAGCGTGCCGGCTGGCATCAGGGCCGCCAGCCGTTGCGAGAGGGCCAGCAGGTACTCCTCGAACGCGGCGTCCCCGTACAGCGAGCGGACCGGGCCGCCGTCCATCAGGCGCAGCGCCGTCATGGTCCGCGCCGGCGCGGGGGAGAGGTGCGAGGTCAGGCTGATGAACTGCGCGCGGTTGGGCAGCCCCGTGACGGTGTCGTGCTGCGCGTGAAAGTCCAGCTGGACCTGCAGGGCGCGGGTGCCGGTCACGTCGGCCAGGGTCAGCAGCGCGGCGGGCTGACCGTCCAGGCCGGTCACGCCGCGCTGAGATACCTGAAGCCACACGTCACCGGACGGGCGGCGCAGGGCGATCAGGATCAGCGACACAGGGCCGGGCTGAATGCCGTTCAGTCCATGCTGGATGATGTCCCCGGTCAGGACCCGGCCGTCTGCCGTCAGGATCTCCCACGGGAGGCGCTGGAAGTCCAGGGCGTCCAGGTCGGCCGGGACGCCCAGCAGTTCGGCCGCGCGTCCCGAGAGCGTCTGAATCCGGCCGCTTCTGGAGATCATCAGGACGCCGTCGTTCAGGGATTCCACGATCAGGCGGTGCTGCGCCTCGCTGCGCTGCAACCGGTCCTGAAGGTCCGTGTGCGCGGCCGTGGTGGCGCGGCTGAGTTGACGGGCCAGTTCGCCGCCCAGCGCCAGCAGGCGCCGCTGCGTCACGGACGTGCCGGGCCCGGCCGGGCGGCTGGCCCTGTTCCCTGCGCTTTCTTCTGCGGCGTGGGTGCCCGGAGGCTGCGGCGCGGGTGGCGGGCGTGGCTGGGCGCTTCTCAGACTCCAGTTGGTGTACGCGCTGAGGATCAGGGCAGCCAGATCCTCCTCGGTGTCTGGTGGCCCGGCCGCCTGCCCGAGCAGTGCTGACAGGTCGAGGAGCAGGGTGTGCAGCGCCGCGACCGGGTCGGTGTCCGCGCCCGTGACGCGCCGCTGCACCATGCGTTGAACGACGGTGAGCAGTTCGGTGCTGGCGTCAGTGTCGTCCAGCGGCCGGGAGTCCAGTGTGCCTGACACCGCCAGGGGCGGGTTCTGGAAGTTCAGATGAACGGTTTCGCCGGGCAGGGTCAGCAGGGCGTGCACCCTGGCGGGGTCTGTGGGCGCGTGCGGGCCGCTCAGGGTGGCGCGGATTCCCGGACCCTCCGACGCTGGCCGGCTCAGGTCGTCGCAGAATTCCTGCAGAACGCGGCGCAGGGCGTGGTCTGGCGCGGCGTGCAGATGCCCGTGCAGTCGGATCAACCCGGTGATCAGAGGGACGGTGACAGTCGTCGGGCGGCCAGGCATGAATGTGCTCATGATGACACCGTTTGAGGATGAGAGCGTCAGTACGGCGGCGCAACCGCACGGTCCACAGGCCCAGGGCACGACCGGTAAGGGATGCAGAAAAACCATCTGCTGAACCCTGATGTAATTTGTCATCGAAAATCTGAACGCATCGTTTGAAACGATGGCCCTAACCAGAATCCTGTCGATTTTCTCTGCATATCGCGCAACAATCTGGAAACGATATGCAGCCTGCTGTGAGGCGAGACTGTGGTGCAGAAGTGGATTTTGGTCGAACAGCACGATCGTACACCCCTGCGCGGCGTAAACAGAGAAATGAATATTTATTCGTATTATTATTCATTTTCGACTGCCCGCGGCTTCCTTTGACCAACAGGACAGAGTGTCAAAATATGCGCCAGAAGCAGAAAAATTGTCGACTCTTCCGGAGGCGGCCTGTCTTGACGACAGAGTATAAACATCCGCCAAGTGATTGACTCTATGCAGAGTGACGGCCTACAATCATGATCATTCGGTTAAATCTGCTCCCGAGAGGGCCGAACCGACCCCGCCCCCACGTCACGCGATGCGAGGTCAGTCATGGAATCAGCTCCCAGTTCCCCCCCAGCCGCCCACCCCACCCCGCCGCAGGAACTCCTGCCGCCCATGACCGCGCACGAGGCCGCTGTCGAGGCCGACCGCTGCCTGTACTGCTACGACGCGCCCTGCCTGCAGGCCTGCCCCACCCACATCGACATCCCTGGCTTCATCCGCAAGATCAGTACCGGGAACCTGCGCGGCTCGGCCCGCACCATCCTGGAAAGCAACTTCCTGGGCGGCACCTGCGCCCGCGTGTGCCCCGTGCAGGAACTCTGCGAGGGAGCGTGCGTGCTTGGCGCGGACCACACGCCCATCCAGATCGGCCGCCTGCAACGCCATGCCGTCGACCACGTGCAGGAACGCGGGATTCAGCTGTTCACGCCCGCGCCCGCCACCGGGCACCGGGTCGCCGTGGTCGGCAGTGGCCCCGCCGGGATCAGCGCCAGCGCCGAACTGGCAAAGGCCGGGCACGAGGTCACGCTGTACGAGAAACGCGAACTGGGGGGCGGCCTGAGCACCTACGGCATCATCGTCCTGCGCGAACCGGTCGAGGTGGCGCTGCGCGAGGTGCAGGCCGCGCGTGACCTGGGCGTGAACGTCGTCCAGGGGCATGAACTCGGCAGCCGCGCGGGCCTGGACGAACTGCTCGGCACGCACGACGCCGTGATCCTCGCGCTGGGCCTGGGCGCCGTGCCCGCCATCGGCATTCCCGGCGAGGAGTACATCCTGGACGGCCTGGACGTCATCGAAGCCAGCAAGATGGAGCGGCCCACCGGCGTCGGGGCGAGCGCCGTGATCATCGGAGCGGGGAACACCGCCATCGACGCCGCCACCATCGCCCGACGCTCCGGGGCGGACACCCTGATGGTGTACCGCCGCACCGAGCACGAAATGACCGCTTACCGCCACGAGTACGAGTTCGCGCTTCATGAAGGCATCCGCTTCAGCTTCCTGACGCAGCCCGTGGAAGTCCTGCACGAGAACGGGCAGGTGACGGGCCTGAAGTGCGTCCGCATGCGCCTGGGCGCGCCCGACGCCTCGGGGCGCGCCCGCCCGGAACCCATGCCCGGCAGTGAATTCGTCATCCCGTGTGACACGGTCATCAGCGCCATCGGGCAGGAGAAACCCGCGCTGGCCGCCGCGCTGGGCCTGGAACTGGACGGCGGGTACATCCGGGTGGACGACGCCCTGCAGACCAGCCTGCCGCGCGTGTATGCCGCCGGGGACTGCGTCCGCGCACGCGGGAACGCCAGCACCGTCATGGCCGTGCAGGACGGCAAGATCGCCGCCGCCAGCATCGAGCAGGCCCTGGGCCGCACGCCCCGCGTCACCCTGAAACCCACGCCGCCCGCCGAGGTGCGCGACCACCCGCTGTACCTCGCGGCGCACGGCCCAGTTCCGAGAAACGCGGCCCCGACCGGCCCAGGCCAGACGCCCACGGGCCACGCGCCCGCCACGGAGGCCCACCATGGCTGACCTCAGTATCGACTTCGCCGGCATCCGCTCCCCCAACCCCTTCTGGCTGGCCTCGGCTCCACCCACGAACAGCGGCGCGCAGATCCACCGCGCCTTCGAATACGGCTGGGGCGGCGCCGTCTGGAAGACCATCGGCGCGCCCGTCCTGAACATCAGCAACCGCTACGGCAGCCTGAGTATCGGCGGGCAGCGCATGCTCGCCATCAACAACGTCGAACTGATCAGCGACCGACCCCTGGACGTCAACCTGCGTGAGATCGCCGAGATCAAACGCCTGTGGCCCGACCGGGCCGTGATCGTATCCGCCATGGTGGACGCCGACCCACAGGCCTGGAAAGACATCGTCATGATGATCGAAGACACCGGCGCCGACGGTATCGAACTCAACTACGGCTGCCCGCAGGGCATGAGCGAACGCGGCATGGGCGCCGCCGTCGGACAGGTGCCCGAGATGTGCCAGCTGAACACCCACTGGGTCACCAGCGTCACCCGCCTGCCCGTCATCGTGAAACTCACGCCGAACATCACTCACATCGTGGACCCCGCCCACGCTGCCCTAGCCGGGGGCGCCCACGCCCTGAGCCTCATCAACACCATCAACTCCGTCACCCGCGTCGACCTGGACACGCTGCTGATCACGCCCAGCATCGGCGGGCGCGGCACGCACGGCGGGTACGCCGGCCCGGCCGTCAAGCCGATTGCGCTGAATATGCTGACCGAACTCATGACCGATGAAGGCGTGCTGCGCAGCGGCGTGCCCATCAGCGGCATGGGCGGCATCGCCACCTGGCGCGACGCCGCCGAATTCCTGCTGCTGGGCGCCAGCAGCCTACAGGTCTGCACGGCCGCCATGCAGCACGGCTACCGCATCATCGATGACCTCACCGACGGCCTGAGCAACTGGATGGACGACCACGGCTTCGCCACCATCGCCGACGTGACCGGCCGCAGCCTCCCGCAGATGAGCACCTTCGGCGGCCTGGACCTCAGCCACCAGTCCGTCGCGCGCATCGACCAGAACAAATGCATCGGCTGCGACCTGTGCTACGCCGCCTGCAACGATACCGCCCACCAGTGCATCGACCTCGTCAGCCCCGGCGGCGTCACCGTCGACCCCGGCTACGACATGAGAACCAACGGCCGACAGGTCGCCGACACCCGCCCCCGCCCTGTCGTCCGCGAAAGTGACTGCGTCGGCTGCGCCCTGTGTGCCAACGTCTGTCCCGTCGACGGCTGCATCACCATGGTCACCGTCCCCAGCGGCAGAGAGAGCGTCACCTGGGACGAACTGACCGCCCAGCGCCCCGAAATCGCGCAGAGCTGGGCCGCCATGCAGGCCTACCGCGAAGAAGTCGGCATCGAGATCCACTGAGTATGGAAGAGAGGTCGTTTGAATTTCTAATTCAGGACGCCGAAAACGGCTGGTTTGAATGGAGTCCGGCCCGCTACCCAGAGCTGTTGAGGTTGCCGCAGACCCCCTCCGCCGACGGTCCCGGCCCGGGACACAGCCTTCAGGTGGATGATGCCTCTCTGCGGTTTTACGACGAGATGGTCGGTATTCAGGTCATCGTGTCCGGGAACGTTACCTATGAGCGGGCACATGCCCTGGTCACCGAAGTGGCTGACCATCTGGTCCGGCTCACTCAGCAGAGCGTCACCGTGTTTGAAGTCGAGGTTGAGTTTAAGGGACGACCTGTCCGGTTCGTCAGCCAAGAGGAGTGAACTGCATGATCCTACTCATTCAACACGGCGAGATTGTCACGGATGGGAAACGCTTCAGGGCGGACGTGCTGGTGGAAGGGGAGACCATCACGCAGATCGGGGAGAACCTGAGCGTGCCGGACGGCGCGACCGTGATCGACGCGAGCGGGAGGTTCGTGTTCCCCGGTTTCATCGACCCGCACGTGCACATCCACCTGCCGTTCATGGGAACGTTCGCCAAGGACACGCACGCGACCGGGTCGCAGGCGGCGCTGATCGGCGGGACGACCACCTTCATCGAGATGCTCGCGCCGGGCGGCAGTGAGAACCTGATGGACGGATGGCGCACCTGGACAGGCATGGCGGAAGGAAACAGCGCCTGCGATTACACCTTCCATATCGGCGTGACCCGCTGGGACGCGGAGACGGAGGCGACGCTGCGCGAGCTGGTGGGGGAGGGCATGAAGTCCTTCAAGGTGTTCCTGGCGTACAAGGGCGCGTTCGGAATCGACGACGCTGCGCTGTACGGGGTATGCCGGCTGGCGGCGGAACTGGGTGTGGTCGTCACGGCGCACTGCGAGAACGCCGATCTCGTGTCGGAACTGCAACAGAAACTGATGGCGGAGGGGAAGACCGGCCCGGAGTGGCACGAGCCGAGCCGCCCTGAGAGCGTGGAGGCGGAGGGCACCGCGCATTTTGCGACGTTCGTGGAGATGACGGGCGCGCACGGGTACGTGGTGCACCTGAGTAACGCCCGCGCGCTTCAGGCGGCGCTGGACGCCCGGTCGCGCGGCGTGAACCTGGATGTGGAGGTGGTGATTCCGCACCTGACGCTGGATAAGACCTACGCGGAGCGGCCCGGCGTGGAGGGCGCGAAGTACGTCATGTCCCCGCCACTGCGCGACAAAGGCAATCAGCCTCCGTTGTGGGCGGCGCTGGAACGCGGGGACATTGCCACGGTCGGCACGGACCACTGCCCGTTTGATGTGGCGCAGAAGCACATGGGCGACGGGAACTTCACACTCATCCCGAACGGCATTCCAGCCCTGGAGGACCGCGTGAACGTCCTGTACACGCAGGGCGTCAGCCGCGGAACTTTGAGTGTGGAGCGTTTCGTGGACGCCGCAAGCACCCGCGCCGCGCAGATTTTCGGCCTGTACCCCCGCAAGGGCACGGTCAGCGTGGGGAGCGACGCGGACCTCGTGATCTACGACCCGGCGTACCGGGGCACCATCAGCGCCGGGAACAGCCACATGAACACCGACTACAGCGGCTACGAGGGCTGGGAGATCGACGGGCGCCCCGAGGTCGTCACGGTACGCGGTCAGGTGGCCGTGCAGGGCGGTGAGTTCGTGGGCGACCCGGCGCGCGGACAACTGCTGCGGCGGTAAATCGTGAGTGACAGTTCGCTGATACAGAGTCTGAAGGAGGAATCGTGACGTACACCAGCCCGACCCCGCAGGCCAGTCCACCACAGAACGAGCCGCCCATCGTGTCCATCCGCGACCTGCAGAAAGTGTTCCCGGTGCCCGGCGGGCAGACGGTGGCCCTACAGGACGCGAACCTCAGCATTCAGAAGGGTGAGTTCATCAGCCTGATCGGCCCGAGCGGCTGCGGGAAGACCACGCTGCTGCGTCTGATGGCCGACCTGGAACAGCCGACCGGCGGGGAACTGCTGATCGCGGGCCGCACCGCCGACGAGGCCCGCCGTGAGCGGCAGTACGGGTACGTGTTCCAGGCCCCGGCGCTGATGGAATGGCGGACGGTACTGAAGAACGTGCTGCTGCCGCTGGAGGTCATGAACGTGCCCGGCGACCGCCTGGCCCGCGCCCGCGAGATGCTGAAACTGGTGGGGCTGGAGAAGTTCGAACGGAACTACCCCTGGCAGCTGTCCGGCGGGATGCAGCAGCGCGTGAGCATTGCCCGCGCGCTGGCGTTCGATCCGCCGCTGCTGTTCATGGACGAACCGTTCGGGGCGCTGGACGAGATCACCCGCGAGCATCTGAACCTGGAACTGCTGCGGCTGTGGCGCGAGACGGGCAAGACCGTCATCTTCGTCACGCACTCCATTCCGGAAGCGGTGTTCCTGAGTACGCGCGTGGTCGTCATGACCGCCCGCCCGGGCCGCATCGAGGGCATCGTGGACATCGACCTGCCGCACCCGCGCAGTGACGACACCCGCGAGGACCCGCGCTTCTTCACGCACGCCACCGAGATCCGCGAACTGCTGAAAAAGGGTCACGCTTGAACCGGGGACAGCCGTGACTGCTGCCCGCCCCTCGTGGCTGGCGGGCCTCGGGCCGATGCTGATCGTCGCGCTGATCGGCGCCGTGCTGTACTGGCCGCTGATGCTGGCCGCGAACGTCGGCCCGGCCGGACGCACCCTGGCCAGCGGCGCGGAACTCGACTGCCGGACCGCGCTGGCCTGCGCCTCGCAGCTGCGCAACCCTGTGGTGCCCGCCCCGGCGCAGCTCGCGCAGGGCTTCGCGCGCCTGAGTACGCCGGTCACGTCGCCGCTGGCGCTGCCGTACAACGTGGGCGTCACCGCCGGGGAAACGCTTCTGGGGCTGGTCCTGGCGACCGTGACGGGACTGGGGCTGGCGCTGCTGCTGGTCGCCAGCCGCTCGTTCGAGCGGGCCACGCTGCCGTGGCTGGTTGCGTCTCAGACGGTGCCGGTCGTGGCGATCGCGCCGATGCTGGCAGTACTGCTGGGGCAGTACGGCGTGCAGGGCTTCCTACCGAAAGCGATTATTGCGGCGTACATCGCGTTCTTTCCCATTGCGATCGGCATGAGCCGGGGCCTGCGCAGCGCCGACGCCCTGCACGTGGACCTGATGCGCACCTACCATGCCAGCGGCGTGCAGACCTTCCGCCTGCTGCGCTTTCCGGCCAGCCTCCCTTACCTGTTCACGGCGCTGAAGGTGTCGGTCACGGCGGCGCTGGTGGGCAGCATCGTCGCCGAGATCAGCACCATCTCGTTCTCCGGGCTGGGCAAGATGCTCGCCGAGAACTCGCGCGCCAGTGACACGGTGGCCCTGTGGGTGATCATGGGGTACGGCGCGCTGCTGGGCGTCACGCTGGTCGCGCTCGTGAACGCGCTGGAGAGGTGGGTGACCCCGTGGAGCAGACGATGACCCCCGCCCGTCCCCCCGCCCGCACGGCGGCCGCCCGCCCCGGCGCGGCGCTGCTCACCGCCGCCGCGCTGCTCGTTGGCGTGGGGGGCCTGCTGCTGGTGTGCCTGACCCTCCCCGCCCCTGGCGAGGGCACGGCCCCAGATGCGCGGGCGTGGCTGACGGGCATCCTGGCGCTGCTGGCCGTGGGGGCGCTGGGCGTGCGCGGCGCGGCGCAGGGAATGTCACGCGCCGCGCGGGTCGCCCCGCCCCTCCTGACCGGCCTGCTGGCCGTCCTGGCTGCCGAGGGCCTGCTGCGCGCCTACGCCGTGCCTGCCGGGCTGATCCCCACGCCCACCCGCGTGCTGGCGGCCCTGTGGAACGCCCGCACGGTGCTGCTTCAGGACACCTACACCACCTTCGTCCTTGAGGCGCTGCTGGGCTTCCTAGCGGGCACCGTGCTGGGGCTGGCGCTGGCGCTGCTGGTCGTGCGCTTCCGGTTCCTGGAACGCGGGCTGCTGCCGTACGCGGCGCTGTTCAGTTCCATTCCCATCGTGGCGCTGGCCCCCGTGATCGTGAAGGCCATCGGCCTGGACTGGCCCAGCAAGACGGTCGTCGTGGCCGTCACGGTCCTGTTCCCGGTCGTGGTGGGAGCGGTGCGCGGCCTGCAGAGCGCCTCGCCCCTGCACCTGGACCTGATGCACACCTACGCCGCCGCCCCCACCCGCACCTTCCTGGACGTGCGGGTTCCCACCGCGCTGCCATTCGTGTTCGGCGCGCTGAAAGTCGCCAGCACCCTGGCCCTGATCTCCGCCATCGTCGCCGAGTTCTTCGGTACGAACGGGCACGGCCTGGGTTTCCGCATTCAGATCGAGGTGGGCCGCTTCGGACTGGACGTCGTGTGGGCCGCCATCGTGCTCGCCAGTATTGCCGGTATTGCCTTCTTCTCGCTGGTCAGCGCCGCCGAAACGCGGTTCCTGCCGCGCCGCTCCTGACCCCCGTTTCACCCGAACGCGCCCCCCCACTCCCCGGAGGTTCCCATGAAACGCAGCACCCTGATCCTGGCCGCCCTGCTCCTGACCGCCGCCTCCAGCGCCTCCGCGCAGAAACTCGTGCCCGTCAAGGTGCAGCTCAAGTGGTTCCCGCAGGCGCAGTTCGCCGGGTTCTTCGTCGCGCAGGCCAAGGGGTACTACAAGGCCGAGGGCCTCGACGTGCAGTTCCTGCCGACCGGCGACCAGAGCCCCATCCAGACGGTCGCCACCGGCACCGCCGACTTCGGCACCACCTGGATCACCGACCTGCTTACCGCCCGCCAGCAGGGCATCCCGGTCGTGCACATCGCGCAGCTGTTCCAGAAGAGCGGGTACACCCTCGTGTCCCTGAAATCCGCTGGCCTCAAGACCCCGGCCGACTTCAAGGGCAAGCGCGTGGGCGTGTGGCCCAGCGGGAACGAGTACCCCGCCGTGGCCCTCCTGAAGAAGTACGGCCTGACCACCAGTCTGGATAGCACTGCCAGCAACCCCAGCGTGCAGGCCGTCACGTACCCCTTTGATCCCAGCATCGTCTTCCCTGACAAGGTCGATCTGGTGTCCGCCATGACCTACAACGAGGTCGATCAGATCGTCGGCCTCGGCTACCCGCTCGACAAACTCCAGATCTTCAACGCCAGCGATTACGGCATCAACCTGCTCGAAGACCTGATGTTCACTACCGAACGCACCCTGGCGAACAAGAACTTCAAGGGCAGCGGCCAGAGCGGTGAGGACATCGCCGCCAAACTCGTGCGCGCCACCATCAAGGGCTGGAACTACGCCGTCAAGAACCAGAAAGAAGCCGTGCAGACCGTCCTGATCAACTGCGGCAACACCTGCAAGGGTTCGGGCACCCGCTCCAGCGCCGCCGGACACCAGACCTGGCAGATGACCGAGGTCGCCAAGCTGTACAACGCCGGCCCCACCCTGAAGGGCCGCGCCGGGTACCTCGACCCCGCCACGTACAAGGCCAACGTGACGCTCCTGAAAAGCCTCGGCATCCTCAAGAGCGACCCCAGCCCCGCCGCCGTCACGTACAAGGTGTGGGAAAAAGCCACCGGCAAGAAGTAGATGGTTGATGGTTGAAAGTTGATAAGTAACTGCCGGGTGATGATTGCATCATCACCCCGAGCGGAGCGAGAAGGCAATAGGAGCTCTGGGCGGAAGTGGAGCGGGTTCGGGCGCTTCTCCCGGACACGTGTAACTGAAGCCCAGAGCTCTTAGAGGGTGGTTCTCCATCACCTATCGACTTTCAACCTTCAACTGTCTTCGAAGGAGACGCATGCTTGATCCACAACGCACCATCGACGAACTCAAGGCCCTTCGTGAATTGACTGGGGACGAGCAGGGCGCGCAGCGGGTGGCGTTCACGGACACCTGGGTCGCGGCCCGCGCGTTCCTGAAAGAGCGGCTGGACGCCCTGCCTGTCACGCAGCACATGGACGCCGCCGGGAACTGGTGGGCGACCCTGCCCGGCGAGAGCGAACGCGCCCTGCTGATCGGCGGGCACCTGGACAGCGTCCCGAACGGTGGGTGGCTGGACGGGTGCCTGAACGTCCTGGCGGGCCTGGAAGTCCTGCGGCGCGTGAACGAGCAATACGGGGGCCGCCCGCCCGTCACGCTGAAACTCGTGGACTGGGCCGACGAGGAAGGCGCCCGCTTCGGCCGTAGCCTGTACGGGTCCAGCGCCGCCGGGGGCAACCTCGACGTGACCGAGATGCGCAAACTGAAAGACCGCGACGGCGTGGGCCTCGAAGACGCACTGGCCCGCGTGGGCGTGACCCTGGCCGACGCCCCGAACGCCCGCACCGAACTGGAGAACGCCGCCGCGTACCTCGAACTGCACATCGAGCAGGGACCCGTCCTCGAACACCTGGATCTTCCGCTGGGTGCGGTGCTCGGCACGGTCGGCGTCGAGCGGCACACCGTCACCTTCCACGGGCAGGCCGCGCACAGCGGCAGCACGCCCATGAACGTCCGCCGGGACGCCTTCCTCGCCGCCGGACGCTTCGGGCAGGCCATCTACGACATCGCCGCGCGGCACGGGGGCGTGTGCACGGTCGGCAGCGTGAAGACCCTGCCCGGCATCGTCACCAGCGTCGTCGAGACCTGCGAACTCACCCTCGACCAGCGCCACCTCAACGCGGGCAGCCTCGCCGCCATGTGGCAGGACGCGCAGGACGCCGCCACGCAGTTCGCGCAGGATGCCGGGTGCACCGTCACCTTCGGGTACCTCTGGAATATCGAACCCATCCCCTTCCATCCCATGCTCATCGACGCCGCCGAGGCCAGCATCCTGACCGTCACGCCCGCCACGCACCGCCTGCCCAGCGGCCCCCTGCACGACGCCGCCGAGGTCGCCCGCGCAGGAATTCCCACCGTCATGCTGTTCGTGCAGTCCCTGCGCGGCATCAGCCACAACAAGATCGAGGACACCCGCGAGGACCACCTCGCCCTGAGCGTGCAGGCCCTCGACGACCTGACCACCCGCACCATGGACTGGATTGCCCGGAGCTCCTGACGTCCGGGCCGGAAAGGCGCACACTGAAGCCACCATGACGCCTGTTCGACTGGAGGATCCGATGTTGCCGACGCTGGCGGAACTGTTGACGCTTCCGGCGTTCGCGGGCGCGGAGGTCGTGAGCGGGCAGGCGCACCTGCATCAGCCTGTGACCTGGGTGCACGTGTCCGAGGTCGCGGACGCCGCGCGGTTCCTGACGGGCGGGGAGCTGCTGCTGTCCACGGGCTCACTGCTCGCGCGGATGGGTGACGGCGAACTGGAGGGCTTCGTGGCGTCTCTGGCGCAGCGGGGCGCGCACGGGCTGGCGCTGGAACTCGTGCAGGTGTTCCGTGAGGTGCCCCCGGCGCTGCTGGGCGCGTCGCGCCTGCACGGGCTGCCGCTGATCGTGTTCCGCGAGGAGGTGAGTTTCGCGGCCCTGACCCGCGCGGCGCACGCCCGCATCCTGAACCACGGCGGCCCCGCGCTGGACCCGAGCCTCGCGCCGCTGCTGGACGCGCTGGCCGAGACGGGGCGCAGCGTGGCGTTCCTGCGTGCGCAGCTGGGGCCGCTGCTGGCACTCCCGGCCCGCCCGCGCTCGACGCTGCTGGGCACCCTGGACGCGCTGCTGAACACGAACTTCAACATGGCCGAGGCCGCGCGGCGCCTCGGCGTGCGCCGCCAGACGGTGTACTACCGCCTGGAGCAACTGCGCGCCATGCTGCCGGACCTGGACGAACCCCGCCGGCAACTGGGCCTGCATCTGGCATTGGAACTGACCCGTAGCGAGGCGGGCGAGGCCCTCAGCGCCGCCGAGCGGACGTAAACCACGCGACTGGACAGACTGTCTCTTGCCGCTCCAGCACGCAAAAAACTACACTCCGGGCAACATTCGGTTTCCGCTTTGCTTTCTAAAACCTGCTCCCTGCACACTGCCGGGTTCACCCTGTCATTCCGGAGGTTTCACCCATGCCAGACGCTCACCCAGACACGCACGAGGTCATCCAGCAGAACCGCGAGCACACCCTGTTCTCGTGGAGCGTGCAGACGCAGACGAACCCCATTCACATGACGGGCGGCAAGGGCAGCCACTTCTATGACGGGGACGGCAACACGTGGTTGGACTTTTCCAGTCAGCTGATCAACATCAACGTCGGGCATCAGCACCCGGCCGTCCTGAACGCCATCAAGGCGCAGGTGGACACCATGTGCTTCGCCGGGCCGAGCTTCGCCACCGACGTCCGCGCGACGCTGGGTAAGAAATTGCGCGAGGTGACGGGCCTCGGCAAGAGCTTCTTCACGCTGGGCGGCAGCGAGGCGAACGAGAACGCCATGAAGATCGCCCGCCTGTACACCGGCCGCGACAAGATCATCACGCGCTACCGCAGCTACCACGGCGCCACCATGGGCAGCATGACCGCCAGCGGCGACCCCCGGCGCTGGCCGGTCGAGCCCGGCGTGCCCGGCATCGTCCGCGCCTTCGACCCGTACTGCTACCGCTGCCCCTTCGGCCAGCAGGTTGAGAGCTGCAAGCGCGAGTGCGTGTCCCACATCGAGGAGATCATCCAGATGGAAGGGCCGCACACCATCGCCGCCATCATGGTCGAGGGCATCACCGGCAGCAACGGCCTGCTCGTCCCGCCCGACGACTACTACCCCAAACTCCGTGCCCTGTGCGACAAGTACGGCATCCTGCTGATCGACGACGAGGTCATGAGCGGCTTCGGACGCACCGGCACGTGGCTCGCCACGCAGCATTACGGCATTAAGCCCGACATCGTCACCTGCGCCAAGGGGCTGACCAGCGGGTACATGCCGCTCGGCGCGGTCGTGGTCACGGACGCCATCGCCGATTTCTTCGAAACGCACTTCCTGGCGGGCGGCCTGACCTACAGCGGCCACCCCGTCTCGCTGGCCGCCGCCATCGCCAACCTGCAGGTGTACGAGGACGAGGGGCTGTTCGAGCACACCCGCGAACTCGGCGAGTACCTCGGCCAGCGCCTGGAAGCCATGAAAGCGAAGTACGCCTGCGTGGGCGACGTGCGCTACAAGGGCCTGTTCAGCGTCATCGAACTCGTGAAGGACAAGGCGACCAAGGAGCCGCTGGCCCCCTTCAACGGCACCTCGCCCGAGATGGGTCGCCTCGCTGCGCATCTCAAGAGCAGGCACGTGTACGCCTACAGCCGCTTCAACTTCCTGTGGGTCTGCCCGCCCCTCGTGGTCACCCGCGAGGAACTCGACGAGGGCCTCGCCGCGTACGAGGAAGCCCTCGCGCTCGTGGATCAGCTGATCGGCGCGCCCGTCGCCGCTGACTGACGCCGCCCGCCTGTCCCAACCTGCCTCATCTCCCACTGCCCCAGGAGTCCCCATGACCGACACCGCTATCAAACCCGCGCCCATCAACCACTGGCTGAACGGCAAGCTGACGCCCGGCACGTCGGGCCGCACCACCCGGGTGTTCAACCCTGCGACAGGCGAAGTGCAGGGCCTCGTGGATCTCGCCAGCGTGGAAGAGATCGGCGCAGCCGTGGAGGCCGCCAGCGCCGCCGCGAAGGCATGGAGGACCGTGCCGCTCAGCAGGCGCGCCGAGATCATGTTCCGCTTTCGGGCGCTGCTGGACGCGGGCCGTGACGATCTGGCCCGCATCCTGACGCGCGAGCACGGCAAGGTGCACGGCGACGCCCTGGGCGAGATCGCGCGCGGCATCGAGAACGTGGATTTCGCGTGTGGGATTCCCAACCTGCTCAAGGGCGGCTATTCCGAGGGTGCGAGTACCGGCGTGGACGTGTACTCCATCCAGCAGCCGCTGGGTGTGGTGGCGGGCATCACGCCGTTCAACTTCCCGGCGATGGTGCCGCTCTGGATGATCGCCAACGCGCTGGCCTGCGGGAACGCCTTCATCCTGAAACCCAGTGAGAAGGACCCCAGCGCCAGCCTGTTCATCGCGGACCTGTTGCAGCGCGCGGGCCTGCCGGACGGTGTGTTCACCGTCATTCACGGCGACAAGGTCGCCGTGGACGCCCTGCTGGAACACCCGGGCATCGCCGCCGTGAGTTTCGTCGGATCCACCCCGATCGCCCGGTACATCTACCAGAAGGGCACCGAGCACGGCAAGCGCGTGCAGGCGCTGGGCGGCGCGAAGAACCACATGCTGGTCCTGCCGGACGCGGACGTGAACATGGCCGCCGACGCCGCTGTGAGCGCCGCGTACGGCAGTGCCGGGGAGCGCTGCATGGCGATCAGCGTGGTACTGGCCGTGGGGGACGTGGCGGACGAACTGGTGGACGCCATCGCGTCGCGCCTGCCGGCCCTGAAGGTCGGGCCGGGCAGCGACGCCGCGAACGAGATGGGGCCGCTGATCTCCCGTGAGCACCGAGACAAGGTCGCCGGGTACATCGGCAGCGCCGCCGAGCAGGGCGCGAAGATAGTGGTGGACGGCCGGGAACAGCAGTTCAGCGGGAACGGCTTCTTCCTGGGTGTGTCGCTGCTCGACCACGTCACGCCGGACATGGACGCGTACCGCGACGAGATCTTCGGGCCGGTCCTGTGCGTCGTGCGCGTCCCCAGCTACGAGGCGGGCCTGAAGCTCATCAACGACAACGAGTTCGGGAACGGCACGGCCATCTTCACGCGGGACGGCGGCGCGGCCCGGCAGTTCCAGTTCGAGTGTCAGGTCGGCATGGTCGGTGTGAACGTCCCCATTCCCGTGCCGGTCGCGTACTATAGCTTCGGCGGCTGGAAGGCCAGTCTGTTCGGTGACACGCACATGTACGGCCCGGACGGCGTCAAGTTCTACACGCGCACGAAGGTCATCACGTCCCGCTGGCCCGACCCGGCAGGCAGCAAGGTCGACCTGGGCTTCCCTCAGAACCGCTGACCGATCCCGCCGCCTGAAGCGGCTGAGCGCGCCGCTGACTGTATCGTTGGCGCGCTCAGCCGCTTCAGGCGGGCCGGGTGTCGCCGGCGCGGTAGGGCACGCTGAACTGCACGGCCGTGCCTCCCGCCGCAGGTTGTGACAGCCAGATGGTCCCGCCGCGTCCCTCGACGATCTTGCGGCACAGGGCCAGCCCGATGCCGTTCCCGGCGTAGTGGTCGCGGGTGTGGAGGCGCTGGAAGATCACGAACACCCGGTCGTGGTACTCGGGTTCGATGCCGATGCCGTTGTCGGTGACGGTGAAAATCCAGCCGTCCTCGCTGGCGTGGGCCTGCACCTGCACGACCGGCGGCTGGTCGGGGCGGCGGAATTTCAGGGCGTTTCCGATCAGGTTCTGGAACAGTTGCGTGAACTGCGTGGCGTCCACCATCAGTCTTGGCAGCGTTCCGACCTGCACCTGACCGCCGGTCTCGTCGATCAGGGCCTGAAGCTGCGCGGTGACGTGCCCGACCAGGGTGTTCAGGTCGGTCAGGGTGGGGATGCTGGGCTGGGTGTTCAGGCGACTGACGGCCAGCACGTCCTCGATCAGGGTGGACATGCGCTGCGCGCCCGCCACGGTGAAGTCGATGTAGCGCCGCGCCCGGTCGTCGAGTTGCGGGCCGTACCGGTTTTGCAGTAGTTGAGTGAAGGAACTGATGGTCCGCAGCGGTTCTTTCAGGTCGTGGCTGGCCACGTACGCGAACTGTTCGAGCTCGCGGTTGCTGCGTTCCAGGGCGGCGGTGCGGGCCTGCACGCGCGCTTCCAGGGTCTGGCGGTGTTCGCGGTCCGCCTCGTACAGCGCCGAGCGGGTCAGGGCGTGCGAGAGCATCTGCGCCAGCGTCAGCAGCAGCGTGCGGGTGTCGTCGCTGTGCTCGGCGTCCTGCGGCGGCTGGAAGGCCAGCACGCCCAGCAGGTTCCCGGTGAGGTCGTCCGTGCTGGCGGCGTTGCCCGGCTGCCCGGCAGTCCCGCGCGGCCGGGTCAGGGTCAGGGTGGTCCAGCCGTCACCGCAGGATCCGATCTGCTCGGGTTGCACGGCCTGTTGCAGTCCGGCCTGCAACGCGGCCGCGCCGGGCAGGGCGGTCAGCGCCTCGACCGGCCCGTCCTGCCCGGTCAGCAGCCAGTCGCCGGCGGCGTCCGGCGTGGCCAGGATCACCAGCGGACTGCGCACCAGTGCCTGGGAGACCTGCACGATGGCGGTCAGGACGTCCTGCCGTTCACGGACGGTGTTCAGGGTGGCGGCGGCGTTGTACAGGCCCTGCATGCGCCGCGAGTGCCGCTGCTCGCGCTGCTCGGCCTCGCGGCGGGCGGTCACGTCGTACAGGTACATGGTCAGGCCCGTGCGGGACGGGTACAGCCGCGCGTGCAGCCAGCGGTCCTGCTCCGGCAGGCGCAGTTCGGCGGTGGTCATCTCCGCGCTGCGCCGGGCGCGTTCGATGGCCGCCGTGAAGTCCGGGTTGCCGTGCCAGGGGGGCGGGGCGCGGCGCAGGGCGTTCAGGGTGGTGCCCAGCAGGATTTCGGCCGCGCCGTTGAGTTCCATGACCTGCCCGGTTTCGTCCAGTGCGACGAACCCGTCGGTGATGGAATTCAGGATCGCGGCCGTGCGGGCCTGCGAGCGCCGCAGTTCCCGCGCCATGTCGTGGGTGTTCAGGGCGCGCAGCAGCGTCTGCCGCAGCAGGTCGGCGTTCAGGCGGCCCTTCACCAGGTAGTCCTGCGCGCCGGCGCGGATGGCCTGCACGGCCACCTGCTCGTCCCCCACGCCGGTCAGCATGATCACCGCGCAGTCCGGGCGGGCCTCGTTCAGGAATTCCAGGCCGGTCATGTCCGGCAACTGGTAGTCCAGCAGGATCACGTCCGGCGCGCCGCGTTGCAGGGCGTCCAGCGCGTCTTCGCCCAGCGCGGTGGCCTGCGCGTGCACCTCGCGCCCGGGCCAGTGCCGCAGGAAATGCAGGTACGTTTCGGTGTCCTCGGGGCTGTCGTCCACGATCAGGATCCGCAGCGGGAGAATGGCCTGCGGCTGCGTGACCTCCGCGCCGCGCGCCTGACTGCCGGACTGCGCTTCAGTGCCTGTCATGGCCCCTCCGCCGATTCGGGCAGCTGCGCCAGGCCCAGCCAGAAGTCCAGAGTGATGCGCAGCTGCTCGGTGTACTGCGCGAAGTTCACGGGTTTGATCAGGTAGGCGTTCGCGCCCAGCTGGTAGCAGTCGTTCACGTCGCGTTCACTGGCCGAGGTGGACAGGATCACGACCGGCAGGGACCGCAGGTACGGCGTGCTGCGGATGAAGGCCAGGACCTCGCGTCCGTCGGTGCCGGGCATGTTCAGGTCCAGCAGCACCAGTTTCGGCCAGGACTGCGCGCGGTCCGAGAGGCGGTCCAGGGCGTCGTCCCCGTCGGTGCAGCGTTCCAGCAGATCGGTGCGTTCCAGTTTCTGCATGGCCCACAGGGTCGCCTGGTAGTCCTCGTCGCTGTCCTCGACGACCAGCACAGGCCTCGGGGACACTTCAGGCCTCCAGCGTGAAGTAGAACACGCTGCCCTGACCGTACTCGCTGCTCACCCAGATCTGACCGCCGTGCCGCTCCACGAGCTTCCGCACGATGGTCAGGCCCGCGCCGGTCCCACCTCCGAACTGATCGCGGGCATGCAGGCGCTTGAAGATCCGGAAGATGTTCTCGAAGTGCTTCTCGCGGATGCCGATGCCGTTGTCGCGCACGAACAGCACGCAGGCGTACGCGGGCACGCCGTCCGGCACGCGCAGGTCCGGGTGCGCGGCGCGCCCGTCGGGCAGGATCGCCCCGACCTGCACCTGCGGCTGCGCCTTGTCGTTGTACTTCATGGCGTTGGTGATCAGGTTGCTCAGCACCTCGCCCACCCGCACGCGGTCGATGGTCAGGACCGGCAGGTCCGGCTGCACCTGCACCTGCACGTTCAGCTGCTCCAGGCGCGGCGCGATGACTTCCAGCACGTCGGCCATCAGATTGTTCAGGTCAGTGGGCTGGAAGCTCAGGTCCACGCGGCCCACCCGTGAGTACAGCAGCAGCGAGTCGATCAGGTCATCCATCCGCTGCGTGAGCCGCACCAGCGTCCTGAGTTTCGCCGCGCCGTCCTCGTCCAGTTGCTGCTCGTACACCTCAAGCAGGTACACCGAGTAGTTGTGCAGGCCCCGCAGCGGCTCTTTCAGGTCGTGGCTGGCAATGTACGCGAAGGCGTCCAGGTCGGCGTTGCTGCGTTCCAGGTCGGCGTTGCTGCGCTCCAGATGATCGTTCAGCTGCCCGAGTTCCTCCACGCGGCGCAGCACGACCGCCATGATCGCCCGCCGCAGCGCCCGCGCGGCCAGCAGCTCTTCTGTCTGCCAGGCCGCGCTGCGGCCCCGCACGGTTTCCTGCCACGCCGCGAACGACTGCCGGGGCGTCAGGCGGTCCGTGCCGTCCTCACTGACTTCCACGGGTTTGTTCGGGTCGCCGCCCCAGGTGACGGTCTGCAACTCCTCGGGCCGGAACCACATCACGTAATCGTGACGGCTGTGCGAGAGTTTCACGGCCAGCAGGCCACTGGCGCGGCCGGCGTACTCCTGCGCCGGGCCGTGCAGTTCTCCCAGCGTCTGGGTGTGCAGGATGTCCACGTCCGCCTGCGTGTCCAGCCACCCGGTCAGCGCCGTCACCTGCGCCCGGGACGGCGTGGCCCCCAGCAGGACCACCTCGCCGTCCAGGCACACGGCCGCGCCCGGCGTGTCGATGAAGTGCAGCAGGTTCATGCCGCTGCCCACCAGCGCCTCGAGCAGGTCGTTCTCCTCGGCCATGCGCTCCACGAGTTGCGTCTGCGCGGTCTTCAGTTGCAACTGGTACGACTGGTCGCGCTGCTCCTGGCGGGCGCTGATCTGCACGCTGGCCACCTGCCCCAGCAACTCGCAGGCGGACCTCACGTCGTACGGCAGGTGCCGGGGTTCGGTGTGATGGCAGGCGATCAGGCCCCACAGCGCCCCGCCGCGCACCAGACTGACGCTCATGGAGGCGTTCACGCCCATGTTCTTCAGGTACTGAAGGTGAATGGGGGAGACGCTGCGCAGCACGCAGTAACTCATGTCCAGCGGCGCGGCCACCTCGTCCGGGACGCCCTCGCCCTGGCGCGCGAACATCGGGACCGGTTCGTACGTCACGTCCGCGATGATGCGCAGCATGTTCTGCACGTACAGCGCCCGCGCCTGCTGAGGGATGTCCGACGCCGGGTACCGCAGCCCCAGGTACGGGGTCAGGTCGCCGCGCAGGTCCTCGGCGATCACGGTGCCCGTGCCGTCCTCCGCGAACTGGTACACCATCACGCGGTCGAACCCGGTCAGGCGGCGCACCTCCTCGGCCGTGGCCGCCGCGAACTCCGTGAGGTCCACGGTGGCGTTCAGGCGCGCCACCGAACGCTTCACCTGACTGTAACTGTCGACCGGAGGCCGGCCGGGCCGCGCCGCCTCGAATTCCAGGATCACCTGCTGTCCGCGCCGGTGCGCGATCAGGTCGAACAGCCCCCGCCCGCGCACTGGCGTGGTCAGCAGGTACAGCGGATTGTCGTTCAGCGACTCGGTCGCCAGGGCCCCCTGCACCCGCGCCAGGGTTTCTCCGTCCAGCAGGGCGCCCAGGCCGCCACTCAGGACCTCGGGCACGCCCAGCCCGAAGTGCGTCTCGGTGTTCCCGCTGACCTGCGTGGCCACGTTGCCGCGCAGGACCAGCAGCACCCCGTGCGGCTGCACCGACCCGGGAATGTGGATGGGCTCGCGGTCGCAGTTGGTCAGGTCTGCCGGTTCACCCAGGCGCGCCACCTGCACGCTCAGCGCGGGCGTCTCAGCGGCGCGGCCCTGACCGTCCGGCCCGGTCACAGCGTCCCCCCGGCCTGCCCGTGCCGGAGGGCCGGTAGAACCTCCGGCACGGACAGGCCGCTGATGAACAGCCCGAACGTCTGCCCGGCCGACTGCACGGCCCGCTCCGCGAACGCCGCCGGGTCCGCATCGGCCGCGCCGCGCGCCTCCAGCGCCGCGCCGAACGCCTTCCAGCGCGGCCCGACCAGTTCGCCGTAGCTGCTGTAGAACGCCGCGCCCCCCGCGCCCAGGTCCAGCTGCGTGCCCAGGTGGCGGCGCAGCAACTGCCCGCCCAGCGTGGCGCCTTCGAGCACGTACGCCGCGCCCCAGGCGTCCGCCTCGGCCTGCAGGAACTCCAGCCTGTCCCCAGCCCCGCCCGGGGCGTCCGGCAGCGGGCTGCGCAGGTCCCGCAGGTCGCGTTCCAGCAGTGGGCGTTTCAGGCGCGCCGGCCAGTCCAGCGCCGCGCGCCCGGCCGGTCCCAGCAGCGTTCCCAGACGGTCTTCCAGCGGAACGTACAGCGTCCACATGCGCCGCAGCACCTGCACGTACCGCTCACGGGTCAGGTGAGGGTTCATCAGGTCCAGACTGGCTTCCGCCTGCTCATGCTGCACGCGGGTACGGGTTTTCAGTTGCGGCAGAATCACGCCTCTGTTTTATCAGACCCACGCATGTGCGCGTGTGCGCCCGCACGTCCCGGTGGGTGCCCCCACGCCCCCGTCAGGAAGCAGCCGGGAAGCAACCATGAAGAAACTTCCGGGCCAAACGGCCTGTCCTGCGAGAATCCAGTCAGGTGCGGGGCAGTATGCTGCGCCGGTATGACGGCCTTCACCTCCTCCCTGTTCGAACGCTGGCAGGAGGTCACCAGCGCCCTGGCCGCCGCCAGTACGCCCCCGCAGGTGCGTGACGCCCTGCGGGGCTTCGGCGGGCACGTGGACCTGCGCTTCGCGGGCGACCCACACGATCCGAACGCCGAACCGTTCCCGGACGGAGAGACCATCGAGATCAACCTGGGCACGGCGGTTCCTGGCCTGCCGCTGGCCCGGCTGCACCTGCGGCCCGGCACGCCCCTGACCGAGCAGGACCGCGCGCTGCTGCGCGCCACCGGGCCGCTGATCTGCGCCGCGCTGACCCGCACGCCCCGGCTGGGCGGTGGCCTGAGGGGCCAGGACCGCGAGACCGTCTTGCGCGCCTTCATGACACTGACCGAGCAACTGGGCGCCGATCTGGAACCCGACGCGCTGATCCGCAGCGCCGAACAGGGCATCCGCCGCCTGATGCCCGGTATGACCGTCGCGTACCTGGAACGCCGCACGGATACCTGGAGCGTGCGCTTCCTGTCCGGGGACGCCCACCCGGATATCCTGGCCCCCGACCAGGCGGGTCTGCCGTCCTCATCTCCGGTGTTCCTAGACGCCATCCGCAGCGGCCTGCCGGTCTTCGTGGATCACTGGAACGCCGCCGAACAGCACCTGCCCAGCACCCACGCCTACCGCGCCGTGGCCCTTCAGGCCTTCCACCGTGATGGGCAACTGGTTGGCCTGATCGGCGTGGGCACCACCAGCCACGACGCCTGGACGGCGCTGGAACGCGGGATCTTCGCTGCCGCCTGCCGCAGCCTGCACCTGGCTCTGAACCGCGCGTGGCACGTGCAGCAGCTGGCCGAGGAGCGCGCCGCGCTGGCCGCGTTCGTCAGTTTCGAGGAGCAGGCCATGAACAGCCGCGACCCATCGGAACTGGCCAGCTGGGCCGCTGACGTGCTGGGCGCCACCCTGCGCAGCGTGGCCGTGGGATACTTCGTGCCGCGCGGTGAGCAGTGGTTCCCGGCGGCGCTGCCAGACGACCTGCCCGCCGACCTGACCGGGCAGTTGCGGGCGGGTGTCAGCATGGACGCTCCCAGCTCGCACCAGCTGATGCAGGCGCGTACGGCCGTGTTCATTCCCAACTGGGACGGACCGGCCGACGGATTCAGCAGCAACCATGGGTTCCGGGCTATGGCGATGTACCCCATGTACAGCGGCCCCCGGCTGGTGGGTCTGCTGGTCATGGCGCACCGCGCCGCCCGCGACTGGAACGAACGGGAAAGCAGCGTGTTCCGTGCGGTGGGCCGCAGTCTCAGCATGGCGCTCGAGCGCAGCGCGAACGATGAACTGCTGCGCGACCAGAACGCCGCGCTGCACGCCCAGACCCGCTCGCTGGAAGCGTTCGCGCAGCTCAGCGCCGACCTGGGCGCACAGGAGGACCGCTACGCCCTGATCCGCCGGGCGCAGGAGGTCGCGCTGTCCCTGCTGGCCGACGGGTTCGCGGTGTACTACGAACCCGAAGGCGGCCTCTGGAGGCTGCGCGCCCAGGTCGGCAACCTGCATAACCCCGGGTTGCAGGCCGCCGTGGACGCCGGACTGGACTTCGAACGCAGCCTGAACCTGATCACGCCCTGGCGCAGCGGTGAAGCCTACTACCAGAGTGCCTACGACGCGGAAACCGATGGCCTGCCCGAAACCGAGAGTGTCGTGGGGGCGTCCGCCTGCCTGCCCATCACGCTGCTCGGGGAGCCCATCGGCGTGTTCTGCATCGGGCAGTTTCACGCCCGGCAGTGGAGCGCCGCGGACCGCTCGCTGCTCAGCAGCGTCACGCACAGCCTGTCCCTGGCGCTGGACCGCGCGCAGAGCGTCATGGACCTGCGCCACTACAGTGACAAACTGGAACGCAGTAACGCCGCCATGCACGCCGCGAACGAGGAACTCGAAGCGTTCGCGTACTCGGTCAGTCACGACCTGCGCGCTCCCGTGCGGCACATCGCGGGCTTCTCGGACCTGCTGCGCAAGGCGCTGGGCGACACGCTGGACGGGAACCCCAAGGCGGGCCGCGCCCTGAAGGTCATCTCGGATTCCGCCGCGCACATGAACGAGCTGATCGACGCGATGCTGAACCTCTCCCGCACCGCCCGTCAGGAACTGCGCGTGGACGAGGTGAACCTCGCCGCGCTGACCGAGGACGTGCGCCGCGACCTGACGCCCGACATGCAGGGCCGGGCCATCCAGTGGAACGTGGCGCCGCTGCCCAGCGTGAAGGGCGACGCCGCCCTGCTGCGGCAGGTGCTGTTCAACCTGATCGGGAACGCCGTGAAATACACCTCGCAGCGGGAACGGGCCGTGATCGACGTGTGGGCCGAACCCCAGGGCGGCAGCTGGGCTGTTCACATCCGCGACAACGGCGTCGGGTTCGACGGCCGCTACGCTCACAAGCTGTTCGGCGTGTTCCAGCGTCTGCACCGCCCCGAGGAGTTCGGCGGGACGGGCGTGGGTCTCGCCAACGTGCGTCGCATCCTGATGCGCCACGGCGGCAGCTGGGCCGCCAGCGGCGAACCCGGCCAGGGCGCGACCTTCACGTTCACGCTGCCCGCCAGCGGACCTGTCCTGGCCCCGCCGGCCTGAACCGCCCGCAGCAGGACGGCCTGCCGGACCAACACGGCCTGCCGAACGGACAGGACCTGCCGGATGACCGGGACGCTCCCGCGCGCCCGGCGCTAGACTGCGGGCGTTTCCCACCCCTGAACCGCCCCACTTCCCGACTGGAGGACGCCCGTGTCCGACCTGCCCGCCGATGCCGATGATCTGACTGCCGCCCCCCCCTTCTTCCAGCCGGACCGGGAGGCGATGCCCACTGCGTCCCTGCGCGCCCTGCAACTGGCGCAACTTCAGCAGATGCTGGCCCTTCAGGACGCGCGGGTCCCTGCGTACCGGGAGCGGTTCGCGCGGGCGGGCCTGACGCCCGGCGACCTGCGCAGCCTGGATGACCTGCGGGCCTTCCCATTCACGCGCAAGGACGATCTGCGCGCACACTACCCGCTGGGCCTGTGCGCCGCGCCCCGCCCCGACCTGCGCCGCATTCACGCCAGTAGCGGCACCAGCGGTAAACCCACTGTCGTCGCGTACGACCGGCACGACCTGAATGTCTTCGCGGAGGTCGTGGCGCGCAGCCTGCACGCGGCGGGCGCGCGGCCCGGCATGACCTTCCACAACGCCTACGGGTACGGGCTGTTCACGGGCGGCCTAGGCACCCACGCCGGGGCCGAGCGGCTGGGCCTGTGCACCGTCCCGGTCTCGGGCGGCGGCACCGAACGGCAACTGGACCTGCTGCTGGACCTGCAACCCGAGGTGATCGCCTGCACGCCCAGTTACGCGCTCGTGCTGGCCGAGGGACTGGAGCGGCGGGGCGTCCTTCCCGGTGACCTCGCGCTGCGCTACGCGGTGCTGGGCGCGGAACCCTGGGCGGAAAAGACCCGCCGGGCCGTGCAGGAGCGCCTGGGCGTGCGCGCCACGAACATCTACGGCCTGTCCGAGATCATCGGCCCCGGCGTCAGCAACGAGGACGTCCGCGAGCAGAGCGGCAGTTACGTCTGGGAGGATCACTTCTATCCCGAGATCGTGGACCCCCAGACAGGCGAGCCCCTGCCGGACGGCGAGTGGGGCGTGCTGATCCTGAGCTCCATGACCCGCACGGCCCTGCCACTCGTGCGCTACTGGACCGGCGACATCACGCGCCTGCTGCCCGGCCCGAACGGTACCGGGCGTACCCTGCGCCGCATGGACGCCGTGCGGGGCCGCAGTGACGACCTGATCATCCTGCGCGGCGTGAACGTGTACCCGGCGCAACTGGAGGACGCGCTGCTGCGCCTGGGGCAGACCAGTCCGCACTACCACGTCACCCTGACCCGCACCGGCCTGCTGGACGAACTGACCTTGCAACTTGAGGTGCCGGCCCCGGCCGTGTCAGCGGCCGCCTTGGCCGCCGAGGTCGAGCGGCAGGTCAAGGAGCAGGTGGGCGTGACCATCCGCTGCCAGCCCTGCGAGCCCGGCAGCCTGCCGCGCAGCGAGGGCGGCAAGCTGCGCCGCGTGACCGACCTGCGCCAGCAGCGCTGACGCGCACAGCCCCGCGTTCAGGCGCGGCTGAGGTCGCGGTCTGTGCGGGCGGGCGTCCCGACGTGGTTCAGGGCGCCCAGCACGTCGTCGATCAGGTCGGCGGGGTCTTCGATGCCCACGCTCAGGCGGACCAGTCCGGGGGTCACGCCCTGGCGGCGCAGGGCCTCGTCGCCCAGCAGGTGGTGGGTGGTGCTGCCCGGATGGCACGACAGGCTTTCCACGTCGCCCAGGCTGACCGCCTGCGTGAACAGCGTGAGGCTGTTCAGGAACGCGAACGCGGCGGCCTGGGTGCCCAGGTCGAGGCTCAGCAGGCCTCCGAAGGCGCGCATCTGGCGGCGGGCGACCTCGTGGCCCGGGTGGGTGCTCAGGCCGGGGTAGTGCAGGGCGTGCAGGGCCGGGTGGCCTTCCAGCGCGGCGGCCAGTTCGGCGGCCCCGGCGCAGTGGGCGTCCATGCGCAGCGGCAGGGTCTTCAGGCCTCGCAGGAACAGGTACGCCTCGAACGGGCCCAGGGACGCGCCCACGTGGCGCAGGCCCACGCCGCGCAGTTCGGCCAGCAGGTCGGCGGGTCCGGCGAGGACGCCGCCGATGGCGTCGCCGTGCCCGCCGAGGTACTTGGTGGCGCTGTGCATGACGAGGTTTACGCCGTGCTCGGCCGGGCGGGTCAGGGAGGGGCTGCTGAAGGTGTTGTCCGCGACGCTCAGCGCTCCGCAGGCGCGGGCCATGCGCGAGACGCGCGCGAGGTCCACGATGTTCAGGGCGGGGTTGGTGGGGGTTTCCACCCAGATCAGGCGGGTGCGGGGGCTGCACAGGGCTTCGGCGGCATTCTCGTCGGCGGCTTCGTGGACGGTCACGCCGAATTTCGCGGCGACCTCGGTCAGGAAGCCGGTGGTGCCGCCGTACAGCGGCGCGATGAAGATGACCTCGTCGCCGGGTTTCAGCAGGGTCAGGCACACGGCAGACACGGCGCCCATGCCGCTGGCGAAAGCCACGGCGTCCGGCAGGCCTTCCAGGCTGGCCACTTTTTCCTCGAAGGCGCGGACGGTGGGGTTGGTCAGGCGGGAGTAGAAGTACCCCTGTTCCTCGCCCGCGAACAGGCGCGCGCCGCGTTCGGCGCTGCCGTAGCCGAAGGTGCTGGTGGCGTAGATGGGCGTGGCGTGCGCGCCGGTGGCGGGGTCGAGGCCATGTCCGGCGTGAACGGCGCGGGTCCGGAAGCCCCGCGGGCGGGACGGGTCTGGATTGTGGGTCATGCCCCACTGTAGCGGATGGCCCTAACGAACGTTCGTTGCGTATGGGGGGAAACGTCGGTGGTGTCCAGCAGGGCGGATCACCCGCCTGCCGCCGGTTCCGGCACACCCCCCCACCCGCCGGTACACTGGCCGGATGCCGACCGATTCCCCTGCACCTTCCCCCGCGCCGGCACCCGCCCAGCCCCCCAGCGAGACCGGCACCCTGCTGCGCCTCGCCGCGCCCGTGATCGTCTCGCAGTTCAGCGTGAACGCCCTGTCCCTGATCAGCACCGCCGTGATCGGCCGCATCGGTCCGGCCGAACTGGCCGCCGTCGCCTACGGAAACGCCGCGTACTACCTGGGGTTCATCGTGCTGCTGGGCATCATGCTCTCGGTCGCGCCCCGCGTGGCCGCCGCGCACGGCGCGGGCGACCCGGCCGGCGTGGCCCGCGCCGCGCGGGCCGGACTGCTGCTCGCCGCGCTGCTCTCGGCGGCGTTCCTGCCGCTGGCGTTCCTGGCCGCGCACCTGCTCCAGACCCACGCCCCCGAGGGGCTGCGCGGCGACCTCGCTGGCCTGTACCTGCGCCTGTACGCGCTGGGCATGCCGGCCACGCTGGCGTTCAGCGCCCTGCGGGGCGCGCTGGAAGGCACCGGGCAGCCGCGCCCTGTGACCGCCATCGCGCTGGGCGGCGCGCTGCTGGCCGCCGTCCTCAGCCCCGCCCTGACCTTCGGCTGGGGGCCACTGCCGGCGCTGGGGCTGCCCGGCGCGGCCCTGACCAGCGTGCTGGTGTACTGGCTGAGCGCCGCGCTGCTGGCCGCCGTGGTCCGCACCCGCCTGCCCACCACACCCACCGAGCCGGGCGCGGTGCGCGCCGAACTGCGCGTCCTGGCCCGCCTGGGCTGGCCGATCGGCCTGACCCTGGGAGCCGAGGGGGGCCTGTTCACCGTCACCTCACTGCTGATGGCCCGCTTCGGGCCGGACGCCCTGGCCGCGCACAACGTGGCCCTCCAGGTCATCACGGCCGTGTTCATGGTCCCGCTGGGACTGGCAACCGCCACCGGCATCCGCGTCGCCCACCACCACGGTGCGGGCAACCCGCTCGCGGCCCGCCGGGTGGGCCTGCTGGGCGGCGGGATCGCCGTGCTGATCATGCTGCTCGTCAGCCTCTCGTATGTGTTCACGCCCCGTGCAGTCATCGGTGTATTCGTGAACGTGCAGGACCCCGCCAACGCCCGCCTGATCGCGCAGGCCGCCGCGTTCCTGCTGATCGCCACGCTGTTCCAGGCCTTCGACGGCCTTCAGGTCAGCATGGCCGCCTCGCTGCGCGGTCTTCAGGACACCCGCGTGCCCATGCTGATCTCGCTGGGCGCGTACTGGATCGTGGGCTTGGGCAGCGGCGTGCTGCTGGCCTTCGGCCTGGGCCTGGGCCCGCGCGGCCTGTGGTTCGGGCTGTGCGTGGGACTGATGTGTACCGCCGCGCTGCTCCTGGCCCGCTTCCTGCACCACACCCGCACGCCACTGGACGCCCTGAGCGCACCACGCTGAGAGGCGCCGGCCGGCAGGCCACGCGGATCAGAGGTTCTGTTCGCGTGGCGTGGTACTGGCTGGCGCGGTGGGGACTGGCCGGGTCTTGCCGGCCGCGTCGGAAGGCGCGCGGGCGTACAGGGCCGGGCCGAGTTGCACGCGGTCCCGCCCGGCGTCCTTGGCCTGGTACAGGCGGCGGTCCGCGATGCGTAGCAGGTCGCTGACCGAGACGACCTCACCGGAACTCGCCACGCCCAGACTGGTGGTGACAGCCGGGAGGCCCAGCACGCCGCCCGTGCGTACGGCGTGCCAAGCCTGCCCGGCGACCGCGCGGACCACGGGTGGGTCGCTGGTTTCCAGCAGGATCAGGAATTCCTCACCGCCCCAGCGGGCCACGCTGCCCTGATGGCCGACCTCGCGCTGCAGGACGCTGGCCACGCGTTGCAGCACCTGATCGCCCACGTCATGCCCGAAGGTGTCGTTCACGCGCTTGAAGTAGTCGATGTCGGCCAGCATGACCGTGAACTCCGCCCCCTCGCTGTTCAGGCTGCGTGAGAACGCCTGCTGAATGCGTTCGTACATGCCGCGCCGGTTCTCCAGTCCGGTCAGGACGTCGGTGCGCGACAGGCGGTACTGCTCCTCGGAGCGGGCGCGTTCGGCGCTGACCTGCCGCCCGAAGTACGACAGGTGAGCGATCAGCAGGGAAGCCAGCGTCAACTCGCCCAGCAGGACCACGTCACTGCCCGTGGCGACCGACAGACCCGCGAAGATGGCCAGCAGCGCAGCCGTGTAGGCCAGCGCGGCGCGGACTGGCAGCACGCTGAATGCCGCGATCACCAGGAACACGCCGGGAAAGTACGTGCGCAGCGGGATGGGTTCCTGGGTGCCCAGCAGGTGCAGCAGTTGCGTGACCACGATACCCGACGCGCCCAGCAGCACGGTGTAATCCACCAGCAGCCACGGCAGGCGCGAGAACTGTAGCAGGCCCGCCACGCCCAGGCACAGCGCCAGTCCGGCCGCCGTGCCGGGCTCGACCTGACCGCGCCCCAGATCAGTCAGGACGATCACCAGCAGCGCCGCCGCGGCCAGCAGACACACGGCCACGTATACCCGGCGGCGCAGCGGTTCCTGCGCGCGGGAGGTCGGTTGATGCGGCGTCTGCGGAAGCATGAGTACCGCAGCATACCCAAGCGGCAGACAGGATGTTGCCCTGCCTGCCGCACGCTACTGGGTGCGGGGTCATATGGGCTCCGCCTGAAGGATTGAACTGTTGTCCAAACCCGGCGGATGCGAACAGGAGAGAAGTGGATTCCGGCCTTGGAGATGGGCAGCCTGGTGCTGTGCCGGGTCGTCAACGAAACAGACGGAATCCGCAACAGGTGACGGGGCACGCCGCTGTCCGGCACGGTGAAGGCGACGGACCATGCCTGATCCGCCGCCCTCCTGTCTTTCTTTCCACCCTGGTCGCTGCCAGGGGGCGGTCCTGCCGTTGCTCGCAGGGCCGGTCAGTTCAGCACGTACCCGCTGGCCAGTTCCCTGTACGCCTGAACCTGCGCGTCCTGCCACGCGGCGTCCCGGCCGAGTTCCTCGGCCAGGATGGCTGTCACGCGCGGCGCGGCCTCGATGCTGGCACGGGCGTTCAGCAGCAGGGCGCGCAGGCGGCGCGACAGCACGTCCTCGGCGGTGCGGGCCTGCTCGGCGCGGGCGGCCCAGCGGACCTCCGCCTCGGTGTAGGGCAACTCCGGGTGCAGGGGCGTGTCCGCGCCGGGCAGCGCCTGGATGTGCGCGGCGTCCGTGCCGTACACCTGCCAGTGATCTGCCTGATGCGTGTCGGGCGCGGCGGCCCCATGCAGTTTCAGGCCAGCCGTGAGGCTCAGGCGCTGGGGCAGTCCGGCCTGCGCGGCGGCGCGGTTCACGGTGTCCTCGCCCATGCGGCGGTACGTGGTCCACTTGCCGCCGGTCAGGGTGATCAGGCCGCCGTCACTGATGCGGATCACGTGATCACGCGACAGGCTCTTGGTGTCGGTGCCCTCGGCCGCCTTCACCAGGGGGCGCAGGCCGGCGTACACGCTGCGCACGTCGGCGCGGGTGGGGGCCGGGTCCAGGTACTGCGCGGCCGTCTTCAGGATGAACTCAACTTCCTCGGGCAGCGCGCGGGGCTCCACGCTCGCCTCGGGCAGCGGCGTGTCGGTCGTGCCGATCACCACGTGATCGTGCCAGGGCACGGCGAACAGCACGCGGCCGTCGTCGGTGCGGGGCACCATGATGGCGCTGTCGCCCGGCAGGAAGCGGCGGTCCACGACCACGTGCACGCCCTGACTGGGCGAGAGCATGGGTTTCACGGCCGGGTTCTCCATGCGGCGCACGTCGTCCACGAACACGCCCGTGGCGTTCACGACGGTGCGGGCGTGCACGGCGTGCTCCTGCCCGGTTTCCTGGTCACGGAAGCGGGCGCCCGTGATCTTCCCGCCTTCCCTGATCAGGCCCACGACCGGCGCGTGGTTCAGGGCCACGCCACCGTGGTTTTCCAGGGTGCGCAGCAGGGTGATGGCCAGCCGGGCGTCGTCGAACTGCCCGTCGAAGTACAGGATGCCGCCCTTGAGCGCCTGCTTCTTCAGGGTGGGCGTGCGTTCCAGCGCCTGGGCCTTGTTCACGTACCGGCTGGCTTTCAGGTTCAGTTTCCCGGCCAGCAGGTCGTACATCTTCAGGCCGATGCCGTAGAAGGGCGCGGCCCACCACTTGTACGCGGCGATCAGGAAGCCCAGGTCATGCACGAGGTGAGGGGCGTTCTGCTTGAGCAGGCCGCGCTCGTGCAGCGCCTCGCGCACCAGGGACACGTTCCCCTGCGCGAGGTACCGCACGCCGCCGTGTACCAGTTTGGTCGAGCGGCTGCTGGTGCCCTTGGCGTAATCGTGCGATTCGAGCAGCAGCACACGGTACCCGCGTGTGGCCGCCTCGACGGCGGTGCCCAGGCCGGACGCGCCGCCCCCGATGACCAGCAGGTCCCAGGTCTGATCGGTGGTAGCGGCGCGCAGTGCGTCGGTGCGGGGGTCGGTGATGCGGGGTTGGGTGGTCATGGGTTCAACCTTCTTTCTGGAGCGTGTGGTTCGGGAAGAAGCTCAGCGTGGGTGGGAACGTACGGGCCGCTCCAGCGGGCACGTCATTCCTGATATGAACGTATGTTCGCATATCTAGAACATTTGTTCAGTAGCGTTGACTACACCATCCGGTATGGATCTCGGGCGAAGGATGGGACGAGGCTCGCCACCTGGGTAACACCGGGAGAGGGAAAGCATGTTCCGGGCGTGGAGTGAACAGCCCGGTTCTCTGCCGAGAGGAGGGCTGAACAGCTGGCCTCCCTGCGAGGCAGGTTGAGCCGGACCTGCCCCTTGAGACGCTGCTTAGCGCAAACGTCTGTCCCGGACCGCCTGCTGCCAGGGGTCCGGGACAGACGTTACCGTTCCGTCAGGTCCGGCTCAGCTGTCGGCTTCTGCCCACTCGCGGCTGCGCTCGACTGCCTTGCGCCAGCGGCGCATCAGGCGCGCGCGCTCGTCCTCTTCCATCTGCGGCTCAAAGGTGCGGTCCACCTGCCACTGACGGGTGATGTCGTCCGTGCTCTTCCAGTACCCGACGGCCAGACCCGCCAGGTACGCGGCGCCCAGCGCGGTCGTCTCCGTGACCTTCGGACGGACCACCGGCACGCCCAGAATGTCGGCCTGGAACTGCATCATCAGGTTGTTGTTGCTGGCCCCGCCGTCCACGCGCAGCTCCTTGAGAGGCGCGCCGCTGTCCTGCTGCATGGCGTCAAGCAGTTCCGCCGACTGGAACGCAATGCTTTCCAGGGCCGCGCGGGCAATGTGCGCGGCGGTCGTGCCGCGCGTCAGGCCCACCATGGTGCCGCGAGCGTAGCTGTCCCAGTACGGCGCGCCCAGCCCCACGAAGGCTGGGACCAGGAACACGCCGTCACTGTCGGGCACGCTGGTCGCCAGGGCTTCAACCTCGGTGCTCGAGCGGATGATGCCCAGCCCGTCACGCAGCCACTGCACCACGGCGCCCGCCACGAAGACCGAGCCTTCCAGTGCGTAGGTGCGCTGGCCGTCCAGCTGCCACGCAACGGTGGTCAGCAGCTTGTTCTGGCTGGGAACGGCTTCCTGCGCGGTGTTCATCAGCATGAAGCAGCCGGTGCCGTAGGTGTTCTTCGCCATGCCGCGTTCCAGGCAGGCCTGCCCGAAGGTCGCGGCCTGTTGATCCCCGGCGATCCCGGCAATCTTCACGCGGGCGCCCAGCAGGCCTTCGGCGGTCTCGCCGTACACCTCCGAGGAGTTCCGGACTTCGGGCAGCAGGGCGCGCGGCACGTTCAGCAGCGCGAGCAGTTCGTCGTCCCACTCGCCGGTGTGGATGTTGTACAGCAGCGTGCGGCTGGCGTTCGTGGCGTCCGTGATGTGCAGTTCGCCCCCCGTCAGGTTGAAGATCAGCCAGGAATCCACCGTCCCGAAGGCCAGTTCGCCGCGCTCGGCCCTTTCGCGGGCGCCGTCCACGTGATCGAGAATCCACTTGACCTTGGTGCCGCTGAAGTAAGCGTCGATCAGCAGGCCGGTCTTCTGCTGGATCATCTCGGCGCGGCCGGCGGCGCGCAGGGCGTCGCACTCGCTGGCGGTCCGGCGGTCCTGCCAGACGATGGCGTTGTGGATGGGTTTGCCGGTCGCGCGGTCCCACACGACCACCGTCTCGCGCTGGTTGGTGATGCCGATGGCGGCGATATCACTGGCCTTCAGGCCCGCGCCGCTGATGGCTTCCTGCGCCACGCCGATCTGGGTGCTCCAGATCTCGTTGGCGTCGTGTTCCACCCAGCCGGGCCGGGGGAAGATCTGCCGGAATTCCTTCTGCGCGGTGCGGACGATGTTGGCGTCCTGATCGAAGACGATGGCGCGGCTGCTGGTGGTGCCCTGGTCGAGGGCGAGAATGAATTTACTCATGATGGACTCCTGTGCGGCTCCCTGGGGGCCTGAAAAGGGGCGGGTCTGTGGGCCGGGCGGGGGCCGGCCCCGGGTTCAGCGGCGCGTGTCGGCGTTGTAGGCGGGATCGGCACCCTGGAGGCCCTGGTGGGCCTCACCCGCTTTCAGCAGGGGTTTACCGATGAACGTGTCGTAGATCAGGGCTCCGATCACCGCTCCGACGAGCGGCCCGATCACGGGGACCAGCCACACGCCGTTCTCGAATCCGGTGTTGCGGAAGCCTGCGATCAGGGCGAACAGGCGCGGGCCCAGGTCGCGGGCCGGGTTAATGGCGTAGCCGTGCATGCCGCCGAAGCTGATGCCGATCGCCATGACCACGAACGCCACCGCCAGCCCCCCCCAGGCCGCTCCGGCCGGGTTGTTCAGTTTGTCGCCGATGGCGAGGATCAGTGCCATGAGCAGCGCGGTGCCGACCACCTGATCGATGAAGCCGGGCCAGAAGCCGGGCACGGCCGGGAAGGTGCTGAAGATGCCGGTGGTGTTGTCGAGCTGCGGGTCGAATCCCAGCCACTTGGCGTGATAGACAGCGAAGACGATGGCGGCGCCTAGGAACGCACCGATGAACTGCCCGGCGATGTAGTGGGGCGCCTTGGCCCACGGGAAGCGGCCGGTGACGGCCAGCGCCACGGTGACGGCCGGGTTCAGGTGCGCTCCGCTGATGGTGCCGGAGATGAAGATGCCCATCAGGACCGCGAAGCCCCAGCCGAGCGTGATGTTGGTGTATCCGCCGTTGACGATCTGTCCGGGGATCGCGGGGTCGGTCGCCTGGAACAGGACGACCATGGCGACCACACCACAACCGAAGAGGATGAGGACCATGGTGCCGAGTAATTCAGCCATGAACTCCTGAGACGCTTTGAATACCATGCCTTCCTCCTGTACGGGCAGTCGCCGTCAACAGGTGCCCTGAGGTCGTTCAGACCGTATGGGACGCCTGTGGTGTGCGGACTGTGACCGCAATCAATTGTTGATGCGGTCATGTTGCCCGACGGATGAACGATTGTCAACATCTTATGAACGTTTGTTCAAGCCTGTTCCGGGCCCGGCAGACTTCTTGCCCCACCCGACCCTCAATCAACCTGCCGCGTATGCTGCGGGGCGTGAACGACGCCATCACGGACACCCAGGCCGCGCGGGTCGCCCGCCTGTACTACGTCCAGGGCCTGACCACCGACGCCATCGCCCGCGAACTCGGCCTGTCCCGCCCCAAGGTGTCGCGGCTGCTCTCGCACGCCCGCCGCACCGGACTGGTCGAGATCCGCATCCACGACCCGCAGGCGCAGCCGCAGAGCCTCGAAGCGCAGCTGCGCGCCGCGTACCCCTTCCTGACCCCGCACGTGGTCAGCGTGCCGCCGGGCAGTCCGGAATCCGTGTGGCTCGAGCGCGTCTCGGTCGCCAGTGCCACCCTGCTGGGGCAGACGCTACGGCCAGGTCAGACCGTCGGGCTCGCCTGGGGCACCACCCTGGACGCCGTGTCCCGCTGCCTGACTCCCCGCCACATTCCCGACCTGCAGTTCGTGCAGCTGAACGGCAGCGCCAACGCCCGCGACTTCATGAGCGGCTTCGTGACCGACACCGTCACCCGCTTTGCCAGCAACTACGGCGCGCGCGCCCACCTGTTCCCGGTGCCCACCTTCTTCGACGATCCCGCCACCCGGCAGGCCATGTGGCGCGAACGCAGCGTCCGCCACGTCCTGGACCTGCAAGAAGGCGCAGACGTGCTGCTGTACTCCGTCGGCGCGGCCGGCGCGAACCTGCCCAGCCACGTGTACGTCGCCGGGTACCTCGACCCGGCCGATCAGCAGGCCCTGACCGAGCAGGGTGTCGCCGGTGACATTGCCACCGTGTTCTTCCGCGCCGACGGCACCTTCGGCGGTATTCCCATGAACGCCCGCAGCAGTGGCCCGGACCTGACCCTGACCCAGCGGGCCACGCAGTCCATCTGCATCGTCAGTGGCCTCGGCAAGGTTCAGGCCCTGCGCGCCGCACTGGCCGGCGAGCTGATGAACACCCTGATCGTGGACGAGATCACGGCCCGCGACCTGCTGGGCACCCACGCCACCTGAGGGCAGCACATGCGGGCAGCCACCGGCCGGAAAAGACCGGTCCTCCTGCCCCGGCCTTCCCATCCGCCGGGGGCGCCTGCGGCTGCTGATACGGACTCCGATTGAATGGTTTGCAAAACCGTTCAAGCCGAGCGGACTTGTAGAGCTGCGCCGCAGAGCGAGTGGGAGACAGACGGAATCCGTAGGACCTGACCGCCGTGGAATGCCGCACAGACGCTCCGGCGAGTGCGCGATACTGTGGACCATGAATCTTGCCCCGACCGACCGCGGCGCTGATGGAACCGTGGTACCGGACCGCGAGAAGGACGCGCGGGACCTGCTGAACCTCACGGCTCTCGCCCTGGGTGCCCGTGACATCGCCAGTGGCGTCACGCCCACCCTGGAAAAACTGGTGCGGGACACCGCCGCCGGCGGCTCGGCGTACTTTCAGGCGGACCGCCGCCTGCTGGCTTTCCGGGTGCGCGCCGCGACCGGCGAGATGCCGCAGACGCCCGGCATGCAGGCCGTCGCCGCGCACGGCCTGCCCGGCGACACTCCACTGATGGTGGCCTTGCAGGGCAGCGCCTCACCCCTGTTCTACGACGACACCCGCCTGAGCCCCGACACCCTGGGATTCCCGGAACTGGGTGTCGCCAGCCTCGCGGCCGCGCCCGTCCGGGACGCGCAGGGGCAGCTGCTCGGCGCGTTCCTGATGCATACCTTCGAGGCGCACGTGTGGCAGCGCGAGGAGGCCACGCTGTTCAGCATGATCAGCAGCACGATTGCCGCGCTGGCCGGCCGCCTGGTCGCCGAGGAGGAAGTGCGGGTCACGCGCGAGTCGGCCCTGCGGGCGCTGGGGCTGGCGCTGGAAGCGCGCGACGGTGAAACGCAGGGGCACACGGACCGGGTGACCAGTCTGGCCGTCCGCTTCGCCGACCGGCTGGGCTGGACGGAACAGCAGCGGGAGGCGCTGCGCTGGGGAGCGTACCTGCACGACATCGGCAAGATCGCCATTCCTGACGCCGTGCTGCTCAAACCCGGCCTGCTGGACCCTGAGGAGCGCGCCTCGATGTGCTCGCACGTTCAGGCGGGCGTGCGGTTCGCGCATGCCCTGCAGTTCCTGCCGCCCGGCGCCCTGTCCGTTATTCAGGACCACCATGAACGCTGGGACGGCAGCGGCTACCCGCGCCGCGTGGCCGCGCAGGCCATCAGCCTCCAGGGGCGCCTGTTCGCGCTGTGCGACGTGTACGACGCCCTGACCAGTCCCCGACCCTACAAGGCCGCCTGGACGCACGAACGGGCCATCAGCGAGATCCGCACGCAGGCCGGACGGCAGTTCGACCCGGCCCTCGTGGAACCCTTCGTGGAACTGACCGAGACGGTGTCGACCGGTCCCGGCCAGGACGCCTGACCCGACCGGACATCGGCCCGGACACCAGCTCAGTCGCCGTACTGCGCGCCGGCGTACCGGGCGGCGGCGTCGGCGTGCTCGCGTTGCTGCACGTTCACGCCGGGCAGCGCGCGGCCCAGCGCGGCGGCCATCAGCGGTGAGCGCAGCGCCCCCCCAGTCGCGGTGACGGGCAGTGCGCCCACCTGCTCCTGCACGCGCCGCGCGAGTTCGGCCAGCGCCTGCGCGGCCTCCTCGATCAGGTGCGCGGCGACCGGGTCGCCCTGCTCGGCGGCGCGGGACACGGCCGGTGCCAGCCGCGCCACGGCCGCCGCGCCCGGCTGTCCGTACGTGAAGGCCCGCAGCGTGTCCCAGTCGGTGCCGCCGCTGATGGCGTGCACCTCGCGCGCCAGGACCGAGTCGGGTTCCTGCCCCCGGTCGAGCGCCTCGGTCAGGACGCGCAGCGCCGCGCGGCCCAGGCTGAAGCCCGCGCCGTCATCCCCGATGCGGTAGCCGCGCCCGCCCGCGCGGACGACCTCACCGCTGCGGGCCACGTGGTACGCGATGCTGCCCGTCCCGGCGTACAGCAGCACGCCCGCGCCGGGCGCGAGGTGCGCGCGGTACGCGAGGTCCAGGTCGCCTTCCAGGCTCAGGTGCGCGGCGTTCATGCCCAGCGCGCCCGCCAGGGCGTCCCGCACGGCGGCGGCCTGCTCCGTCCCGGCGCTCAGGCCCGGCACTCCGGCGTGCGCGGCGTCCGCGCGGCCCGGCACGGCCGCTTTCAGTTCGGCCAGGGCGTCGTCCCCGGCGGGCGTGCCCACGAGCGGGGCGGTGAGGGGCGCGGTGCGGCCGTCCGCCACGCGCTGCCCGGCGCGGAACAGCACCCACTTGGTCCCGCTTCCACCGGCGTCCAGGCCCAGCAGCAGGGGAGGGCGGGTCAAGAATTCACCAGAGAGCGTTGCATCGCAGGCATTGTGACACTTCCGCCCCGTGCCTGTGCGTCCGGTCGCCCGCTGAACCGGGTGCAGGCCGCGTGCTACGGTCGGGGACGTGCCTCCTGACCGCGCCCACCACGAGGTCCGTGCCCCCGACTCCCGGCGCTGGCTGGCCCTGGGCCTGCTGGCCGCCGCCGTGGTCCTGAGCATGTCTCCGTGGTTCTCGGCCGCCGCGGTGATCGGGCAGCTGCGCGCCGAGTGGAGCGTGACCGACCGCGCCTCGGCGTGGTTGACGCTGGCCGTGCAACTGGGATTCGTGCTGGGCGCCGTCCTGAGCGCCGCACTGAACCTGCCGGACCGGATCGATGCGCGCCGCCTGATCGCCGCCGGTTCCCTGGCCGCCGCCGCCGCGAACGCCGCGTTGCTGCTCGCGCACGGCCCGCTGGCGGGCACGTTGCTGCGCGCCCTGACCGGCGCGGCTCTGGCGCTGGTGTACCCCGTGACCCTGAAACTCATGAGTGCGCACTTCACGCGTGGGCGTGGGCTGGCGCTGGGCGTGATGGTCGGCGCGCTCACGCTGGGCAGCGCCCTGCCGCACCTCGTGAACGGCCTGGGCGGCGCGGACTGGCGCGCCGTGATCACGGTCACCAGCGTCCTGGCGGCCCTGGGCGGCCTGCTGGCCCTGACTGTGCCCCCCGCACCCGGCGGGGCGCAGGCCAGGGCGGCCCCCTTCCAGCCGGGCCGGGCGTGGCAGGCCGTCACGCGCGGCGGCGTGGGCCTGAGCACCCTGGGGTACCTAGGGCACATGTGGGAGCTGTACGCCATGTGGACGTGGTTTGCCGTGTACTACGCCGCGCAGTTGACCGGACCCGGCGGCGCGGCCCGCGCGGCTCTCGCCACGGCGCTGGTCGTGGGCGTGGGCGCACTGGGTTGCGTGCTGGGCGGCGTACTGGGCGACCGCTGGGGCCGCACGCGCCTGACCACCCTGGCGATGTTGCTCTCGGGCGGCTCGGCGCTGATGCTGGCCGCCCTGACCTTCCTGCACGCCGCTCCCGCCCTGATTCTGACCGTCAGCGTGTTCTGGGGCCTGTGGATCATCGCGGACAGCGCGCAGTTCAGTACGGTCGTCAGCGAGATCGCCGATCCCCGTTTCGTGGGCACCGCCCTGACCGCGCAACTGGCCCTGGGCTTCACGCTGACCGCTGTGAGCATCGCGCTGGTGCCGGTTTTGGTCAGCGCGGCCGGGTGGCCCGCCGTGTTCGCCGTGCTGGCCGCCGGGCCGCTGCTGGGCGCGTGGGCTATGCAGCGGCTCGCCCGCCACCCGGACGCCCGGCGAATCGCCGGTGGGCGCGGGTAGCCGGGCCGAACCGGCAACCCGGTCAGCGGCTCCGTCAGCGGCCGGGCGTCAGGACGTCCACGTTGCGCACGGTCACGTAGGGGACCAGTCCGGCGGCGCGGGCGCGGGCGTACAGCTGCGTGATCAGCGGCTCGCGGTCGGCGTACTCGATGGTGAACACGGGCTTGCCGCGCGCCTTCCACTGCGCGTAGTCGGCCAGCAGTTGCGTCTGCCGTTCGGGTTCGGTGGGCGTGTTCATGGCGTACATGAAGGTCTCCTCGTTGCCCAGGGCGTCCACGCACGGCACGTAACGCGGGTCGCGGATCAGGCCCGAGGCGTTCTGCGGAACGATCAGGAAGTCCGGGTCGCGGGCGTGGGCGTGCGCGGCGATGCGGCACACCCACGTGACCATGTCCGCCTGCGCGTCCGGGTTCTGCGGGTTGCGGTAGTAGGCGTCCACGAGGTCCATGTACACGCCGTCGAACCCGGAATCCATCAGGCGGTCCAGGCTGCGCAGCACGGTCGCCTGCCAGTCCGGGTGCCAGTACGCCACGTTGAAACTGCCCGGCCAGTCCGGGTCCTCCTGAAGCAGCCACGCGGGCGGATTGGTCTTCCAGCCGGGCTGCCAGTACGGGCGGTAACTCTCGGCCGCGCCGATGCTCAGGTACCCGAGCAGCAGGCGGTCATCCTGGCCGGCACGGGCGGTGGCGGTCCGCAATTCGGCGGTCGGCCACGGCACGCCGTAGTCGTCCCCGGCGTCCACGACCACCAGATCGAAACTGGAAGCCGCAACCGGCTCCAGGCGCGCCGGAATATAGTTGGTGAGCTGGTACCCCCAGCTGCGGGCGGCGTGCAGGCGGGCCTGCCGGGTCGTGCTCCCGGAGGCAGGCGGCGTGGGCACAGGCGGAGCGGTAACTGGTGGAGTGGTGACCGGCGGTGTGGCGCTGGGCGGCGTGCTGGGCTGGTTATCCGCGCCCGCTCCGGCGGCGCAGGCGACCAGCAGCAGGCCCGGCAGCATCCGGAGTGCCAGAGCCAGCAGGGACGGGCGGGTCAGGTGTGGTCGGTACATGGCGGCCCTCCGGATGTCAGGACTGGGTGGGTGGGCGTGGGTGCGTGCGGGTCGGCTGGCCGGGAGAGGGTCCGGTCGGTCACGAAGGTGCTCAGGCCGTACGCGGTGGCGCGGGCGTGCGCGGCGGCCGCCAGTTCCGGCGTGTCCGCGTAGTCCAGCGCGTCCACCGGCAGGCTGTGGCGGCGCACTTCCCGCAGCCAGTGCGCGGTGTACGCCATCCCGTCCGGCGGGTGCAGGGCCGGGGCGGGGGCGTGGGTGGTGCTGAACGCCTCGAACAGCACGCCGTCAAGCAGCGGCGCCAGTTCCGGCAGCAGTGCGAAGCCCCGGTTGCCGGTCAGCGTCGCGTGCGGCCAGTGGGCGCGCAGGGTCCGGATCAGCGCCAGTGTCCCGGTCGGGTCGGCGCTGTCCAGGGTGTCCAGCAGCAGGCCGTCCGTGTGCGCCAGGGCCTGCGCGGCCCGCTCCAGCAGCACCTGCTGCCACTGCGGGTGGCGGACGTCCACGCTCACGCTGCCCCAGGCGGGGTTCACCTGAAGGTGATACGGGGCGGTGCCGGGCACGCAGGGCCACTCGCCCAGCGGGTGGTCCTCGCCCACGCTCAGGTACCCCAGTACCTGCGCCGTGCGCCGCAGCGCCCGCAGCTCTCCGGGGCTGTATAGCCCGGCCTGAACGGCCACACGTTCATGGCCGGCCAGGGCGCGCAGCGCGGTGGGCGTGGGCGGCCCGTAGTACACCGCCAGCGCCGTTCGCTGCGCCGCGCCGACCGGTTCAGCCGGGGACGGGGGGGCCGGGAGGGACACGCTCAGCGGGGCGTGACGGGCACGGTCGTGCCAGCCGAACCGACCGTGAACTGCGCCATGCGCCGCCCGGCATACACCTCGGTCTTCTGGGTGGCACTGGCCGCCGCGCCGCTCAGGAACACGAAGCGGCTGGCCGCGCCGCTGCGCTGCACCTGCACGGTGTTCAGCTTACGGTCGAAGACCGCCACGACGCTGCCCTTGTCCCCCTCGTAGCGGGTGCGGGCGTCCACGTACAGGCCCAGCGAGTTCCAGTTCAGGGTGTTCAGCGGCAGCGTCGAGTACCCCGAGTACGTGTCCAGCAGCGCCCTGACCCAGTCGGTCGCGAGGCTGCGACCCGGCGCGTACTCCTTCAGGTTGCCCTGGTGCATGTAGTGCGGCCACGCCGTGCCACTGAGCAGGTGAATCACGCTGATGCCCACGTCCTGCGCCAGGAACTCGTCGTAGTTCAGGTTCTTCGGCCAGTACGGGGCGGTCCCGCTGGGGCCGAACACGGCGTTGTACTGCCCGGTCGCCTCGTCGGGCGCGGTGGTGTTGTACGCCACGCTGTTCGGCCAGCGGGGCACCAGCAGCGTCAGGGGGTTCAGGGGGCTGGTCACGCCGCAGTTCGGGCACTGCGGGTCCCACTGGCTGGGCACCGAGTGGTTCGAGGCGACGTACCGCATGCCCATCAGGCTGGTCGCCTGCATCAGCTCGCGGTTGCCGGCGTTCAGGCCGTAATCCACCTTGTTCTGCCCGGCGGCGGGCGAGTACCAGCCCAGCCCCGAGTGTTCCGGCGTGACCACGGCGCGCAGGCTCATGGGCAGGCGCATGTACGAGCCGATCAGGGCGTTCTGGTACAGCTGCGTGAACGCGTCGCTGCGGTTCATGGTGTCCATGTTCAGGTGGTCACGCGAGTGGTTCACCCAGTCGAAGGAGTTCGCCAGGCACTTGGTCACGGCGCTCAGCGGGTCCGCCACGCTGGCGGCGGGCGCGCAGGTGTTCGGGGCGGTCACGTCGGCTCCCAGGCCGTTGAAGGCCTGCGCGTACCGGAAGTTCGGGGCGGCCGGGTACTGCGTGCGCACGGCACTCTGCTGGTCGCGCAGGCTCAGGGCGTCGCTGCCGCGCAGGCGGAAATCGCGGGGCACGATCTTGCCCGTGGTCGGGTCGAACCGGTCGGCGTACAGGAACCAGTCGTCGATGTCCACCTGCAGGAAGCGGCGGTACTCGCCCAGGTGCACGCCGCGCGTGAGCCACTGGATGAGGCCGTCGCCCAGCAGTTGCGTGTGCAGCAGGTACGGGTTCTGCGCCATGGTCAGCAGCATCCGCTCGCGTCCGTCGGGGCTGGTGCTGGTCGCGGCCAGGACGTTGCCGCCCGCGTCGGTCAGGACGGGCGTGGTGGTCACGCCGGGCACCGCCTCCAGGCGGGAGGGGTAGTTGTACGCGTAGCGCACGGGCACCGCGCCGGTCAGGTCCGCGAATACGGCCTTCCCGGCGGGCGTGACAGTCAGGTCAGCTGCACTGCTCGCCAGTTCTGGCGCGGCCCGCAGGCCGTAGTCTTCCGGCGAGGCCTGCGGGTACCCGAACAGCGCCAGTTGCCGCGCCCCGAAGGTGCGTTCGTACTCGAACAGCGTGCTCCACTCGTCGGTGTTCAGGGCGCTCTCGTAGTAGCCGGGGCGGGTTTCGGTGGTCAGGGCGTTACTGGTCAGCACGACCGCCTGATACCGGCCGGTGCCGTCCGGGGCGACCAGCGCGGCGGCGTCCAGCGGCGCGGTCGTGGCGTCCAGCGTGGTGAAGGGAATGCCGTGCGCCTGCAGCAGCGCCCGCGCGCTGGGCAGTCCGAAATCGGCCGCTCCGGCGTGCAGGATCAGCACCTGAAGTTGCGTGCGGTCCGGGGTCAGGGTCACGCCGCTCAGGCCGCTGGGGGCTGCCTGGGCACGCAGCGAGCCCGGCACGCGGGTCTCGCCCAGCCGGGCGCTGGCCGCCGCCTGCTGCGCCGAGTCGCGCAGCTGCTGACCGGCGATCAGCGTGGGCGCGTAGGGTTCGTCCGGGAGGTCCACGTCGGGCTGCACGTACGCGCCGTCCCCGCTGGCCGTGACCGGGTCGCCGTAGTGCGTGATCTCGGAGAGGTCCACGTTCCCGGAGGTCAGTTTCGCCTCGATGGCTTCCGGGGTCAGGGCCGCCGTGTCCGGGACCGGCGCCGGTGCCGGCGCGCCCTGCTGCCCTCCCCCGCAGGCACTCAGGGTCAGGGCCAGCAGCAGCAGGGCGCTGCGCGGCCCCAGGCGGCGGGGACGGGGGGGATGGGCGCTACGGTCGGTGGGGCGGACGGGCTTGAGGGTAGGCATGGGTTCAGAACTCCGGGGAAGGGGGCAAGGGGGCGGGCGCGTGACCTTCATGGTAACCGGCCGGTCAGTGCGGGGGGCCGCAGGTCAGCGGGGCGTGACGGGCACGTCGAGGCTGCCGCTCAGGTCGTAGCGGGCGGCGCGGTCGGTGCCGTACAGCGTGCCGCTACTGGCCCCGCTCAGCGTGACGGGAACGGTCCCGGCGCTGCTGGTCAGGCGGACGGTTCCGGCGCTGCGGTTCCATGTGCCGCTCAGGGTTCCGGCGGCGCTGGCTTTCACCTCGGCCGTGTGACGCCGCACCTGGGCTCCCAGGTCATCCCAGCGCAGCGTGTTCAGCGGCAGTTTGCTGTAGGTGCTGTACTTGACGAGGGCGGCCTGCACCCAGTCGGTGGCGAGGCTCTTGCCGCCCGCGTACTGCCGCAGGTTCGGCTGGTGCATGAAGTGCGGGAACGGCGTGCCGTTCAGGATGTGCGTGAGGGCCTGATCGCTCTCGCGGTCCAGGAATTCCGCGTAGGTCAGGTTCCGGTCCCAGTACGGGAACAGGCCGCCCGGCCCGTACAGGCTGTTGTAGAAGGCGGTCGCCTCGTCGGGCGTGGTCACGTGGTACGCCACGCTGTTCGGCCAGCGGGGCACCAGGAACACGCCGGGGTTCAGCGGGTGAGGCACGCCGCAGGTGGGGCACTGCGCGTCCCACTGGCTGGCGACGCTGTGATCGGACGCCAGGTAGGTCACGCCGCTGCTGACGGCGGCCGACAGCAGGTTGGGGTTGCTGCGGCCCAGCCCGAGGTCCTGTTTGGGGCCGGCGGTGCCGTCGTCGTTGCGGGTGCCGTCGTCGGTGGGGTCCATGAAGCCCAGGCCGCTGTGCTCCCCGGTGACCAGAGACGCGCGGCTCATGTTCAGGCCCAGTTTCGTGCCCACGCTCAGGTTCTGCTGAATCTGCGTGGTGGCGGTGGAAAGCGGCATGACGTCCATGCGCTGGTGGTCCAGGGTGTGGTTTACCCAGTCGAACTGGGTGTTCAGGCAGCGGGCCACGCTGCTGAGCAGGTCACGGGTCAGCCAGGGCGAGTTGGTGCACAGCGTGGGCACGGCCGTGTTCGCGCCGCCCCCGTTGAACATCAGGGCGTACCGGAAGTTCGGGGCGGCCGGGTAGTTGCTGCGCAGGCGGTCCTGCTGCGTGCGGACGTTCAGCAGGTCGGAGCCCGACAGGCGGAACGGCGCGGTGAGGGTCAGGGCGCTGGTCAGGTGATCGCCTTCGAGGAACACGTCGTCGATATCCACCTGCAGGAACCGGCGGTGCTCGCCGAGGTGCACGCCGCGCGTGAGCCACTGCGCCAGGCCCCGCCCCAGCAGCTGCGAGTGCGTCAGGTACGGGTTCTGCGCGCTGGTCAGGATCAGGCGCTCGCGGCCGTCGGCGCTGGTACTCGTGGCGGCCAGGACGCGCCCGGACGGGTCGGTCGCCAGGACCTGCGTGCTCACGCCGGGGACGCTCTGCAGCGCGGACGGGTAGGTGTACGAGTACGTGACGGGAATCGCGGCGCCCTTGAGGTCACTGAACACGGCCTGCCCGGCGGCGTTCAGGCGCAGCGAGGTGGTCGCAGTCTCGGCGCCCGCCACGTACCGCAGGCCGTAATCCTCGGGCACGCTGCCGGGCGCGCCGTACAGCGCCAGTTGCCTGACCCGGAAGGTCCGTTCGTACTCGAACAGCGTGTCCCACTCGGCGCTGTCCAGCGCACTCGGGTACGTGCCGTTCCCGGCGTCCATGATCAGGGCGCTGTCGGTCAGGATGACGCCCTGGTAGCGGCCGCTGCCGTCCGGGGCGATCAGGGCCGCCGTGTCCAGGGGCGTACGGCTGGCGTCCAGCACGTCGTAGGGAATCCCGGACTGATCCAGCAGGGCGCGCGCCGTCCCGATCCCGTAATCGCTGGGGCCGCTGCTGAGAATCAGGACTTTCAGGGCCAGCAGGTTCGGCTGCACGTTCGCCGGGAGCGTCTGCACCCGCAGGCCGGGCGCGACGGTCGCCGGGCCCAGGACCGCGCGGCTGGGCAGGCGCGACCGGTCCGGTCCGGGCGCGGCCAGCGCGTGATCCCCATGACCCGCCGCGCCGTTTCCCCCCGCGCCGTGTCCCCCCGCGTCGGCCACGCTTCCGGAAGAGGTATCGTCGGTGGAGACGGCGGGCGTGCTGGCGGGGCGTCCGCAGGCGGCCAGTGTCAGGGTCAGGAAGGTCAGGGCCAGCGTGGTGGGTCGGTTCATGGGGCGTCTCCTGTGAGGCGGTGCGGGAATGGCCGGTGACAGAAGGGGGGGGCTGGAGAAAACGTGGCGCAGTCGAACGCCGTCAGGCGGGCATGGGTTCCTGCAGCAGGGCGCGCAGGCTGTCCCCGAAGGAGTGCCGGGCGCGGAAGCCTGAGGCGTGCAGGCGGGTCAGGTCGGCCCGCTGGTAAGGCACGTCGCCGCTGCGGGGGCTGCCCGGCGCGTCCTCCAGCAGTTCGCCGTGGTACCCGAGTTGCGCGGCCAGTCCGGTGACCAGATCACGCACCGGGCGGGCCTCGCCGCTGCCCACGTTGATCACGTCGGGCAGGGTCGGCACCTCTGCATGCAACTGGGCCAGCAGGTGCAGGGCGGCGCGGGCGGCGTCGCGGGCGTCCACGAAGTCACGCCGCGCGCCCAGCGGCCCGAACCGTACCGATTCCAGGCCCAGCCGCGTGGCCTGACGCAGTTCGCGCGCCGCGCGGCCCGGCAGGGTGCCCTCGCCGATGCCCTCGCCGAGCGGGTTGGTCAGGCGCAGCGCGGCGGCGCGCACCTGCCCTTCCTGCACGGCGCGTTGCAGCGCCTGCGTGCCGCGCAGTTTGCTCTGCCCGTACGGCGCGAGCGGGCGGGCCTCGTCGGTTTCGTGGGCGGCGTGCCCGTCTTCCGTGCGGCCGTACTCGGCGGCCGAGGCGAAGGTCACGAGCGGCACGCCCGCGCGCCCGGCGGCGCTCAGGGCGGCGCTCAGCAGGTGCACGTTGGCGGCCTCCAGTTCCTGCTCACTGCCGGCGGTGCGTCCGGCCGCGTTGATCACGCCGCCGCTGCCGCGCAGCAGGTCGTCCCAGGCGGCGCGGTCCAGGCCAGTCAGGTCAGGACGTCCGGCTGCGTGCGGACTGGGCACCCGCACGGCCTGACCCGCCCCGCGCAGCGCCGCGACGACGTGCCGGCCCAGGAATCCACCGGCGCCCAGCACCACGACCGGCCCGGTCATCAGTCGGCCGCGCTGAGGTTCATGTGGGGCAGCAGCACGTGCTGCATGGTGCTCCACTGCTCGTTGGCAGTGTCGTAATCCTCGGGCCGGCCGATGTCCAGCCAGTACCCGCCGAACAGGTCGCTGCCCGGCAGTTCCCCGCTGTCCAGCAGGTCCAGCATCAGGGTATCGAAGCCCAGCACCTGCCCCGGCTCGTAGCGGCGCAGGGTCTCGCGGGTCATGGCGTACACGCCCATGCTGACCTGGAACGGCACGCTGGGCTTCTCGCGGAACGCCACGATCCGCTCCCCGCTCTCGTCCACGTCCAGCACGCCGAACTCGCTGCGGATCTCGCGGCGGTACGTGGCGACCGTGACCGGCGCGCTTCCCTGGGCGTGGCGTTTCAGGAACGCGCCGTAATCCAGGTTGGTCAGCACGTCGCCGTTCATGATCAGGAAGGTCTCGGGCAGGCTGCCTAGCAGGTTCAGGACCGGGCCGATGGTGCCCAGCGGCGTGACCTCGTCGGTGTAGTCCACGTTCAGGCCGTAGCGGCTGCCGTCCCCGACGAACGCGCGGATCAGGTGGCCCATGTGCCCCACGGCCAGCGTGACGCGCGCGAACCCGTGGGCGCGCAACTGGTGCAGCACGATCTCCAGGATCGAGTACGTGTCGCCGATCGGGACGAGCGGTTTGGGAACGCAGGTGGTGTAGGGGCGCAGGCGGGTGCCTTTTCCTCCGGCGAGAATGACTGCGTGCATGGGGGCACTCCTTGTCCCACGGGGTCGCGGTGGGCGCGGCGAGAGAGGCGGGCGCGGTCAGGCGGGCGGATCAGTCCGGTCAGTTCAGTCAGTTCAGTCAGATGGTGTACTCGCCGACGCGGTAGCGGGCGAGGTTGGCGGCGTTCGTGAACCACTCGGCGGTCTGGCGCAGGCCCTCTTCCAGCGGCACGCGCGGCTCCCAGCCGGTCAGGGCGGTCAGTTCGCTGTGATCGGCCAGCAGGCGCATGACCTCGCTGCCCTCCGGGCGCAGGCGGGCGTCCTCCTGCGACACCTGCAGCTCGGCGCCCATGACCTGACCGATCAGGCGGACGGTGTCTCCGACGCTGATCTCGCGGCCCGACCCGGCGTTCAGGGTGCGGCCCAGCACCTCGGGGCCCGCCTCGCCCACGGCGCGGAAGGCGCGGGCGGTGTCGGCCACGAAGTTGAAGTCACGGGTGGGGCGCAGGTCGCCCAGGCGGATCTCGCGCTGCCCGGCCGCCACCTGACTGATGATGGTCGGAATGACCGCGCGGGCCGACTGGCGCGGGCCGTACGTGTTGAAGGGCCGCAGGGTCACGACCGGCAGCCCGAAACTCAGGTGGTAACTCTCGGCCAGTTTGTCCGCGCCGATCTTGGTGGCCGAGTACGGAGACTGCCCCTGAAGTGGGTGCGTCTCATGGATGGGTACGGTGCGGGCCGTGCCGTACACCTCGCTGGTGCTGGTGTGCACCACGCGGGCCGTGCCGAGGTCACGGGCGGCTTCCAAGACGTTCAGGGTGCCGGTCACGTTCGTCTCCACGTACGAGCGGGGCGCGACGTACGAGTATGGAATGGCGATCAGCGCCGCGAGGTGGTACACGGTCTGCGCGCCGCGCATCAGTTCCCGCACGCTCCCGGCGTCCCGCACGTCACCGAGCTGCACCTCGACGTGTTGCATGACGTCTGGGCCGACCTGATCGAGCCAGCCGTACGAGCCCTGCGAGTTGTAGATCGCCATGGCGCGCACGCGGTACCCGGCGCGCACGAGTTCCTCGGTCAGGTGCGAGCCGATGAAACCGTCCGCGCCGGTCACGGCCACCAGCGGGCGGGAAGAGGCGGAAGTCTGCGGGGCGGCGGGGGCCATCTGGGTCATCGGTAACTCCGGGGGTCAAGAAGGGTGCGCAGGGACAGGGCGGTCAGGAACGCACAGACGGCCAGCAGCGTGCCGGCCAGCAGCGGCGAGGACAGCGGGATCAGCGGCGAGGCGAGCAGCGCCGCGAGCAGCAGCCACAGCCCGGTCAGCAGCGGCAGTTGCCGGTGGTTGGCCAGCCACGCGCTGAGCAGCGTGGCCGCGCCGTACGTGGGCACCAGCGTCCAGGCGTCCGGGTGCGCCTGCGCCCACGCGGGAATGGGCAGGTTGGCCGCGAGGTACACCCACGCGCCCAGCACCAGCGCGTAGGTCGCGGCGGCCACCAGCAGGGTCGGCAGGCCGCTGCGGCGCAGCGCGCGCAGACTCAGGCTCCGGCGGGCGGCGTGCTGAAGGCGTTCCTGCACGTGCCACACGCCGGCTTCCAGCAGCCCGGTGCTGAGTACCAGGGGCAGCAGCGTCCACGCGCCCAGCCGCCCGGTCAGCAGCACGAAGGTCAGCGCCAGGGACCAGCCGTACGCGGCGTGCCGCAGGTGCGGGCGCAGCGTGGCCCAGCGGGCGGGCAGCGTGCCCGGCGCGCGGGTCACGTTCAGGGCGGTCAGCAGCGGCACGAAGGCCAGCAGCAGCAGCGCGACCACCGCGCCCGGCCGGGACGGTTCGGCGTACACGATCCCGGCCGCCAGCAGCGGACTGGCGAACGCACCGGCAAACTGCCCGGTGCGCCGCAGGGCCAGCAGCACCCCGGCCGCGCCGGTGGAGAGCGCCACGGCCCCCCCGACGGCCGCGCCAGACGCGATCACGCCCGGACTCAGGGCGTCCGCCCCGGCGCTCAGGGCCGCCACGACCGCGCCGCCGATCAGGCCGATCACGCCGCTGAGCAGCGTCGCCAGGCGCAGCGCGCGGCCCGGCACGGCCAGCGGCTCGGCGTAGCGGACGCCCGCGATCAGCATGGTCCAGCCCCACCCGAACGCCGCGGCGAACGCGAACGCGGCGCCCGCCCCGCTGCCCATCTCGCGCGCGACCAGCAGGCCCGACAGGCCCGGCAGCAGGTACAGCGGCCCACGCAGCAGGGTGTGCCACGGGAACGCCGGAACGGACTGCGCGGCGGGCCGGTGCAGGGCGCGTCCGGTGCCGCGCTGCCGGTACAGGCGCTCGGCCGCGTCGAACAGCCCGCCCGTGCCGTAGCGTTCGCGCAGGACCTCGTCGCCCAGCCCGTCGGCTTCCAGGTACGCGGCGATCTCCTCGGCGTCGATCACGCGTTCGCGTTCCGGGGCGAGCGTCAGGTCGATCTCGCGCAGGCGTTCGGGCAGCGTGCCCGGCGACGGCGCCGCGCCCCACAGGCCGGAGCCTGCACGCACCGCGCCGGGATCGGTCTGCGTGTCGCTGCCCGGCGTGTGCCCGGTCTGGGTATGCCCGTGCAGCGTGTGCCCGGAGAGGGTCAGTGAACCCGGCGTGCCGCCGATCAGGGTGCGTTTCACGTTCGGGTACCCGCCCTCGGGCGGCAGCGCCTGTCCACTCACCGGACTCCCCCTGCCAGGGCCGCCGGGTACGCGCGGCGGTACGCGATCAGGCAGCCGTCCAGCGTGAACAGTTCCATGACCCGCTCGCGGGCGGCCGCGCCCAGCCGCTGGCGCAGCGGCGCGTCGTCCAGCAGGCGGCCCAGGGCGCTGGCGACGCCCATCACGTCGCGGGGCCGGACGATCAGCCCGGCGTTCCCGACCGCCTCGGGCACGCCGCCCACGCGGGTCGCGACCGGGGGGCGGCCCATGGCCATCGCCTCGATCACGGTGTACGGGAAGCCCTCGCTGACACTGGTCAGGGCCACGACCTGCCCGGCGCGGTAGGCGTCCGTGATGTCCGCCACGCGGCCCTCGAAGGTCACGCTGCCCTGCAGGTTCAGCTGGTTGGTCAGGTTCACGCAGCCCTGCGCGTAGCCCTCGTTTCCGGCGGGCGTGCCGCCGAACAGCCGCAGTTTCGCGTCGGGCCGCTGGCGGCGCACCAGATCGAAGGCGCGGATCAGGGTCTCGATGTCCTTCAGGGGGTCGATGCGGCCCACCCAGCTGACGACCGGCTCGTCGGGTTCCAGTTCGGCGGGCGGGAACACGTCCGGGTCGATGCCGTTGTACACGCACTCGATGCGGTCCGGGTGCGCGCCCAGGCGCTCCTCCCAGCGGCGGTTGTACTGCGAGCCGGGCAGCACCAGCGCCGCCTCGCGGTAGGTGAGGCTGCACAGCAGGCGGTAGAAGCGCAGCAGCATGCCCTTGAACCCGGCCGAGTACCCGGCGCGGCGGAACTCCAGGTAGCGCTCGCGCATGTACACGCCGTGCTCGGTCAGGATGAACGGCGTGCCGTGCGTCCACAGGCCGTTCAGGGCCAGCAGGCCCGCGAAGCCGTTACTGACGGCGTGCCCCACCTGCGCCAGCGGCGCCGGGCTGCTCAGGGGCCGCAGGGCGTGCTCCAGCCACACCTGCACGTCCAGCACGTCGGCCACGCTGGGCGTGGGGAGTTGCGGGTCGCCGGGCGCGCGGTCGCGGCGCTGCCGGGCCGCGTGGTCACTCCAGAGGTCCAGGGTCAGGGTGGTCACGCGGCTACCTTCCAGCGTGGCCGTGAACCCGCCGCTGCGTCCCAGGACGCTCAGGGCGTGCAGCGCCGCCCCGAAGCGGTCGAGGTCCAGGGTGCACAGCGCCGTGATCATGGACGCGTACGCCTCGGTCAGGCGGCGCTGCCACGCCGGGTCACGCGGCCCGGCGCGCGGCGCGTCGCCCCACAGGGGAATCTGCGCGGCGCGCACGTTGCCCGGCAGGTCCAGCGCCGGGCGGTCGTACGGCAGGCCCGAGATGGCCCGCACCTCGAAGGTGTGATCCTCCAGGCCGCGCACCAGCTGGTCCACCCATACGCTGACCCCCCCGTGCGCCTGCGGGTAGGTTCCCTCGGTGTACAGAGCGACACTCAGGGCAGAATTGACAGGTTGACTCATCACGTTGAACTCTCCGGACTGGAGACGGTGCGCCACCTTCCACACGGTGTGAGGAAGCGAACAGACTCCCGCCTCTGGTGAGGAAAATCATACACTTTTCTGGGCGTTTCGTGAAAAAAGCGCAGTTGCTCATTGCTGATGCCCCCAGTGGGGGAGCAGCACCCACACGGAATAAATAGGCTGCCGGTCAGTCTTGGCTGGCTGCCTCCCGGGTGAACCTGTGACGGTCATGAGAAGCTGGCCGTATCCTTCACGCCGCCGTGAACCCCGCCCGGCTTTGTCTCAGGATTCGCGGCCTGCTGCGCCTGCGGCAGCTGCCGGTCCCAGCGGCGGGGCGGTAGAGGCCCGCACGATCAGCTCGGTGGGAAAGGGCGCGGGCGGCCCGGCGGGCGGGTCCTGACCCTCTGCGAGGCGCACGATCAACCGGACCCCCTCGGCCCCCATCTCGCGCAGGGGCTGGCGGACGGTGGTTAGGGCCGGGCGGGCCTGCGCGGCCATCGGCAGGTCGTCGAAGCCGATCACGGACAGGTCCTCCGGCACCCGCAAGCCCAGGTTCTGAAGGGTGTGCATGACCCCCACGGCCATGGCGTCCCCGGACGCGAAGATCGCGGTGGGCGGGTCCGGCAGGGCCAGCAGGCGGTGCGTGGCGTCCTCGCCGCTGCGTTTGCTGTAATCGCCGCTCTGCACGTACCCGTCCGGGACGCTCAGCCCCGCCGAGCGCATGGTCTGCCGGTAGGCGTCCAGGCGTTGCGGGGCGTCCTCGCCCACGCCGGGGGGGCCGTACGGGACGGCGGAACCGGCCAGACGGCGGTGGTGGGCGTCCATGCCGCTGATGAACGCGATACGGGTGTGCCCCAGTGAGATCAGGTGCTGCGTGGCGGCCCGCGCGCCGCTGGCGTTGTCCACGGTCAGGGGCCAGTCGGAGGGGCCGTCCACGCTGACGAGGTGGGCGGGCAGGTGCGGGAAGCGCTCCCGCACGTCCGGCGGCGGCTGGATCAGCAGCGTTCCGGCGGACAGGCTGGCCATGGGGGAGAGGTCGCTGGCCGTGCCGGACCCGGCCATCAGGACGATCAGGTCGTAGCCGTACTCCTCGGCGGCCTGCGCGGCGCCCATCAGGACCTCGGTGGCGTACGGGAGGTTCTGCTGGCGGGTCAGGACGCTCAGCAGCCGGGCCCGGCCGCCGGCGAGGGCGCGGGCCAGCGGGTTGACCTGATACCCGGTCGTTTCGATGGCGGCCAGCACGCGCGCGCGGGTCTGTGGGCGTACGTTGGGTTTGTTGTTGATGACGTTCGAAACGGTCATGGGCGACACCTGGGCGTGCCGGGCGACGTCGGCGAGGGTGGGGCGTGAGGGGGTCAGGGAGGGCCTTCCTTGGCAGTGAGAGGTGATTTGCGTTCCGGCGGGGACGGGGAGTAGATTATAGCGGTACAAATACCCCGATCCCGTCTGGACCCACCTGCCCGGTGCCCGTGGTCCACGCCCCGAATCCCTCCGGGGACCCCCGGCCCGCTCACAGAATTGTAGCGCTATAAACTACCCCGGCAGACCGCTTTCCCTCTCCTTCACCCTCCGTTCCCCCGCCCACCCGGCCTTCCATTCCGCCCGACCAGAGGACCCCCCATGCCTGACTTCCCCAACCCTGCCGGTCCTACCCTGGACCCCGACACCCTGCTGGACCAGATGACGCTGGAAGAACAGGTCTCGCTGCTCTCGGGCGCGGACTTCTGGCGGACCGTCCCCATTCCCCGCCTGAACATCCCGGCCCTGAAAGTCAGTGACGGCCCGGCCGGCGTGCGCGGCGGCGGCCCCCTGGTGGGCGGCATGAAAACGGCCGCGTACCCGGTCGGTATCGCGCTGGGCAGCACCTGGAACGTGGACCTGCTGCGCGAGGTGGGCGCGTCCCTGGCGCGCGAGGCGCTCGACAAGGGCGCGGGCGTGCTGCTCGCCCCGACCATCAACGTGTTCCGTTCGGCCCTGAACGGCCGCAACTTCGAGAACTACGCCGAGGACCCCGTCCTGACCGGCCGGCTCGCCACCGCTTACGTCCAGGGGCTTCAGGACAGCGGCGTGGCCGCCACGCCCAAGCACTTCGCCGGAAACGAGTCCGAGTACCAGCGCGGCACCATCAGTTCCAACATCCCCGCGCGCGCCCTGCGGGAACTGTACCTGCGGCCCTTCGAGATGGTCGTCCGGGACGCCGACCCCTGGGCGATCATGACCGCGTACAACCGCCTGGACGGCGTCTACTGCTCCGACCACCCGTGGCTGCTGGACACCGTACTGAGGAAGGAATGGGGCTTTACCGGGCTGGTCATGAGCGACTGGGGCGGCACGCACTCGGCCGGCCTGAGCGTGCGCGCCGGCCTGGATCTGGAGATGCCCGGCCCCGCCAAAGCCCGCGCGGGCCTGCTGGAAGAAGCGCAGCACGACCCCGCCACAGCCGCCGCCGTGCGGGAACGCGCCCGCGCCGTGCTGCGCCTCATCGAGCGCACCGGCACCTTCGCTGCGCCGCGTGACGTGCGTGACAGCGCCGAGAAGGACACCGAGTACCCCGAGACCCGCGCCCTGATCCGCCGCGCCGGGGCCGAGGGCATGGTTCTCCTGAAGAACGCGGGCCTCCTGCCCCTCCCGGCTGGCGCGAGCGTGGCCGTGATCGGCCCGAACGCGGCGGTTGCGCAGGTCATGGGGGGCGGCAGCGCGCAGATGAACGCGCACCGCCGCGTCTCCCCGCTGGACGGCCTGCGTGAAGCCCGGGGCGCGGGGGCCGTCACCACGGCTGTGGGCTGCGAGAACGACCGGTACCTGCCGGTGCCGCAGGTGCCGGTGCACATCACGTACCGCGCGCAGGACGGCACGGACGTGACCGCCACCGACGCCCGCGAGCAGGCCGAGGTGCTGTGGTTCTCGTACCCCGAGGGCGTGGACCGCCAGCACTTCCACGCCACCCTGACCCTGACCGTGCAGGCCCCCCAGGACGGCATGTACGAGTTCAGCCTCGCCAGCGCGGGCCTCAGCCGCCTCAAGGTGGACGGGCAGGCTGTCGTGGACAACTGGGACGCCTGGGCGCCGGGCGCCACGTACTTCGGCTTCGGTTCCGACGAGGTGCGCGGTGCGCGCTCCCTGACCGCCGGGCCGCACGAACTGACCGTGACCTTCGTCCCCAACGACTTCGACAACGGCATCGCCGGCTTCAACGCCGTGCGCATCGGCTTCCGCGCCGAGCCGGACGAGGGCAGCGTCGCGCAGGCGATTGCCGTGGCCGCGCAGGCCGACTACGCTGTGGTGTGCGTCGGCACGAACGGCGACTGGGAAACCGAGGGCGTCGACCGCTGGGGCCTGGACCTGCCCGGCCGCCAGAACGAACTGGTGGACGCCGTGCTGGCCGCCAACCCGAACACCATCGTGGTGCTCCAGACCGGCGGTCCCGTCACCATGCCGTGGCTGGACCGCGTGCCTGCCGTGGTGCAGGCCTGGTTCCCCGGGCAAGAGGCCGGGCACGCCATCGCGGACGTCCTGTACGGCCACGCGGAGCCCGGTGGGCGCCTGCCGCAGACGTTCATCGCGTCCCTGAAAGACGACCCCACCCATCCCCTGAACCCGGACGTGCAGTACCCCGGTGTGGACGGCCGCGTGGAGTACGTCGAAGGCCTGTACACCGGTTACCGGCACGTGGACCGCTCAGGCATCACGCCGCTGTTCCCGTTCGGCTTTGGCCTGAGCTACACGACCTTCGAGGTCTCCAACCCGCAGCTCAGCGCCGCCCGCATCGCCCCCGGCGAGACCGTCACGGCCAGCGTGCAGGTGAAGAACACCGGGGACCGCGCGGGCAGCACGGTCGTGCAGCTGTACGTCCACGACCGCGCCAGCCGTCTGGAGCGCCCCGGGAAGGAACTCAAGGCCTTCGCCAAGGTGCACCTGAACCCCGGCCAGATCGCGGCCGTCACCCTGCCGCTGGGCATGCGCGACCTCGCGTACTACGACGACACGGCCAACGCCTGGGTGGCCGAGGCCGGCGATTTCGACGTCCTGATCGGGCAGAGCAGCGCTCACCTGCCGCACACCGTCCGCCTCTCGCTCAGCACCGACTGGAAGGAACCCACGCAATGACCCAGCCCAGCACGGTCCAGCCATCCACGACACCAGGAACACTGTCCGTCCAGCTGTACACCTTCCGCGACGCCTACGCCGCCGACCCCGCCGGCACGATTGCCCGCATCGCCGAACTGGGCTTCCGGTACATCGAGCCCTTCGGCATCGGAAACCACGGCCTGCGCAACGCCGACAAGGTCAGCCGGGCGCAGGAGCTGCGCGCGCTGCTGGACGCCCACGGCCTGAAGGCCCCCACCGCGCACACCGCCGCGCCCATGGGTGAGAACGCCGAGGCCGTGCTGGACGCCATCGGGGCGCTCGGCGCGACCCTCCCCGTGATCTCGTGGCCGGGCGAGGTGCCGGGCTTCGAGCGCGACGTCATGGACACGAAGGACGGCACGGAACGCTTCGCCGACGCGCTCAGCGAGGCGTCCCGTCACGCGCAGTCGCGCGGCCTGAGCCTCGGCTACCACAACCACTGGTGGGAGTGGAGCTGGTTCGGGGACCAGTCCGCGTACGACCTGCTGCTCTCGCGCCTCGACCCGGCCGTGTTCCTGGAGATCGACACGTACTGGGCGCACACCGCCGGGCAGGACATGCCCGCCCTGATCCGCCGCCTGGGTGAGCGCGTCCGGGCGCTGCACCTCAAGGACGGCCCCGCCACGCCCGACGCCGACCAGACACCGCTGGGCACCGGGACGGTCGATTACGCCGCCGCCATCGCCGCCGCGCCGCAGGCCCGCTGGCACATCCTGGAGATGGACCGCACCGCCGGGGACGTGTTCGCCGAGGTGGGCCAGAGCGCCCAGAAACTCATTCAGGAGGGACGGTCGACATGGGAGTAAGTGCATCAGAAGGGCCGCAGATCATTGGCATCATCGGTACCGGGAACATCAGCGCCGCGTACCTGAAGATCGCGCGTGACCTGAACCTGTTCCGCGTGAAAGCCGTGACTGACATGGACTCGGCGCGGGCCGCCGAGGTCGCCGCCGAATACGGCGTCCAGGCCATGACCCTGGAGGGCCTGCTGGCCGACCCGGAGATCATCGCCGTCGTGAACCTCACGCCGCCCGGCGCGCACGCCGACGTGAGTCTGAAAGCCCTGAACGCCGGGAAGCACGTGTACTCCGAAAAACCCCTGGCCGTCGAGCGCGAGGACGGGCAGAAGATCATGAACCTCGCCGCAGCGAAGGGCCTGCGCGTCGGCTGCGCGCCCGACACTGTCCTCGGCGCGGGCATCCAGACGGCCCGCGAGGTCATCGACGCCGGGCGCATCGGGCGGCCCGTCGCCGCGAACGCCTTCATGATGGGCAGCGGCCCGGAATCCTGGCATCCCAACCCGGACTTCTTCTACCAGCGCGGCGCGGGGCCCCTGTTCGACATGGGCCCGTACTACCTGAGTGCCCTGGTCACCCTGCTGGGCGGCGTGCAGAAGGTCAGCGCCACGACCACCAAGGCGTTCGAGCAGCGCCCCATCACCAGCCAGCCGCGCGCCGGGGAGTTCATCACCGTGAACACGCCCACGCACGTCGCCGCGAACCTCACGCTGGACGGCGGCGCGGTCGTCACCCTCATCACGTCCTTCGACGTGCCCGGTAGCGACGTGCCCCGCATCGAGATCCACGGCACCGGGGGCACCCTGAGCGTGCCCGACCCGAACACCTTCGGCGGCCCCCTCAGGATCCGCCTGCGGGGCGAGAAGGACTGGACGGACATCCCCCTGACCCGCCCCTTCGCGGACAACGCGCGCGGCATCGGGCTGGCCGACATGCTTGCCGCTGCCCCCGGCCAGCCGCACCGCGCGGGCGGCGACCTCGCCCTGCACGTGCTGGACGTCATGCACACCATCCTCGAATCCGCCGGGCAGGAAAAGACCCTCGCGCCCCGCACGACCGCCGAGCGACCCGCGCCCCTGGACGCGCCGCCCGCGTGGTTCACGGTTCCCGCGCCCGTCGGCGGGGACTGAGTTGACCGGCGCCGGGGAGATGAACCTGCCGCAGGCCCGGTGGGCGACCATGGCCGCGTTCTTCATCAACGGCGGGGCCATGGCCGTGTGGGCCGCGAACATCCCCTCAGTGCGCGAACAGCTGCGCCTGAGCGAGACCACGCTGGGCTTCGCGCTGCTGGCAATCGCGGTGGGCAGTGTCGGTGCGCTCTCCATCGCGGGCCGCCTGAGCGCCCGGTATGGCAGCCGCCCGGTCATCATCGCCACGGCCATCCCGACCATCCTGCTGGTGCCGGTCCTGATCGCCGCGCCCAACCTGCCCGTGCTGGTGCTGACGCTGCTGGCCTTCGGCTTCTGCCTCAGCCTGATGGACGTGGCGATGAACGCCCACGGCGTGATGGTGGAAGGTCGGCTCGGGCGGCCGATCATGTCCTCGCTGCACGCCCTGTGGAGCGCCGGCTCGCTGGTGGGGGCGGGGGGCGTGGCGCTGCTGCTGCGCACCGGCCTGACGCCCCTGACCTACGCCGCGCTGGCCGCCGCCGTCCTGGCGGCGCTGGCGCTCGTGGCCCTGCCGCGCCTGCTGCCCTCGGCACTTGACCGGGGCGCGGTAGGCGACGACCGCCCCACCTTCGTCCTGCCGCGCGGCCCGCTCCTCGGTATCGCCGCGCTGGCCCTGCTCGCCTTCGTGGCCGAGGGAGCCATCGCGGACTGGAGCGCCGTGTACATCCGCGACGCGCTGAACACGGACCGTGGGCTCGCGGCGGGCGGTTTCGTCGCCTTCAACCTCGCCATGTTCGCCGCGCGGCTGCTGGGTGATCCTCTGCGCGCCCGCTTCTCGGCGGTGGCCCTGCTGCGCGGCGGCGGCGTCCTGGCCGCGCTGGGCATGGCCGTAGCGCTCCTGGCCCAGTCCCCGGGCGTGGCCTTCGTGGGCTTCGCCCTGACTGGCCTGGGCCTCTCGAACGTCGTGCCGGTGCTGTTCAGTGCCGCCGGCGCGCTGCCCGGCGTGTCCGCCGCGACCGGTGTGGCCGCTGCCGCCTCAGCCGGGTACGCCGGATTCCTGATCGGGCCGCCCGTGATTGGCGTGCTGGCCGGCGTGATCACCCTGAAGGCGGCCCTGCTGCTCGTTGTGGTCTTCGCGGCCCTGATCGCCGTAGCTGCCGGCACGGTGCGCCACGCCCGGCCCGTCGGCGCGGCCCCCGCCTCCCATTGACTCCACCGTTCATCGCCCCTTCCCCTGGAGGTTCCCGTATGCCCCGTCCTGTCACCCTGTTCACCGGCCAGTGGGCCGACCTGCCCCTTGCCGACCTCGCGCCGCTGGCGAAGAAGATGGGCTACGACGGCCTGGAACTCGCCTGCTGGGGCGATCACTTCGACGTGCAGGCCGCCCTCAAGGACGACTCGTACGTGAGAGAAAAGCGCGACCTGCTCGACAGCCACGGCCTGCAGTGCCACGCCATCAGCAACCACCTCGTCGGGCAGGCCGTGTGCGACCCCATCGACGCCCGGCACCGGGCCATCGTGCCCGCGCACGTGTGGGGCGACGGTGACCCCGAGGGCGTGCGCACGCGCGCCGCGCAGGAGATCATCGACACCGGGCGCGCCGCCGCGAAGTTCGGCGTGCAGACCGTCAATGGATTTACCGGCAGTAGCGTGTGGCACAGCCTGTACGCCTTCCCGCCCACCGATCAGGCGTACTGGAACGCGGGCTTCGAGGACTTCGCACGCCGCTGGACGCCTATCCTCGACGCCTTCGACCAGGACGGCATCAACTTCGCGCTGGAAGTTCACCCGACCGAGATCGCGTTCGACCTCGCCACCGCGCAGCGCGCCCTGGACGCCGTGAACGGACACAAGCGCTTCGGTTTCAACTACGACCCCAGCCACCTCGGGTACCAGCACGTGGATTACGTGCGGTTCATCCGGCAGTTCGCGGAGCGGATCTTCCACGTGCACATGAAGGACGTCTGGTGGGGTCACGGCAGCGGTGAGGTCGGCGTGTTCGGCGGGCACACCGACTTTGGGGACGCGCGGCGCTACTGGGATTTCCGCTCGGTCGGGCGCGGCGACATCCGCTTCGAGGACATCATCGTCGCCCTGAACGACATCGGCTACGCCGGGCCCCTCAGCATTGAGTGGGAGGACGCCCGCATGGACCGCGTGCACGGCGCGACCGAGAGTGCCGCGTACGTGCGCCGGCTCGACTTCCCCGGCTCGAACGTGGCCTTCGACGCGGCGTTTTCCAGGGATCGCTGATGCCGCGCCCCCTCAAACTCGGGATGGTCGGCGGCGGGCAGGGCGCGTTCATCGGGGCGGTGCACCGCACGGCCGCGCGGCTGGACGGGCAGTTCGAACTGGTGGCCGGGGCGCTGTCGGGCACGCCGGAGAAGTCACTCGCGTCCGGGCGTGAGCTGGGCCTCCCGGACGACCGCTCGTACCCCACGTGGGAGGCGATGCTGGCCGGCGAACTCGCCCGGCCGGTGGGGGAGCGCATCGACGTGGTGAGTATCGTCACGCCCAACCATCTGCACTACCCGGTGGCGCGGGCCTTCGCGGCGGCCGGGATTCACGTCATCTGCGACAAGCCGCTGGTGCACACGGGCGAGCAGGCCAGCGACCTGCTGGCCGTGGTCAGGCAGTCCGGCGTGGTTTTCGCGGTCACGTACAACTACACCGGCTACCCCCTGATCCGCCACGCGCGGGACATGATCGCGGCGGGTACGCTGGGCGAGATCCGCAAGGTGATCGTCGAGTACCACCAGGGCTGGCTGGCAACCAATCTGGAGGCGGAGGGCAGCAAGCAGGCCGACTGGCGCACCGACCCGGCCCGCAGCGGCGTGGCGGGCGCGGTGGGTGACATCGGCTCTCACGCCATGAACCTCGCCGAGACCGTCACCGGACTGCGCCTGGAGGCCATCTGCGCGGACCTGACCACCTTCGTGCCGGGCCGCCGCCTGGACGACGACGGCAGCGTCCTGCTGCGCTTTGCCGGCGGCGCACGCGGCGCGCTGCTGTGCTCGCAGGTCGAGGTCGGCGAGGAGAACGACCTGCGCCTGCGCGTGTACGGCACCCAGGGTGGCCTGAGCTGGAGTCAGGAGAACCCCAACCGGCTGGAATACACGCCCCTGGACGGCCCCCGGCAGGTGCTCACGCGCGGGCAGGGTTACCTGAGCCCCGCTGCGCAGGCCGCCACGCGCCTTCCCGCCGGGCACCCGGAGGCGTTCCTGGAAGCGTTCGCGAACATCTACGCGGGCGCAGCCGAAGCCATCCGCGCCCGCCAGGAGGACCGCGAGCCCGACCCGCTGATCGCCGTCTACCCCACGCTGGAAGACGGCGCGCGCGGCGTGCACTTCATCGAGAAGACCGTGCAGAGCGCGGGAAGTGACCAGAAGTGGACGGACGCCCGCTGGAGTGCGCCGCCCGTCACTGCGCCGGACTGATACGGACTCCGATTGAATGGTTTGCCAAAACCGTTCAATCCGAGCGGAGCGAGTGGGAGCAGAGCGGATTCCGGGCGTGGAGTTGGCAACCCGGCGCAGTTCCGGGTTGTTAACGAAACAGACGGAATCCGTATGACACAGGTCGCGCCCGCGAACGGCAGAGAACAGGCAGCCCACCTCGCGGGGACTGCCTGTTCTCTGCTGTTCTGTGCAGGGCCAGGGATCCGGGCCGCTGCGTCAGGGGTTCAGAATTTCTTGCCGTCGAAGGTCATGCTGGCGATGATGCTCTTGGCTTTCGCGGCGGCGTTGCTGGGCAGCTCCGAGTAATCGAGCGGCTCGTTGTACTTCTGACCGGTCGTGACCATCCACGTCAGCAGTTTCTTCAGCGTCTGCGCCTGTGCCAGCGTGCGTCCGGCGTACTTCTGCTCCTGGTAGAAGATCACGTACGTGAAGCTCGCAATCGGGTACGAATCAGGATTCGCGCTGTTCGTGATGCTCACCCGCGTGTCGGCCGGCATGACCACACCCTTGGCAGCCAGCGCGGCGGGACCGTTGTCGGCCGTCACGAACTTACCGGCGCGGTTCTGCACGCTGCCGAACGGCAGTTTGTTCTGCTTGGCGTACACCAGTTCCACGTACCCGATCGCGCCGGGCGTGCTCTTGACCACGCCCGCGACGCCGTCGTTCCCCTTGGCGCCCGTACCGACGGGCCACTGCAGGCTGTTGCCGGTGCCGACCTTGCTCTTCCACTCGGAGGAGACCTTGCTCAGGTAGTCGCTGAACACGAACGTCGTGCCGGATCCGTCGCTGCGGCGCGCGACCGTGATGGGCAGCGGGGGAATGCTGACGCCGGGGTTCAGGGCGGCGATGGCCTTGTCGTTCCAGGTCTTGATCTTCCCGAGGTAGATGTCGGCCAGGACTTTCCCGGTGAACTTGAGGGGCGTGGTGACGCCGGGCAGGTTGTACGACGGCACGACGGCGCCGATGGCGGTGGGGATGTGCAGGAGTTTGGCGGGGGCGGCCTTCATGGCGTCGTCGCTCATGGGGTTGTCGCTGCCGGCGAAGTCGACGGTGCGTTCGGTGATCTGTTTCTGTCCGGCGCCGCTGCCGACGCTCTGGTAGTTGACGGTGACGCCGGCGTCACTTTTGTACTCGGCGAACATCTTGCTGTACAGCGGGAAGGGGAAGCTCGCGCCGGCACCCGTCAGGGCGCCCTGTGCGGAGGCGCTGCTGACGGTTGCGAGGGCCATGGCCAGGAGGATCGTCTTCTTCATGCCCTGATGCTGACGGGTGGGCGTCATGGGATCGTCAGGCGCCGCCGGGCAACGTCAGGCGGGCGTGGGGGCCGGGTCAGGTTCAGGGCAGCGGGGGCCGGGACGCAGGGGCCGCGACACACGGGCCGGGACGCACGGTCCCCTCCCGGCGCGGCATGATGGGGGCCGGCGCCGCCCATGAACACCGACCCGACCCCGCCCACCCCTTCTGCCGACGCCGAGCACCCGGCGTGGCGGCCCGTGCCGCCGCACTTCACGGCGCAGCAGCGGGCGGTGGTGGGAGCCGTGCGGGATTCCGGGCGTCACCTGATGATCCGCGCGACGGCCGGGAGCGGTAAGACCACCACGCTGACCGAGGCCGCGTGGCACGCCGGGCCGCGCAGCGTGTACTTCGTGTACAACCGGCACGCCACGGCGGGCGTCGCGGGCCGCCTGCCGCCCGGTCTGCCCGTGCGGACGCTGCACGCTCACGGGCTGGGCCTGCTGTACCGGGGGCACCAGCCCGGCCGGGCGGGGGGGGCGGTTCAGGCGGGCGCCGTGGACCACGCCCCGGACCTGCAACCCACCAAGACCGCCCGCCTGCTGAGCGCGCCGCAGGACGGGGAAGGCCCGGCGCTGCTGCCCGCAGCGGTCACGGCCGCCGATCAGGCGTGCCTGCGCGCGGTGCTGTCGGCCCTGACGCGCGCCTGGGACACCTGCCGCGAGCAGATGCTCGACCCGGCGGACCCGGATGACCTGGCGTTCCTGTCGGGCCTGACCGGCTGGCCGTCCCCGGACGCGCACCCGCAGGTCACGCCGTCCCTGCGCGCCGTTCTCAGTCCCGGCGGGTCGGCCGCCCTGCTGCGCGGGGCGCTGGCCCTCCTGCCGGACCTGAGTGCTGCCGCGTACCGCCAGAGCGGCCTGATTGATCACACCGACATGCTGTGGCTGCCGCTGCACCTGGGCCTGGGGCGCGGCGCGGTCCGCACGGCCATGGTCGACGAGGCGCAGGACCTGACGCCGCTGCGGCAGGCGTTCGTGCGGCACGTGACGGGCCTGCGCTCGAAACAACCGGGCCGCGTGATCCTGTGCGGCGACCCGGAGCAGGCCATCTATGCATACGCGGGCGCGGACCCGCAGGGCCTGGCCCGCATGGCCCGCGAACTGGGCGCGCAGGAGTGGCCGCTCAGCGTGTCGTTCCGCTGCGCCCGCGCGGTGGTCGGCGCGGCCCGCACCGTGAGCGATTTCATCACGGCCGCGCCCGGAGCGCCGCGCGGCGCGGTCGAGCACCTGAGTGCCGCCGACCTTGAGGTCCGGCCCGGCGAGGCGGTCCTGTGCCGCCTGAACGCGCCCCTGCTGCGGCTGGCGCTGGACCTGCTCGCGCGCGGCGTGCGGGTTCACCTGACCGGCCGGGACCTCGCCGGGCGGCTGCTGGACGTGGCGGGGGCTGCGCTGCCGCCCACCTTCACCCGGCAGGAGGCCGACGACGGCCTGAGCGCCTACCTGGAGCGGCAACTGGAACCTCTGCGGCGCGCCGGGGAGCAGTCCGCACGCGCCCGCCGCGCCGCGCAGGACCTGCGGGACCTGTGCCGCTGCGCGCTGCTGCTGGCCCGCCGCGTGACCCGGCGCGGCCCGGCCCGTCAGGAGGACCTGCGGACCCTGCTGGCGCGGCTGCACGCCCCGCCTGCCGCCGGTGGGGACGCCGGGGCGGTCACGCTGAGCACCGTGCACCGCGCCAAGGGCCTGGAGTGGACGCGCGTGACGGTCCTGCACCCGGAACTGATGCCGCTGGGAGGCGGGGACCCGCAGGAGGAACGCTGCGTGCAGTTCGTGGCGTTCACGCGCGCCCGGCACACCCTGCGCCTCGCGTACGGCGCAGAAGCCTGGGCGCAGGGGCTGCGCGTGCCCACCGGTCCCGACCCTGACCCGGACGCGGCGGACCCACCAGACGAACCGCCGGGCGCTGCGGCCGCACCTGCTGGCGTGCCGGCCGGCCTGCCGGGCCGCCGTGTCCTCACGCCGCGCCCGCCCGCGCCGCCCGGCTGGCAGCCGCCGACCCTGACGGCCCGCACGGACGGCACGCCCACCTGGGTCGCGCCGGACGTGCCAGAAGCAGCGGCCTTGCCAGCTGACCCTGCGGGCGGCGCGTCCGCCGGGCACGAGGCGCTGCTGCGGGCGGCCCTGCGCGCCGCTCAGCGCGCCCCGGCGCTGCCTGACCCCCTGCCGCCGCTGACGCTGCCGGACGACCGGGACTGGCCGCTGTTCGGCGGGCCGGACCTGCTGGACGCCCCGGACCTGCGCGCCCGCCTGAACGCGCTGGCCGGGGACGCCCGCGTGACCCTGCGCGAGTGGGCGACCCTGAGCCTGACCCGGCTGGACCGCGCGCTTGCCAGCGCCAGTCACGGAACGACCGGCGACCGGCCGGCCAGTGACGCGCCGGCAGGTAACGCGCCGGTAGGTAGCGGGCCGGCGGGTGACGCGGGAACCGTGCGTGTGCGCGTGCAGGCCGCCACGCTGCGGACCCTGGAAAGCGCGGCGGGCCGGGCGCGGCGGGCCGTTCCCGCCTTCCGCGAACCGGCCGGGGACAGCGTGCGGGTGCTGGTCATGGAGGGCGGCGTGGCCCGCGAGGTGTTCGGGACGCTACTGCGCGCCGGACCGCGCGTGATCTCGGTGCAGGTGGCCGGGGAAACGCGGCGCTTTCACGCGCGGACCGGCGAGCCGCTGGACACGCCGTTTCAGCCGCTGGGCACACACCTGCCAGGGCCGACGCTGACCGCGCTGCGGCCCGCTGATTGACCCGCCGTCCTGAACCGGGCGCGGCGTGTGAAGGTTAGCCTGCCGGTTCCCGGGTGGGGGGCGGTGCGGTGCTGCCGCGTTCGATCAGGCGGGCGGGCAGCACGGCGTGCGTGCTGACGGGCGTGCGGCCTTCAAGCTGCGCGAGCATCAGGTGCGCGGCCTGCCGGGCCATCTCCTCGACCGGTTGTTCGAGGACCGTGATGGGCGGCTCGACCAGGGCGGTCCAGGGGTAGTTGTCGAAGCTGATCAGGCTGATGTCGTGCGGAAGTCGCACGCCGCGTTCCCGTAGCGCGCGGTACGCGCCGGACGCCTGCGTGCCAGTCAGGGCCAGCAGCGCGGTGGGCGGCCGGGGCAGGTCAAGCAGGTCGTGGGTGAGGCGGTAGGCGCTGTCCTCGGTGAGGAGCGTGACGCGGCGGTACTCGGCGGGGACGGTGAGGCCCAGGTCGTTCATGATTTCCGGGAAGGCGCGGCTGCGTTCTTCCGGGTGCGTGAGGGGGTCGTAGGTGCCCAGCGCGGCGATCCGGCGGTGGCCGAGGGCGTGCAGGTGCGTGACGGCCTGCCGGACGGCTCCGGCGTTGTCGAGCATGACGCTGGGCAGGTCGTTCTGCGGGTGGTGGTAGTCGTACTCGGTGATGGCCACGCCGCGTGAGATCAGGCGGCGCAGGTACTCGTGGCTTTCGGTGCCGTACCCGGGGCGCAGCAGGATGCCGGCGACGCGCTGGCCGTACAGGCGGCGCAGTTCGGTGAGTTCGCGGGCGGCGCTGTACTCGTTCTCGGTGATGATCAGGGTGTGGTCGGCTTCGGCCAGAACGTGGGCGGCGGTGCGGGCGAACTGTCCGAAGAACGGTTCGAGGATGCTGCCGACGATCAGGCCGACGGTGCGGCTCTGGCCGCCGCGGAGGCTACCGGCGCGCTGGTCGGGTTCGTAGTGCAGCTGGGCGATGGCCTGCTGCACGCGGGCGAGGGTGTCGGGCGTGAGTTTGTCCGGTTCCTTCAGGGCCCGTTTGGCGGTGGTGGGGGAGACGCCGGCGAGCCGCGCGACGTCCTGGATGGTGGACACGCCGGTCAGTGTATGTCAGGGGGGCGGAGGCTGCAACGAAAGACCAGCCTGATGGACTCGTGACCATTTTCACGAATCATGAGCTGGATCTGAACTGTAGACAAAGACAACCCGGTGTGGTTCACTGATGGACACGAGACCATTCAATTCAGTTTCAGGTGGAGCGGCCACCTGAACCGCCCAGCACACCCGGTGCCCGGCGACCGCCCCGACCCGCTTCCTGCCCGCACGCCCTGACCGGCGGCGCGGACCCCCGGAGGACCCTGCCCATGCGCCGAACCCTGATGCTCAGCCTCGCCCTGACCGCCGCCACCAGCACCGCGCACGCCGCCAGCACCATCACCATCGCCACCGTGAACAACCCCGACATGGTGACCATGCAGAAACTCACGCCCGAATTCAACAAGAAATACCCCGACATTCAGGTCAAATGGGTGACGCTGCCCGAGAACGAACTGCGCCAGAAAATCACCCTGGACGTCGCGTCGGGAGCCGGCTCCTTCGACCTCGCCACCGTCGGCGCGTACGAGGTGCCCATCTGGGCCAAGAACGGCTGGCTCGAACCCCTGACCCCCCTGTTTGCCAAGAACCCCGCCATCGCCAGGAGCTACAACCTCAACGACATCCTGCCCGGCGTGCGCGGCGCCCTGACCGTCGGCGGGAACCTGTACGCCGTGCCCTTCTACGCCGAGAGCTCCATGACGTACTACAACAAGGACCTGTTCAAGGCCGCCGGCCTGACCATGCCCACCCAGCCCACCTGGAACCAGATCCAGACCTTCGCCAGCAAGGTCCACAACCCGGCCAAAGGCGTGTACGGCATGTGCCTGCGCGGCCTGCCCGGCTGGGGCGAGAACATGGCGCTGTTCACCACCATGGTCAACACCTTCGGCGGCCGCTGGTACGACAACAACTGGCAGGCGCAACTGAACACCCCCGCTTGGAAGAACGCCATGACCTTCTACGTCAACCTGATGAAGAAGTACGGCCCCCCCGGCGCCACCGGCAACGGCTTCACCGAGAACCTCACCCTGATGAGCCAGGGCAAGTGCGGCATGTGGATCGACGCGACCGTCGCCGCCGGCTTCCTCAGCGACCCCAGCAGCAGCAAGATCGTCAAGTCCGTCGGGTTCGCCAAGGCCCCCGTCGCCACCACCGCGCGCGGCAACAACTGGTACTGGAGCTGGAACCTCGCCATTCCCAAGGCCACCAAGCAGGAAGACGCCGCCTTCAAATTCCTGACCTGGGCCACCAGCCAGGAGTACATCGCGCTGGTCGCCAGAACCAAGGGCACCTGGGCCAGCGTGCCCCCCGGCACCCGCACCAGCACCTACAGCAACGCCAACTACAAGAAAGCCGCCGGGGCCTTCAGCTCCCTGGTCCTGAGCTCCATCAACTCCGCCGATGTCAACCGCGCTACCAAGGACCCCGTGCCGTACACCGGCGTGCAGTACGTCGCCATTCCCGAATTCCAGGCGCTGGGCACCCAGGTCGGCCAGTACCTCGCCGGGGCCCTGAGCGGCCAGACCACCATCGACCAGGCCCTCAAGCAGGCGCAGGACGCCGCGCAGAAAACCGCCCGGGACGGCGGCTACCAGAAGTAACAGCCGTTTCCGTGGGGCGGGCAGGGGAGACCGGGGGGGGGGCAGTCCCCCCTTCGCCCCCCGCCCGCCCCACCCTTGTGCCCTCCCCTTCTGCCGGGCCTGCCCCTGCTGACTTCCGCCGCTTCCGAGCCTCCCTGCCCGTCTCTGCCTTCCCAGGAGGTGAACCCATGACCACCGCCGCTGCCAGCACCACCGCTTCCTCCCCCAAGCCCCGGCGCGGGCTGCGCCTGAGCCCCGCCGCCCTGATCTGGCCCGCCATGCTGTACCTGATCCTGACCACGCAGGTGCCGTTCTTCATGACGGTGTACTACTCGTTCTTCCGGTACAACCTCGTCATTCCCGGCGACCGGCCGTTCATCGGACTGGCCAACTACGCCAACCTGCTCAGCGACCCGCAGAACCTGCGCATCCTGGGCAACACCGTCGTCCTGGCGGGCGGCACCCTGATCCTGACCCTGCTGATCGGCGGGGCGCTCGCGTTCCTGCTCAACCGGAACTTCCCGGGCCGGGCGCTGCTGCGCACCCTGATGATCTCTTCGTTCCTGGTCATGCCGGTCGTGACGGCCGTCGTCTGGAAGAACATGCTGCTCAACCCGGTGTTCGGGTTCTTCTCGTGGGTGGTCACGCAGTTCGGCGGTCAGCCCGTCGACTGGCTGGCGCAGTTCCCGATGGCCAGCGTGATCGCCATGGTCACCTGGGAGTGGACGCCGTTCGCCATGCTGATCCTCCTGACCGGCCTGCAGAGCCTGCCCGACGATCAACTCGAAGCCGCCCGCCTGGACGGCGCGAGCCCGCTGCAGGAGTTCCGGCACATCGTGCTGCCCCACTGGACGCAGGCCATCCAGGTGGTGGTGCTGATGGAAACCATCGCGCTGCTGCAGGTGTACGGCGAGATCTACGGGTCCACGTCCGGCGGTCCCGGCGTGGCCACCACCAACCTGCCGTACTTCATCTACCAGAAGGCGTTCGCCGAGTACAACATCGGTCTGGCCAGCGCCGCCGGGGTCATCACGGTCGTGCTGACCAACCTGCTCGCCGTTTTCCTGCTGCGCGCCATCAGCCGCACCAGCTCCAGCCAGGGAGGCTGACCATGACCACGCCCACTCCCGCCGCCGTCCGCCCGGGCCGCACCGTCAGTGACCGCTACCGGCTGCGCAACGCCCTGCTGACCGCCGTGACCTACCTGATTGCGCTGGCGTTCCTGTTCCCGCTGGCCTGGATGTTCATGGCCGCCTTCAAGACCGAGGCGCAGGCGTTCGCCACGCCGCCCGTGTTCGCGTTCACGCCCATCCTCGACAACTTCAAGCAGGCCATTCCCACCTACCTGCCCGCCCTGAAGAACAGCCTCGTCGCGGCCATCGGCAGCACCCTGCTGGCCTTTGCGCTGGGCCTGCCCGCCGCGTTCGCGCTGGCCGTGTACCCCACCCGCCGCGCGCAGAACGTGCTCACCTGGATGCTCAGCACCAAGTTCATGCCGGCCGTCGGCGTGATCGTGCCGCTGTTCCTGCTGTTCCGCAACCTGCAACTGCTGGACACGCTGCCCGGCCTGATCCTGATGTACACCACCATGAACCTGCCGCTGGTCGTGTGGATGATGCACTCGTACATGACCGAGATTCCGCCCGCCATCTACGAGGCCGCCAAGGTCGACGGGGCCAGCGTCGCGCAGGAGTTCTTCGGGATCGCGCTGCCGCTCTCCACGCCCGGCATGGCCGCCACGGCGCTGCTGTGCCTGATCTTCGCGTGGAACGAGGTGTTCTTCGCGCTGAACCTCACGAACAGCGACGCCGCGCCCCTGAGCGTGTTCATCGGTGAGTTCAAGACCAGCCAGGGCCTGTTCTGGGCGCAGCTGAGCGCCGCCGCGACCCTGACGGTCCTGCCGGTCCTGATCTTCGGCTGGGTCGCGCAGCGCCAGCTGGTGCGCGGCCTGAGCTTCGGAGCAGTGAAATGACCGCCGCCCGCACCATGCCGGCCGCCGTGATCACCGCCCCCGGCCGCGTCGAGCAGCGCGAACTCCCTGTCCCGGAACCTGGTCCCGGTCAGGTCCGCATCCGCGTGCATGCCACGGGCGTGTGCGGCACGGACCTGCACCTGTTGCACGGGCACTTCGGCGCGCGCTTCCCGCTGGTGCCCGGCCACGAGATCAGCGGCACCGTGGACGCCGCCGGGCCCGGCGTGCTCAACGTCCGGGAGGGCGACCCGGTCACGCTGGACCCCAACCTGTACTGCGGGCAGTGCCACGCCTGCCAGCGCGGCCTGTTCCAGCACTGCGAGCATCACGAGGCGCTGGGCGTCACGCTGCCCGGGGGATTTGCGGCCTTCACGGTCTGCCCGGCCAGCAACGTGTACCCCGCGCACGGCCTGAGCCTGGATCAGGCGGCGTTCGCCGAACCGCTCGGCTGCGTCGCCTGGGGCATGACCCGCCTGCGCCCCCGCCCCGGCAGCACCGCCCTGGTGTTCGGCGCGGGCGCCATCGGTCTGCTGCTCATGCAGGGCCTGCGAGCCAGCGGATGCAGCCGCGTGGTGATGGTGGACCCCGTGCAGGACCGCCTGGACCTCGCGCGCACCCTGGGCGCCGCGCACGCCCTGACCCCGCACGCCGAGCTGACAGATGAACTGCGCGACCTGTTCCCGCACGGCTTCGACGTGACGGCCGAGGCGACCGGCGTGCCGTCCGTCGTGCAGGGCCTGCCCGCCCTGACCGCCATCGGCGGGCACGTGCTGGTGTTCGGCGTGGCCCCCGAGGACGCCACCGTCACTGTCAGCCCCTACGAACTGTTCGTGCGGGACCTGACCGTCCTCGGCTCGTTTGCCCTGAACCAGACCGTCCCGCTGGCCCTGGAATGGCTGCGCTCCGGTCAGGTGAACGTCGGGCCGCTGATCACGCACCGCCTCGGGCTGGGCGGCGTCGAGGACGCCCTGAACATGAAAGCCCGCCCCGGACTGGCCGGCGCGCAGAAAGTCCTGATCACTCCCGGCCTCGCCTGAGCCTGCCGGACGACCCGTCCCCCACCATCCCCCGCTCCCACCACAAGGACCCCCACCATGACCATTCTTGACCTGTTCAACCTGAGCGGCCAGCGCGCCGTCGTGACCGGCGCCGCGCAGGGCATCGGCTTCGAGATCGCCCGCGGACTCGCCGAAGCCGGCGCGCACGTCACCATCGCCGACCTGAACCCCGACACCGGACACGAGGCCGCCCGGAGCATCGGCGGGGCGTTCGAGACCCTGAACGTCACGGACCCCGCCGCCGTCGCCGCGCTCGCCACGAAACTCGGCGCGGTGGACATCCTCGTGAACAACGCTGGGATCGTCCGCAACACGCCCGCCGAGGACACCCCGGACGACGACTGGCGCGCCGTGATGACCGTCAACCTCGACGGCGTGTACTGGTGCTGCCGTGAATTCGGGCGCGGCATGCTCACGCGCGGCCGGGGGTCCATCGTGTCCACCGCGTCCATGAGCGGCCTGATCAGCAACCACCCGCAACCGCAGGCGGCGTACAACGCCAGCAAGGCCGCCGTCATTCACCTGACCCGCTCCCTGGCGGGCGAGTGGGCGGGCCGGGGCGTGCGCGTGAACGCCGTCGCGCCCGGCTACACCGCCACGCCCCTGACCAAACGCGGTCTGGAAACCCCCGAGTGGCGCGACACCTGGCTGAAAGAAACCCCCATGGGCCGCCTCGCGGAGCCCGCCGAGATCGCCCCGGCCGTGCTGTACCTCGCCTCGGACGCCGCCAGTTTCGTCACGGGGCACACCCTGGTCGTGGACGGCGGGTACACCTGCTGGTGACCGCCGGGGGGCAGGGAGGGCAGACACCAGTGCGCCCCCCTGCCCGCCCGCACCTCACCTCTGTTCCTGTCCGTTATCCCCGCACTGAAGGAGCCACATGATCCTGAATTCGAGAACGTCCCTGCTGACCGGGCCGCGCACCCTCGGCTGGGAGCAGCGGGCCGTGACCGCCCCCGGCGCGCGCGAGGTGCGGGTCCGCGTGACGCGCGTGGGCGTGTGCGGCAGCGACGTGCATTACTTCTCGCACGGCCGGATCGGGCCGTTCGTGGTGAACGGGCCCCTGGTGCTGGGCCACGAGGTCAGCGGCGTGGTGGACGCGGTGGGGGACGGTGTGACCCGCGTGCGGCCCGGTGACCGCGTGGCGCTGGAGCCGGGTGTGCCCTGCCGCCGCTGCGGGTACTGCCGCTCCGGGGCGTACAACCTCTGCCCGGACATGGCGTTCATGGCGACGCCCCCGGTGGACGGCGCGCTCAGCGAGTACCTGAACTGGCCGGACGATTTCGTGTACCCGGTGCCGGACAGCGTCTCGGACGACGCGGCCGCGCTGCTCGAACCACTGGCGGTGGGCGTGTGGGCGGTCCGTAAGGGCGGCGTGCGGCCGGGCGACAGCGTGGCGGTGCTGGGCGCGGGACCGGTGGGCTGCACGACCGTCATGGCGGCGCGCGCGGCGGGCGCAACGACCGTGATCGCCGTGGATCTGGAGGACTTCCGGCTGGACCTCGCGCGCCGGGTGGGGGCCACGCACACCTTCAACGCGCGCACGGGGGACGCGCTGGCGTTCATCCGTGAGCTGGGCGCGGCGCGCGACGGGCTGCCTCTCTCGCACGGCGGCGTGGACGTGGCCTTCGAGACGGCCGGGAGCCTCCCCACCACCCGCCTCACTCTGGCCGCTCCGAAACCCGGCGGCGTGGCCGTGCTGGTGGGCCTGCCCCCGGACCCGGAGGTGAGCCTGGACATCGTGAGCGCCGCCAGCCGCGAGGTGACGCTGCGCGGCGTGTTCCGCTACGCGAACTGCTACCCGGCCGCCGTGGAACTCGTGGCGAGTGGCGCGGCGAACCTGGACGCGCTGGTCACGCACCGCTTTCCGTTCGGGCAGACGCCGCAGGCCTTCGAGTTCGCGGACCGCGAGAAGCGCACGTCCATGAAGGTGATGATCGATGTCGCCTGAACCGCAGCCTGTGCGGGACCTGCTGATCGGCGTGGATGTCGGCACGTACTCCAGCAAGGGCGTCCTGGTGACGCTGGACGGTCAGATCGTGCGGCAGCACGTGATCCCGCACGGCATCTCCATGCCCCGGCACGGGCACGTGGAACAGGACGCCGACGGGGTTTGGTGGGCCGACACGGCCGCCATCATCCGGGAGTTGCTGCGCGAGCCGGGCGCGGCCGATCGGGTGGCGGGCGTGGCGTGCAGCGCCATCGGCCCGACCCTGCTGCCGCTGGACACGCAGGGCCGGCCGCTGCGGCCCGGCATCCTGTACGGCGTGGACACCCGCGCGCACGCCCAGATCGGCGCGCTGAACGATGAGATCGGCGCGGACGTGATCCTCGCGCACAGCGGCATGGCCCTGACCAGTCAGGCGATCGGCCCGAAAATCCGCTGGCTGCGCGAGCAGGAACCCGGCGTGTGGGCGCAGGCGGCCACCCTGATCAGTGCCGGCAGTTACCTGACCTTCCGCCTGACCGGTCAGCACGTCATGGACCACCACACCGGGGCGCACTTCATGCCGCTGTACGACCCGCGCACGCGCGCCTGGACGGATGAATTCGCCGTGCCCGTGCTGGGCAGCGCGCCGCTCACTTGCCTGCCGCGCCTCGCCTGGAGTGACGAACTGGCCGGGCACGTGACCGCACAGGCGGCCGCGCAGACCGGCCTGCGCGAGGGCACACCGGTCGCGGTCGGCACGGTGGACGCCCTGGCCGAGGGCCTCAGCGTGGGCGTGTCCCGGCCCGGCGACCTGATGATCATGTACGGGTCCAGCACCTTCTTCATCCTGGTGCAGGAGGCCCCCACGCCGGACCCGCGCGTCTGGTCGGTCGGCGGGGCGTTCGCGGGGCAGGTGAATCTGGCGGCCGGGATGGGCACGACCGGCAGCCTGACCCGCTGGTTCGCGGACGAGTTCGCGCGGGAGCACGACACGGGCGCGGCCTACGAGGAACTGTTCACGCAGGCCGCCGCCCTGAACCCCGGCGCGGACGGCCTGATCATGCTGCCGTACTTCAGTGGTGAGCGCACGCCCATCAACGATCCGCACGCGCGGGGCGTGGTGGCGGGCCTGACCCTCTCGCACCGCCGCGAGCACCTGTTCCGCGCGGCGCTGGAAGCCGTCGGGTACGGCATCCGGCACAACATCGAGGCGTTCCGGGACCTGGGTGCGGACGTGCGGCGCGTCGTCGCGGTCGGCGGGGGCACGCGCGGCGGAACGTGGTTGCAGATCGTGTCCGATATCAGTGGCGAGGCGCAGGAGGTGCCGGCCGTGACGGTCGGCGCGAGTTTCGGCGACGCGTTCCTGGCGGGCCTCGCGGCGGGCGTGCTGGACCGGGCGGACCTGGACCGCTGGGTGCAGCCGGGCGCGCACGTGACACCCGACCCGGCACTGGCCCCTGCCTACGACCGCCTGTACGGCCTGTACCGCGACCTGTACACGCAGACCCGCGCGACCGTTCACGCGCTGGGCGCCCCCACCTGAACCCCGGCTGAACCCCGGCGGGCCATCCGGTCCGCTGCGTTCCGCCTGCTCTTTACTCTGCTCGCTCTCCGAACCGCCCGGCACTCCGCTGGGTGGTTCGTTCCGTGTGGGGGCCGCCCTGGGTCCGTATGGGCCGTCTGGCCTATGGCGTGTCGCGTGGGTGGGGCGTACAGTTGGTCGTTTCGAGGTGTGAATTCTTTTCGCACTTAGATAGTTGTGGCGCAGAACACTATTCAATTCTCTGAATAGTTTCAGGATTGAGAGCAATTCAGCCGGCTTTCACGCCGAGAGGGAGACCCGACCCCCACACAGGCGGGGGCCGCAGGCAGGAGGAGATCAGCCACGCGATGAACCAGAATTCCCCGGACCCCACCCTCACGCCCGACCCGGCGTCCGCCGCCGCCGCCCAGCGCCTGGGCGAACAGATGAAAGGCCTGCACCGCTACGTCTCCGGGCAACTCATGCGCGCCATGCAGGACCAGTTGCAGGGCGACGACATGAGCTTCTCGCAGATGACAGCCCTGCACCAGCTGCGCGCCCACGCCGCCCTGAGCATCGGCGGACTGGCCGACCTGACCGGCCTGAGCCTCCCGGCCGCCAGTCACCTCACCGACCGCCTCGTGCAGCGCGGGTTCGCCGAACGCCGCGAGAATCCGGACGACCGCCGCGCCAAACTGCTGGCCCTCACGGCAGACGGCCACGCCTTCCTGGACAGCATGGACCGCCGCTTCAACGAGACGTACCAGCAGGTGTTCGGGCGCGTCAGCCGCCACGTGATCGAAGCGGCCGCCGACAACGTGGCCGCCGTCATGGCCGAACTGCACGCCCAGGACGCCCGGCACCAGCCGAACGACCCCGCCCGACCCACCCCGGAGGACACCGAATGACCCACGCCCAGCAGGCCCCAGAGGGCCGCATTGATTACGCCGAAACGCTGGACTTCCCGACCAAGCGCCTGATCCTGATCGGGACGCTGCTCGGGCTGTTCCTCAGCGCCCTGGACCAGACCATCGTCTCGACCGCCCTGCCGCGCATCACCCAGGAACTCGAGGGACTGTCCCTGTACTCCTGGGTGACGACCGCCTACCTGCTCGCCAGCACCGCCATGGTGCCCATCTACGGGAAACTCTCGGACATCTACGGCCGCAAGCCCATCCTGATGTTCGGGATCGTGGTGTTCCTGCTGGGCAGCGCCCTGTGCGGCATGTCCGGCGAACCGTTCCTGAACAACGTGTTCGGCAGCGGCATGATGCAACTGGTCGTGTTCCGCGGCATTCAGGGCTTCGGCGCGGCCGCCCTGACCAGCGTGGCCTTCGCGATCATTGCGGACATCTTCGCGCCCGCCGAGCGCGGCAAGTACCAGGGTCTGTTCGGCGCGGTCTTCGGCCTGAGCAGCGTCATCGGGCCGCTGCTGGGCGGTTTCCTGACCGACAACGTCTCGTGGCGCTGGGTGTTCTACGTGAACCTGCCCATCGGCCTCGTGGCGCTGGCGTTCATCTTCACGAAGATGCCCCGCCTCGCCAGCGGCCTGAAACCCAAGATCGACTACCTGGGCGCGCTGCTGATCATCGTGTTCAGCGTCCCGCTGCTGCTGGCCCTGACCTTCGGCGCGGACGGCACGTACGCCTGGACCAGCCCCACCGTGCTGGGTCTGTTCGCCACCAGCGTCGTGTCCCTGATCCTGTTCCTGTTCGTCGAGTCCCGCCACGAAAGCCCCATCCTGCCGCTGAGCCTGTTCAAGAACCCCACCTTCGCCTGGGGCGTCCTGGCCCGCTTCTTCATCGGCGCGGCGTTCCTGGGCGCGATCCTGTTCCTGAGCCTGTACCTCGTGAACGTGCAGGGCGTGTCCGCCACGGCCGCCGGGACCGCCACGATCCCCCTGACCATGGGCCTGATCGCCGGCGCGATCGGCAGCGGCCAGCTGGCCTCCCGCCTCGGGTACTACAAGACCATGATCATCATCGGCCTGCTGCTCATGATGGGCGGCTTCGGGCTGCTCAGCACCCTGAACGCCGACACGCCGTACCTGCGCGTGGTGCTGTACATGGTCGTGCTGGGCCTGGGCCTGGGTCCCGCCCTGCCGCTGTTCAACCTCGCCATCCAGAACGCCGTGAAACCCTGGGAGATCGGCGTGGCCACCAGCAGCGGGCAGTTCTTCCAGCAGTTCGGCAGCGTCATCGGCACCGCCGTGTTCGGCGCGATCCTCACGTCCATGCTGCCCACGCAGATCAGCCGGCAGCTGGAACCCGTCAAGGCCGACGCGCCCCCCGCCATCCGCGCGCAACTCGACGCCCTGAGCGGCGGTACCGGCGGCGCCAGCGAGAGCCGCAGCCCGCAGGCCAGCTTCGACGCGGTCGCCGTGAAAGCCGCCACCGCCGACGGCATCAGGAAAGGCTTCGACGGCACCCTGACCGCCGTGACCGGCGCCGTGAACACCGGCAACATCGCCGCCGTGCAGGCTCTCGCTACCAACCCGCAGTTCCCGGCCGAACTGGGCACGCAACTGAAGAACATTCCCGCTGCGGCCATCGCCACACCGCAGGGCCGCGAGGCCGTGGTCGCGCAGATCAAGGCGGGCCTGGACACCGCGCAGGCCGACGCGATCAAGCAGGCCGACACCACGCTCGACAAGGTGAGCCGCGCCATCAAGGTCGCGTTCGCCACGACCGTCAGCCGCATCTACCTCGTGAGCATCCTCGTGGCGTTCCTGGCGCTGCTGGCCGCGCTGCCCATGCCGAACCTGCGCCTGCCCCGCAAGGGCGAAGGCAAGGGGGAACCCGGCGGCCTCGCCTCGCTGGAAGGCTGAGCAGGCCCCACCACAGGCAGGAAAGGAGGCCCGGACATCACGTCCGGGCCGCTCTCATGGGCGGGTATGGCCTGGGTTGAGGCCGGGTGCGGCGTTCAGCGGCGCGGCGGGATCAGGCGCTGCTGTTCCAGTTGCGCGAACAGGTCGAAGAAGGACGCCTCGGTGCTCTGGTAGTCGCTGAAGCCCAGTTGACGGCTGCGGGTCATGTCGGTCATCACCTCGATCGGGCGGCTCAGGTCCAGGTCGGTATGCCACGCGGACGCCAGCCGGTGCAGGTCCGGTTCGGCCAGTCCGTACCGTCCGGCCAGGTCGCGCCACGCGCCTTCCATCCCGGCCAGCGAGTCCTGCATGGGCCGCACCGTGCCGTCAAACCCGGCGGCCTCCACGCCGAACCAGTCCGCGAGGCGGCCCCACAGCCAGCTCCAGCGGAACACGTCGCCGTTCACCACGTTGAAGGCGGTGTCGTGCGCCGCTTCGGTCTCGGCGGCCCACAGCATCTGCTGGGCCAGGATGCGGGCGTCGGTCACGTCCGACAGGCCGTTCCACTGCGCAGCGGACCCGGGGAACTGGAAGGGCCGCCCGGTCTCACGGCACAGCGAGGCGTACGCGGCCAGGGTCGTGCCGAGATTCATGGCGTTCCCGACGGCCTGCCCGATCAGGGTGTGGGGGCGGTGCACGCTCCAGCTGAAACCGTCCTGGGCGGCCGCCGCGTACAGTTCGTCCTCCTGGGCGTAATAGAAGTTCGGGAGGTCCAGGCGCGGCAGGTCCTCCCGCAGGGGCGTGACGGGCAGCTGCGCGCCCTGCGCGTACGCCTCGAACGGCCCCAGGTAATGCTTGAGGCCCGTGACGAGCGCGGCGTGCCGCACCGACCCGTGGGGGCGCAGGGCATTCAGGACGTGGCGGACCATGGCGCTGTTCACGGCAATGTTCTGCTCCTCGGTGTCCTGCCGTGCCCACGAGGTCAGGAACACGTGGCTGGGGCGCACGCCGGCCAGCGCGGTTTGCACGGACTCTGGCTGGAGAAGGTCGGCGTTCAGGGGAATCAGGCCGGGCAGGTCCGGCTGCGCCCGGCGGGCCAGTCCGTACACGGTCCAGCCCTGCGAGAGCAACAGGCGGGTGAGGGTACTGCCGGACAGGCCGGTCGAACCGACGATCAGGGCGGTACGGGCAGGATCAGGGGAACTCATGCCCGCAGTGTAGGGGTCGGCTGAACGATTCAATGTTCAGCGAACTGGCGGGAATCTCACGCAGCAGCCTGCTCCCTGGTGGGCTGCCGTCCCCTCATACGGATTCCGTCTGTTTCGTTGATAACCCAGCACTGCACCGGGTTGCCAACTCCACGCCCGAAACCCGTTTCTCTCCTGCTCGCTCCGCTCGGGTTGAAAGCTTTTGCAAACCTTTCAACCGGAGTCTGTATCAGCCGCAGAACTACTCTCCTATTTTCCCCGGCCCCCGAAGGCGGCCACGCTGACGCCCGCTGCGAGCAGGATGCCCATGCCGGTCAGAGCCAGCGGGTCGGGGACGTGACCGAAGATCAGCAGGCCCAGCAGCGCGGCCCACACGAGTTGCAGGTACGAGATGGGCGCCAGGAACGAGGCGGGGGCCTCGCGGAACGCCAGCGTGAACAGCAGGTGCCCCCCGCCGCCCGTGATGCCCAGGCTCAGGAACAGCGCGGCGCGCAGGGGCGTCAGCGGCGGGCCGGTCAGGAACCACGGCAGCAGCAGCCCGAAGCAGGCGGTACCGATCAGGGCGCTGGAGTACAGCAGGTTGACCGGGCGTTCCGTGCCGCTCAGCAGCCGCGAGAGCAGCTGGTACGCGGCGTTCGAGCCGGCGGCCAGCAGCGCCAGCGTCACGCCCAGCGGGTCGAGGTTCCCGCCGGGCCGGGCGATCAGCAGCACGCCCACGAAGCCCACCAGAACGCCCGCGCCGCGCAGCCACCCGACCTGTTCGCGCAGCAGCGGCTGGGCCAGCAGCACGACCAGCAGCGGCGCCGCGAATGACAGCGCCGTCGCCTCGGCCAGCGGCAGGCGTTGCAGCGCGGAGTTCATCAGCAGGGTCAGCAGCACCAGCGTCAGCGAGCGCGCCGCGACCAGCCAGGGCCGCTGCGTGACCAGCATGGTCCGCCCGCGCGACGGCGCGAGCAGGGCCGTCATCAGCAGCAGTTGCACCCCGTAGCGGACGCTGGCGACCAGCGGGACCGGGTACTCGGCCGTCAGGTGCTTGACCGTGGCGTCCAGGCACGCGAACAGCAGCAGCGCGCCCGCCAGCAGGGCCGCGCCGCGCAGGGGCCGGGAGACGCGCGTGACGGCGGGCGCGGTCACGCGGACCGGCCGCGCCGGGAGGACAGGGCGGGCAGGGAAGGGCGGGGCATCGCGGCCCACCATACGCGCATTCCAGCCCGCCGCCGCTATGCTGCCGGGCGTATGGCGACCGATCCCCTGAACCCGCTGATCGTGCAGGCAGACCGCAGCCTCTTCCTGGAGGCGTTCAACCCCCGCGCCGACGAGGCCCGCGCGGCCATCGCGCCGTTTGCGGAACTCGTCAGCAGCCCCGAGCACCTGCACACGTACCGCGTGAGCCCGCTGTCGCTGTGGAACGCCGCGAGCACCGGCATGACCGCCGACGCCATGCTGGGCGCACTCGAAGGACACGCGAAATTCCCGCTGCCGGGGAACGTCGTGACCGACATCCGCGAACTGGTGGGCCGCTGGGGCCGCCTGACCCTGGACCGCTTCGACGAGGCCCTGATCCTGTCCGCCGCGCCCGGCGACGGCCCGCTGCTGAGCGAACTGGCCCGCCACAAGGCCGTGGGACCGCTGCTGCGCGAACGCATGAGCGACGTGGTGTACACGGTGGACGCCGGAGCGCGCGGGGAACTCAAGCGCGCCCTGATGGACGCCGGGTGGCCTGTGGACGACCGCGCCGGGTACACCCAGGGGGCGGCGTTCCCCGTGACCCTCGCGCCGGACCTGACGGTGCGCGACTACCAGCGGGAGGCGGCGCAGGCGTTCTACCAGGGCGGCAGCGACACCGGCGGGTCCGGCGTGGTCGTCCTCGCGCCCGGTGCGGGCAAGACCGTGGTCGGCATGGTCGCCATGAGCCTCGTGGGGCAGCGGACGCTGGTGCTGACCACCAACCGCACCAGCGTGAACCAGTGGCAACGCGAACTGCTCGCCAAGACGGACCTGACCCCGGACGACGTGCAGGAGTACGCGCCGGGCCGCCCCGCCGGGCGGGAACTGGCCCCCGTGACGCTGTGCACGTACCAGATGCTCACGCACCGCCGCCCCGGAGCGCCCGCCGGGGAGGAGCATCCGCACATGAGCCTGATCGGCGCGGCCGAGTGGGGCCTGATCATCTACGACGAGGTGCACCTGCTGCCCGCCCCGGTGTTCCGCCTGACGGCCGGCGTGCAGGCCCGCCGCCGCCTGGGCCTGACCGCCACCCTGGTCCGCGAGGACGGCCGCGAGGACGGCCGCGAGGGCGACGTGTTCGCCCTGATCGGCCCGAAACGCTACGACCAGCCCTGGAAGACCCTGGAAGCGCAGGGCTGGATCGCGGCCGCCACCTGCGCCGAGGTGCGCTTGCGTCTCCCGGCCGACGAGCGGCCCGCGTACGCCGCCGCGCCCGACCGGCAGAAGCACGGGCTGGCCGCCGTGAACCCCGCCAAGCGCGCCGCGCTGCGCGCCGTCCTGGCCCGCCACCCGGACGTGCCGACCCTGGTGATCGGCGCGTACCTGGACCAGCTGGAACTGATGGCCGCTGACCTCGAGGCGCCGCTGATCACCGGGAAGACCCCGCAGCGCGAGCGCGAGCGGCTGTTCCAGGCGTTCCGCGAGGGGCGGCTGCGCACGCTGCTGCTCTCGAAAGTCGGGAATTTCGCGCTGGACCTCCCGGACGCCGAGGTGCTCGTGCAGGTGTCCGGCGCGTTCGGGTCCCGGCAGGAGGAAGCGCAGCGGCTCGGGCGGCTGCTGCGCCCCAAGGCGGACGGGCGCGGCGCGCACTTCTACTCGCTGGTCACCCGCGAAACCGTCGAGGAGGATTACGCGCACCACCGGCAGCTGTTCCTCGCGGAGCAGGGCTACACGTACGACATCATCGACGAGAGCGAACTCTGAGCGCCGGGCGTGGCGTGCATTGACAGCGCACCGTTCAGTGCGCAGGATGCACGTACCTCATGACCGACCAGACACCCAAACGACGCGGACGTCCCCCCAAGGCCACACCTGAAGGGACGCCCGCCGCGCCCGCACCGGGCAGAGCGTCACGCGCGAAGGCCGCCCCAGCCCTGCCGGAACCGACCTTTATCCCCGAACGCCTGACCGTGCATGCGGGCCTGATTCTGCTGGAAGTGCAGGACCCGGCGGACCTGGACGCCCTGCTGAGCGACGCGCGGCTGAGTCCGCACGTCGCCGAGCGGCTCGCGCCGACGTTCGTGCTGCTGCGCCCCGGCACGGACGCTGCCGCGCTGGACGCCCTGCGCCGCGCCGGGCACACGCCCCGCGTGACCGGAGGCCAGCCGTGAGTGGCCCCACCGACCAGGGGCCGTTCACGAAAGCCAACGCGAAGGTCGCGCTGGACGCTGTGGCGGCCCTGGAGGAACGCAAGGCCCAGGACTTCGACGATTCCATCAGCCGCCTGCCTCGCGCGTACCAGCAGAGAATCGCGGCCCGGTACAGCGGCGAGAAGGTCGGCAGTGGCGCCCGCGCGGCCGAGGTGATCGGTCAGGTGCGCAGCAGCCCGGAGGCGCTGCGGACGCTGGTGGCGAGCTTGAGCGTCATGGAACGCGCCGCACTGAGCGAGGTGGCCCGTCAGGGCGGATTCATGGACGGCTGGGACCTGCACGTCTTCCTGCGCCTGCGGGACCTGCGCGGCGACCAGCGCGTGTTCGGCGGTCCGAAGGGCAGGGTCGGGGACTTCTCGGTGCCGGAATTCACCGGGGCCGCTGCCCTGTGGGAACTGCTGACCGGCGGTCTGCTGCTGCCCGAGGCGCTGCCGAACGTCTGGATGCAGTCGTACTACAGCCAGTTCGAACCGCTGGGACGACTGCCCAGCCGGGTCCTGCTCGACCCGCGCCTGAGGCCCCTGCTGCCGCCGGAACCCGCCCCGCCCATCACGGCCCTCCCGACCGAGGTGCCGGCCGCGCCCGGCCAGACGGACCTGACGCCCCTGCGACTGCTGGAGGTGCTGCGCGGCGTGCGCCTGCACCCGCTGGCCGTCACGAAGACCGGCACGATCAGCCGCGCGTCCCTGAAGAACCTCGCCAGGAGCGTCACGGCCGTGGACGACCTGGAAGGCTGGGTGATCGCGGCCCTGAACCTGGGCCTGATGATCCGCGAGGGCGACCGCGTGACGGTCACCGCGCAGGCCGAGCGGCACCTGACGACCCTCGACCCGGCGCGGCTGCGCGCCGTTCTGAGCAGCCCGGGCGGGCACGTCCAGCCGGAGGACGCCCGGGCGTCCTTCAACTCGGTCACGGTCGTGCGGCGACTGCTGGGCGCCGTGCTGCGCGCCCTGCCGCACGCGACCACGCAGGCCGAGGTGATCCGCCTGACCCGGCTGGTCACGCCGCCGGAACTGCTGGGTTCCCGGCCCGGTCAGTCTGTCCGGCCCGACGCGCTGGACCGGTGGGTGGCCGCAGCGCTGCGCGGGCAGTTGAGCGCGGGCGGCCTCGTCCACGTGAGCGGCGAGGGACCGGACTCGGCCGTCACGCCCGCGCACCTGATGACCCCGCCCGCTTCGTCCGGCCCGGCCTGGATCCTGCAACCGAACTTCGACCTGCTGGTGTACCCCACCAACCTCACGCCCGCGCAACGGCCCCTGCTGGCCGCCGCCGAGGCCGTGCGTTTCGACGAGCAGACCGCGTCGTACCGCCTGACACGCCAGAGCGTGTACGCCGCGCTGGAAAGCGGCCTGAGCCTCCCGGACCTGCTCGCCGGGTTGCAGGCCGGGTCCGCCACGCCCCTCGCGCCGGGCGTGCAGCGCAGCCTGGAAGATTGGGCAGCGCGGCGCGACCGCCTGACCCTGCACCGCGCGGCCACGCTGCTCGAGTACCCCACGTCCGCCGAGCGCGGCGCCGCCCTGAAGAAAATCGGGGGCACGCCGGTCGGCGAGCGTTTCCTGCTGCCCGGCACCCCCGCCTTCAAACTCCCGTCCGGCACGCCGGTCCTGCTGGCTGACGCTCCGCCCGTCCCGGCGTTCTTGTTCGACCCGGACGGCTCCTTCCGCGCTGAGGGCAGCGTGGACCTGCACGCCCGCGGCCTCCTGCGTGGCCGCGTGACCACCCGCGTGGACGGCCGCCTGGAACTGCGCCCCACCCCGCCCGGCGCTCTGCCCACCTCGTTCCTGCCGGACCTCGAAGCGCGCGTCAAGGGCCGCCTGCCGGGCGCGCTGCGGCTGCAACTGGGCGTCTGGAGCGGCCAGACGCCGCCGCCCTCGCTGGCGAGCGTGGCGTTGCTGTCTCACCCGCAGGCCGCCATGCTCGCCGCGCACCCGCGCCTGAAAGGATTGATCGGCCCGGTGATCGGCCCGAACCTGTTCACGGTGGACGCCGCGAACGTGGACGCCGTGCGCCGCGCCCTGGACGCCCTGGGCCTGAGCCCCACCACGGACCTGAACGTTCCGGAGAACCGCTCGGCGGAACTGACCATCATGGACGACACCCGCCAGAAACGCGCCTTCCTGGAACGCGCCATCGAGGCCGGGCAGCGTGTGCTGGTGCAGTACAACGTCGAGAAGTACGTCGGCTGGTCGGGGCAGCCCAGCGCCGGGCGCAGCGTCCTGGAGGAACTCGAACCCCTCAGCATCGAGCGCGGCAGCGGGAACACGCCGTACCTGAACGCCCGTCTGGTCGGAGAGCCCGGCAAGGGTCGGGGCGCGCAGGCCTCCAGGGACCGCCACATCCGCATTCAGTACGTGACAGGCATGGCGCTGCGCTGAGACGCGTTTCCGATGGCCGGGACGGTTCCTGCTGTCCCGGCCAGCCCGTTTCAGCTCGGCAGGTGCCGCAGGGTCCGCTCGCGCAGTTCGTTCAGGATGCCCTGCACCTCGGCGTCGCTGGGGGCCTCCACGTACAGGCGCACGACCGGCTCGGTCCCGGACGCCCGCACCATGCCGTACCCGCCGCCGAACACCAGTTTCACGCCGTCCATCGTCACGACGTCCAGCACGGTGTGGCCGCCCAGCGACCCCAGGCCCGCGATGTCCTCCATCAGGGCCGCCCGGTCGATGGGGCGGGGCAGGTGCAGGTCCACCCGGTCGTAGTGGTGCCGGAACCCGACCAGCGCCTCGATCTGCGCGAACTGCTCGTCCAGGCCCAGCCCGCTGACCGCGACCGTCTCCTGCAGCAGCAGGCCGTTCAGCAGCCCGTCACGTTCCGGCACGTGCCCCTGCACGCCGATCCCGCCGGATTCCTCGCCGCCGATCAGCACGGCGTCCTCCGGGTGCGCCTCGCCGTGCAGGAACGCCTCGGTGATGTACTTGAAGCCCACCGGCGTCTGCAGGACCCGCAGTCCGTGATGCTGCGCGAGCCGCTCGATGATGCCGCTGGTCGACACGGTCCGCACCACGATCCCCCGCTTGCCCTGCGAGGCGAGGTGGTGCAGCAGCACCGCGAAGATCTGGTGACTGTTGAAGAACCTCCCCCCGGACAGCACCGCTCCGATGCGGTCGGCGTCGCCGTCCGTGACCATCGCGAAGGCCGGGCCGCTCACGTCCCGCATGACCTGCATGGTGGATTGCAGGTTCTGCGGAATGGGTTCCGGGTTCACGCCCCCGAACAGCGGGTCCGGCGCGGCCCGCAGTCCGTGGAACGGCACGCCCAGGTACTCGCGCGTGAACTCCTCGATCCAGCCTCCGGCGGCGCCGTGCATGGCGTCGTGGTACACCGGCAGGCCCGCCCGGCGGATCGCGCTGGTGTCCACCAGTGTTGCCAGTGCGCCCAGGTACTCGCCGCGCACGTCCGCCTCTGTTAGCTGCCCGGCGGCGCGGGGCGTGGCCGGGCCGTCCAGCCGCGCCTCGACCTCGGCGACCAGCGCGGGCGTGGCGCTTCCGCCGTACGCGCCCTTGAGTTTGTACCCCTGGTACTGCCCCGGGTTATGGCTGGCGGTGATCATCACGCCGCCCGCGTGCCTGCCGGCCCGCACCGCGTACGACAGTGCCGGCGTAGGTGTGGCGCCCTTCAGGACCGTCACGTTCAGGCCCGCCGCCTGCAAGGTCTCACCGGCCGAGCGGGCAAACGCGCCCCCCAGGAACCGGGTGTCGTGCGCCACGACCGCCGAGCGGCCCCCAGCGTCCAGCAGCGCCTGCGCGTGCGCGCGGGCCACGCGCCCCACGTTGGCGAAGGTGAACTCGTCGGCGATCACGCCGCGCCAGCCGTCAGTGCCGAAAGTGAGCTTCATGAGGCACAGCCTACTCTGACACGCCACGCCCTGCGTTCATTTTTCAGGCCCTGGCGCTCCCCCTGCGGGTGGGGGCACACAGTAGGGGCGTGGCGCGCACACGCCGGGGATAAGATGCGGGCATGACCTTCTACCCGGTGATCCTGGCAGGTGGGAGCGGCGAGCGCTTCTGGCCGCTGTCGCGTAAGAGCAAACCCAAGCAGTTCCTGACCCTGGAAGCCAGTGGCCGCAGCCTGCTGCAGACCACCGCCGAACGCCTCACGGCCGGACTGCCCGGCGGCCTGGAACGCCTGATGGTCGTCACCGCCAACGAGCACCGCTCGCACGTGCTCGAGCACCTGCCGGAACTGCCGCTGGAGAACCTGCTGGTCGAGCCCGTGCCGCGCGACACGGCCGCCGCGATCCTGTACGGCGCGCTCACCGTGCACCGCGACGACCCGGACGCCGTGATGGGCGTCTTCCCGGCCGATCACCGCGTGGATGATCCGGCGGCCTTCGCCGCGACCCTGGAACGCGCCGTGGCCTACGCGCAGGACAACGACGTGCTCGTCACGCTCGGCATGCAGCCCCAGTACCCCGCCACCGGCTACGGGTACATCGAGAAGGGCGAGCAGGACGCGCAGACCGGCGTGTACCGCGTGCAGCGCTTCGCGGAGAAACCCGACGCGCCGACCGCGCAGGCCTTCCTGGACACCGGCAACTACCTGTGGAACTCCGGGATGTTCATCTGGAAGGTCAGCACCATCCTCGCCGCCTTCGAGGAACTCGTCCCCGACCTGTACGGCCCCATGGCCGAGGCCGCGAAGGTGCGCGGCGGGCTGCGGCAGGTGTACCCGGACCTGCCCAAGATCAGCGTGGACTACGCCATCATGGAACGCGCCCGGAACGTCGCCGTGATTCCCGCCAGTTTCGGCTGGGATGACCTGGGTGACTGGAACGCCCTGGAACGGCTGCTCAAGGGTGACGGCTCGAACGTCGCCGTGGGCCGCCACGTCAGCCTCGACACCGGCGGCGCGATCATGTACACCACGGGCGGCGACGACCTGATCGCCACCATCGGCCTCGAGGACGTGGTCGTGGTCCGCGCCGGGGACGTCACGCTGGTCGTCCGCAAGGACCGCACGCAGGACATCAAGAAGGTCGTGCAGCAACTCAAGGCCAACCCGGACCTCGCCCGCTTCGCCTGAGTGGCGCCCGCGCGCCGGTCAGGAAGGCACCGGCTCGCGCACGTGGTCGAGGACCACGCCGATCAGGCCAGCGACGTGAGCGTCCAGCAGGCGGTAGTACGCCACGCGGCCCTGCTTGCGGAAGGTCACGATCCGCTGTTCGCGCAGCAGGCGCAGCTGGTGGCTGACGGCGCTCTCGCTCAGGCCGATCACGGCGGACAGGTCGCACACACATAGTTCCCCGCCCTGCAGGGCGCTCAGGAGTTTCAGGCGGGTGGGGTCGGCGATGACTTTCAGCAGGGTGCTGGCGGCCTCGATGTCGGCCGGGCCGGGCTGCCCCGCGCGGGCCTGCGCGACCGCGTGCGGGTGAAGGCAGCTGACCTCGCACAGCGCAGCGTGGTCGGCCAGCGCAGCATGATCGGACAGCGCCGCCTGATCGGCCGCCTCCGGGTGGGGAGTGGGCGTGGTCACGCGGCCTCCGGGTGGGCGGCCGGTGCGGGCGCGGCCGGGCGGGCGGGCGGCTGCCAGCGCAGCAGGCGCAGGGCGTTCGCGGTGACGATGGCGGTCGCGCCGGTGTCGGCCAGGACCGCCATCCACAGGTTGGTGTAGCCCAGCAGCGTGGTGATCAGGAAGATGGCCTTGAGGCCCAGCGCGAAGGCGATGTTCACGCGGATGTTGCTCATGGTGGCGCGGCTCAGGGCGATCAGGTCGGCCAAGCCACTCACCTGCTCTCGCAGCAGCGCGGCGTCCGCCGTTTCGAGGGCCACGTCGGTGCCGCCGCCCATGGCGATGCCCACGTCCGCCTGCGCCAGGGCGGGCGCGTCGTTGATGCCGTCCCCGATCATGGCGACGCTGCCGTGGGCCTGCAGGTCGCGGATGAGGCGCAGTTTGTCCTCCGGGAGCAGCGCCGCGTGCACCTCCAGTTCCGGCGCGCCGGCGCGCCGCAAGTCGTCCGCGATGGCCTGCGCGGTGCGGGTGTTGTCGCCGGTCAACATGACGGTCCGCACGCCCAGGCGGTGCAGGGCGGCCAGGGCGGGGGCTGCGTCGGGGCGGGGTTCGTCCCGCAGGCCGATCACGCCGCACACCTTGGGCGCGACCTGCCCGCCCTGCTCACCCAGCAGGACGAGGACGGCGGTGCGGCCCTGTTCTTCCAGTCGCGTGACCTGAGCCTGCACGTCCTGGGCGATGTCGGTCAGCGCGGCGGCGTGCCCGGGGGAACTCACGGTGACCTCGCGGCCCACGCCGGCCTCAGTGCCGCTCAGGCGGGCGGTGACGGCCCGGCCGGGCAGGGCGCGCGCGTCCGTCACGGCCGGAACGTTCAGGCCGCGTGCGGCGTCCAGGACCGCGCGGGCCAGCGGGTGACTGCTGCCCGCCTCGGCCGCTGCAGCCAGCCGCAGCACGTCCTCGCGGGTGCCGCCGACCGGGTGAACGTCCGTCACGCGCGGGTGACCGGCGGTGAGGGTGCCGGTCTTGTCGAACGCGACGCTGCGCACGCCGCCGATGCTTTCCAGGGCTGCGCCGCCCTTGATCAGCAGGCCGCGCCGCGCCCCGGCGCTGACGCCGCTGGTGATGGCGGCCGGGACGCTCAGGACCAGCGCGCACGGGCAGCCGATCAGCAGCAGGCTGATCCCCCGGTACAGCCAGGTGTGCCAGTCGCCGCCCAGCAGCAGTGGGGGCACGGTGGCCACCAGGGCCGAGACCAGCACCACGCCCGGCGTGTACACGCGGCTGAACCGGTCGATGAAGCGGGCGGTGGGGGCGCGGCTGGCCTCGGCTTCCTCGACCATGGCGGTGATCCGCGCGATGGTGTTGTCGCTCGCCTCGCGGTCCACCCGCACGGTCAGCAGGCCGTCCCCGTTGATGCTCCCCGCGAAGACGCGGTCCCCCACGCTTTTCACGGCCGGGACGCTCTCGCCGGTCACGGGACTGTCGTCCACGCCGGACGTGCCGCCGAGCACCGTGCCGTCTGCCGGCACGCGCGCTCCGGGGTTGACCTGCACGGTCTGCCCGGCGCGCAGGGTGTCGGCCGGCACTTCACGCGCCGCGCCGGCGGACCCGGCGGCGCTGTCCGGCAGCAGCAGGGCCGTTTTCGGGGCCAGCGCCGCGAGCGCCCGGATGCCCGCGCGGGCACGGCCCGCCGCCACGCCCTCAAGCAGTTCGCCCACCGCGAAGAAGAACACCACGACCGCTCCCTCGGCGGCCTGCCCGATCAGGACCGCGCCGGTGGCCGCGAGGCTGACCAGCATGTTGATGCTGAACGGGTCCCCCAACCGGGCGCTGGCCACGGCGCGGCGCGCGAGCGGCCACACGCCCAGCAGCGTCGCCGCCACGAACGCAGCCGTGCTCAGGGCGGGTGCTGCGAAGCTCAGGACCCACGCGGCGGCCAGCAGCACGCCCGACAGCAGCACCAGTCGTCCCTGGGGACTCTGGTGCCAGGGCTGCGCCGGCCCCGCAGCGGGCGCGTGGGAATGCCCGTGCGCGTGTTCGTGCCCGTGTTCGTGCGCGTGCCCGCCGCCGTGCGTGACCGGTGTGGCCGGATCACCGCCCTGCAAGGTGGGCACGTACCCCAGCGACCGCAGGTGCTGTTCCAGCGTCTGCCGGGGCGTGCGCGTCTCGTCCAGCTGCAACTTCAGGGTCTGCCGCGTGAAGCTGGTGCTGACCTCGCCGGTGCCGGGCAGGCCGCCCACCAGCCGCTCGACTTTCGCCACGCAACTGGCGCAGTCCATGCCCTGCACCAGGTAGCTCAGGGTGGGCGGCTGGTCGGCCGTGGCCTGCCGGACCGCTGCGGGGGAGGGGGGGCGAGGCGCGGACGTCATGACCCAGTATACCTGAGCAGACGCTCAGATGTCACGGATCTCTGACAGGGCGGGTGACGCATGGGCTGTGAGGGGCAGCCCGACCAACAAGATCGGACGCCTGTTCAGGGCGTCCGGTGCGGGTGAAGCTTGAATGTTCGAGGTGCTGTGGTGTGTGGCGGGGTCGTTGTCCTCACTGGTTGCGCTGGGCCGCGTTCTGGGGGGCGGTCTGCACGCGCTCCGGGAACAGGACAGGCAGGGAGATCAGGGGGATCGCGATGGCGGCCAGAGCGAAGAGGAATTCCATACCGTTAGTGTCACTCCTGTGCGGCGGGCGCTGATGACAGCGGTCTTGAAGTGGTGCAGAGCTGCGCTTCAGGGGCCGCACAACTGCCCTTAGGGTCACGCAGAGTCTGTTCTCACATTCGGCTGTTGAGAGCTGGCCAGAGGGAATCCCTTCAGTCGGTCCTTCAGTCGGTGCGGGTGCTGGTCAGGTTCCACTGGTGTTCCGTGTGGCCCGCCGTGTGACGGTTCAGGGCCGTCTGGAACGACTGATCGGGTGAGCCTTCACGCGGGCCGCGCCAGATCAGAAACGCGCACAGCAGCCCCAGTCCGGTGCCGGCCAGAACCTGAACAGTGGTGATCCACAGCAGAATGTCTACGAACATGCCTGAGTGTGAAAAACTCGACATGACAGATTTCTCACATTCCTGACCGTTTCTGTCATCCATCCCGGCCTGCCCGGCGCCTCTGGGTAGCCGCCTACACGCCCTGAGCGGCCAGCAGGGTGTTGCCCACGGCGCGGCGTAGGCACTGAATGTCGAAACTGGTGTGGCGGGTCGGGTGCACGCGGTTGGTCAGCAGCGTCCAGGCGAGGCCACGCGCGGGGTCCACCCACAGGCCGGTGCCGGTAAAGCCGGTGTGCCCGAACGCGGCGGGACTGGCGAGGCTGCCGCCGCTCCAGCCGGGGCTGGACGTCACGAACGCGAGGGTGCGGCCCTCGACCTGTGGGCGCAGCGTTTCGGCCTGCGCGGCCGGGGAGAGCCAGCCGCCGCGCAGCAGCAGTTCGCCCTGGCGCAGCACGCCGCCCAGCGTGCCGAACAGCCCGGCGTGCCCGGCGACTCCGCCCATCGCGGCGGCATTCTCGTCGTGCGTCTCCCCGCGCAGCAGGCGTTCGCGCCACAGGCAGTGTTCCGTGGCGACCGCGCGGGCCGGGTCGGGCGTGAAGGTCAGCCCGCCATCCAGTGGCAGGTCCCGCAGCGGGTGTCCGTGCAGGCGTTCCAGCACGCGGCCCAGCAGCACGTATCCCAGGTCCGAGTACACGACCGGGCCGGCCTCACTGACCGGCCAGGGTTCATGCAGGAAGCGGGCGCGGATGGTGCGCTCGTCGCCCCAGGTGAACAGTTTCGCCCAGGCGTGCAGGCCGGCGCTGTGCGTCAGCAGGTGCCGCAGCGTGCGTTCACGCAGGCCGTCCCCGCCGGTCTGTCCCGGCATCCACGCGAGGTCCGGCAGGTGCGTGCCGAGCGGGTCGTCCAGGTCCAGCAGGCCGCGCTCGGCGGCGCGCAGGACCTCGCGGGCCGTCAGCAGCGGCTTGGTGAGGCTGGCGAGGTCCCACCAGGAGTCCGCGTGCAGGGGAGGCGCGTCTGCCGGGCGTTCCGGGCGTTGCAGCGTGCCCAGCAGGACGGTCGCCTGCTCGCCGGCGGCGTTCACCACGCCCAGCGCGGCGGCGCTCGGTCCGCCGTGACCCTGCGTGGCCCGCTCCAGCAGCGCCCGCGTGCGCGGCGGAATGACCGGGCTCATGCTCGGGTCTGGGCCGGCCACGCGGCTCAGGCCTCGCCCAGCGCGGCGCGGGCGTGCCCGCCTGCCTCGTCCAGACGGCGGGCGGCCTCGCGGACGCTCACGCCCAGGCGCAGGGCGACCACGGCGACTTTCACCTGCCCGTTCGCTTCCAGCAGCGCCGCGCGGGACTGCGATTCGCTGGCGTTCGCGGCGTGCATGACCAGCCGCAGCGCCCGGCCCTCGAGTTTGATGTTGCTGGTGCGCACGTCCACCATCAGGTTCCCGTACACCTTGCCGAGCCGCACCATCAGCGCGCTCGACAGGGTGTTCAGCGCGATCTTCTGCGCCGTGCCGGCCTTCAGGCGGGTGCTGCCGCTGATGAGTTCCGGGCCGGTGTCCAGCAGCACGGCGCAGTCGGCGGCGTCCAGCAGCGGCGTGCCCGGATTGTTCGACAGGCTGATGGTCAGCGCTCCGGCGGCCCGCGCGGCGGCCAGCGCGCCCAGCACGTAGGGCGTGGTGCCGCTGGCGGCCACGCCGATCAGCACGTCGTCGGGACCGACCCCGGCGGCCTGCACGTCCCGCTGCCCGGCTTCACGGTCATCCTCAGCGCCCTCGACGGCGCGGCGGATGGCGCTTTCGCCCCCGGCGATCAGCGGCACGGCCCGCTCGGCCGGCCAGGAGAAGGTCGGCGTGAGTTCCGTGGCGTCCAGCACGCCCAGCCGCCCGCTGGTCCCGGCGCCGGCGTACACGAGGCGCCCGCCGCGTTCCAGGCGGGGCAGCGCGGCCGTGACCGCGCGGGCCAGGGCGGGCGCGGCGTCGCGGGCGGCGTTCACGGCCTGCAACTGGTCGTCCGCGAGTGCCTGCACCAGCGCGCCGGTACTCAGGCGGTCCAGGTCGGCGTGGTCACTGCGGAACCCCTCGGTGCGGCGGGCCTCGGGCGGCAGCGGCGCGGGCCGGCGCGGCGGACGGTCCCCTCCGGGCAGGGGTTCCGCCGGCAGTCGTCCAGCGGGCAACGGTCCCTCTGACAGCAGGGCGTCTTCTGGCAGCAGGGCGCCCGCTGGCAGCGGTGTGGCGTCCGGCGTGAGGCTCTGGCCCGGGGTTTCCGGGTGGGGGACCTGCGGCTCGGAGGAGGAATCCGGTGGGTGCGTCATGGGCGGTCTCCAGGGAAAAGGGCGGGGTTGACGGGAACCGGACGGCGCGGCGCGGCTGCTGGAGGAGCGGGCGTCCAGCGGCCGGCAATGACGGCGTGGCGGGCGCCGGTGGTGTGCGGCAGGGTGTTCGGCCAGCCCTGCGCGTGCGCGTACCCCAGGAACGCGAAGGCGGCGGCCTCGCGGGTGGCGTCGGTGAATCCGGCGTCGGTCCAGCCGAGGTCCGCGAAGGTCCGCAGCGGCGTGGGCGTGGGCAGGTCTGCCAGGGCGGCGGCCAGCGCCCGCATCAGGGCGGGGTTGCGCGCCCCGCCGCCCGCCACGACCACCTCGCCGGGCGGGCCGCTGAGGAACCGCAGCGCCTGGGCGACACTCTGGGCGGTCAGGGCCGTGGCGGTCGCGGCCAGATCGGCGGCACTCAGGTCCGGGCTCAGGTCCGGGGGGACGGGCAGGCGTCCGAGGGTCCAGACTTCCCGCCCGGTGGCCCTGGGGGGCGGCTGCGCGAGGTCCGGGTGCGAGAGCCAGCGCGCCAGGGTGGGTTCGTGCACCTGACCGGACGCGGCCAGCGCGCCGCCGGCGTCATGCGTCTGGCCGGTCAGGGCGGCGATCTCGTCGAGCAGGCAGTTGGCGGGGCCGGTATCGAAGGCCTGCACGCGCCCCGGGTCGAGGCCGCGCAGGGCGGTGACGTTCGCGATGCCGCCCAGGTTCAGCAGGGTGCGGTTCACGCCGTCCTGCGCCAGCAGCGCCCAGTCCGCGAACGGCACCAGCGGCGCGCCCACGCCTCCGGCGGCCATGTCGGCGGGCCGGAAGTCGGCCACGACGGGCCGCCCGGTGTGCGCGGCGATCACGGCGGCCTCCCCGAGTTGCAGGGTGGCGGGGCGGGCCCAGCCGCGCGCCGGGTCGGGGGCCGGGTGGTGCTGCACGGTCTGCCCGTGGCTGGCGATCAGGTCGGCGTGCGCGGCGTGCGGCGCGGCGGCCTGCGCCAGCGCCTCTCCCAGCGCCCAGTGCAGCTGGGTCAGGTCGGCGGTGCCCACCCCGCCCTGCATGGCGGCCAGCACGGCGGCGCGCAGGTCCGGCGGGTAGGGCGTGAAGGTGTGCGCGACCACCCGGCCGCGCGGCGCGTGGGGCCGGCCGCCCCGGTCACTCAGGTCACTCAGGGCACTCAGGGCACTCAGGGTCTGGGGGGTAGGGGGAGCGTGGGTTCCGCGCAGGTCGGGCCAGCCGGGCAGTTCCAGCAGGGCGGCGTCGATGCCGTCGGCGCTGGTGCCGCTCATCAGGCCCAGCACGCGCGGGGCGCTGCTCAACGCTGGTCCCCGCGCAGTTCCATCACGAAGTCGTAGCGGTCCCCGCGGTAGTGCGCGCGGGCGTACTCGATGGGCTGCCCGCTTTCCAGCCAGGAGACGCGGTCGGTGGCCAGCAGGGCCGCGCCGACCGTGACGCCCAGCAGCGGCGAGAGGTGCAGGTCGGCGTTCAGGGCGCGCAGGTGCCGGATGGCGCGCACGGGGCTCAGGCCGCGCCCCTGCAGCAGGGCGTACAGGCTGGCGTCCTGCACGTCCTGCTCGGTCAGGTCGCCGACGAGTGCGGCGGGCAGGGTGGAGTCCTCGATGGCCAGCGGCTCCCCGTTGGCGGTGCGCAGGCGGCGCAGGCGGTACACGCTCTCGCTGGGGGACAGCGCGAGACTCATGGCTTCCTGCGCGTTCGGGCGGGCCCGTTCGAAGCTCAGGACCCGCGCGCCGGGCGTCTGCCCGCGTGAGCGGACGTCCTCGGAGAACGAGGCCAGCAGGGCCAGGGGGCGGCTGGGCAGGTCGCCGGGCTGGGCGGGCGGCGTGACGAAGGTGCCGCTGCCGTGCCGGCGGGCCAGCAGTCCCTGCTGGGAAAGTAAGGCCAGGGCCTGCCGGATGGTGACGCGGGACACGCCGAGCGTGGCGGCCAGGTCGCGTTCGGCGGGCAGGGCGCTGCCGCGGCGCAGCTGGCCGCTCTCGATGCGGCTGGCGAGTCCCTGCGCGACCTGCACGTAGACTGGCGTGGCGCTTCCGGCGTCCAGCGGTATGGCCCAGGTGGAGGAGGTGTCGGACATCCCCACAAGGATACCACCTTCAGACCACTTGGCAATAGACTTGCGGGTGGACCCAAAGTGGTATTAGGCTAGGAGCCGCATTGCACAATCCGCCGCCCGCAGCAGACACTCCCCTGACACCCGTCACCTCCCGGAGGCCCTCCATGCACAGACCCACCCCACTGGCGCTGATCACCCTCACCCTGATGACCGCCGCCCTGACCGGCACCGCCCACGCCGCCCCCAAGAAGATCAGCGGTTACGGCACCCTCGGCGTCACGAACGGCAAGCAGGGCGGCACCTACGCCCTGCCCCTCGGAGACAGCCCACAGAGCCTGTTCTACTACGGCGTCATCGACAACAACCTCGGCCTGGTCTCCCAGCAGCTGTTCGACGGCCTGCTGGAATTCAACCTCGCCACCTACAAACTCGAACCCGCCCTGGCCGAAAGCTACGCCGTCAGCAACGGCGGAAAAACCTACACCTTCAAACTCCGCCAGGGCGTCAAGTGGAGCGACGGGCAGACCTTCGACGCCGACGACGTCGTCTTCACGTACAAGAACATCATCATGAACCCCGAAGCCCGCGCCGGGGACGCCGCCAGCTTCAAACTGGACGGCAAACCGGTCGAGATCAGCCGTGTGAACCAGTACACCGTGAAGTTCGACCTGCCGCGCCCCAGCCCCGCCTTCCTGCTGCAGATGCGCTCGTTCATCATGCCCAAGCACAAACTCATGAAGTTCTCGGAGGAAGGCGGCGCCAAGCCCAGCGACATCAACGGCGCGTGGCCCACCAACAGCCCCGAAAGTGACGTGGTCGGCACCGGCCCCTTCAAACTGGGCACCTACACCGCCGGGCAGAAGGTCACCCTGGTCCGCAACCCCAACCACTGGAAGGTCGACGCGGCCGGCACCCGCCTCCCGTACCTCGACCGACTCGAATTCCTGATCATCCGCGACCCGCAGGCGCAGGTCGCGCAGTTCCTCGCCGGGAACCTCGACCAGCTGAACATCAGCGGCGCGCAGTTCCCCGACTTGAAGGGCAAGGAAGTCGCCGGCGCGCCCTTCAAGGTCATGCGCTCCACCGCCCTGTTCGGCAGTCCCCCCTTCGTCGCGTACAACTTCGACGCCAGGGACCCCGCCCTCGCCAAGGTCTTCAGCGACGTGCGCTTCCGCCGCGCCATGCAGGGCGTGCTGAACCGCGACCGCATCATCGACACCGTGTACAACGGCCTGGCCAGCCTGCCCGGCCACGGCGTCGCGCCCATCAACAAGGAGTGGTACGCCAACACCAGACCCCAGCTGGGCAGCTTCAACGTCGCCGCCGCCGGTCAGGCGCTCGACGCCCTGGGCCTGAAGAGCAAGAACAGCGCCGGCATCCGCCTGCTGCCCAGCGGCAAGCCCCTGGAATTCGACCTGACGTACGGCACCGACTCCAGCACCTACCCCGCCATGGCCACCATCATCCAGAGCGACTTCGCCAAGGTCGGCGTGAAAGTCAACCTGCGGGGCATCCTGAGCAGCAAACTGCTCTCCACCGGACAGAGCGGCGACTGGGAAATGATCCTGCACGCCTTCGGGGACCAGCCCGACCCGGAACTCCGCAAGCCTATCTGGCAGCCCGGCGGCGCCCTGTACTACTGGCACCGCAGCCTCCAGCCCGCCAGGGACGGCGACAAACCCAACGTCGCAAAGATGGCCGCATGGGAAAAAGACATCTACACCATCTTCGACAAGGCCGCCACCACCACCAACGTCGGGGAACGCAAGGCGCTGTACACCCGCTGGCAACTGCTGTTCGCGCAGAACCTGCCCGTCACGCCCATCGCCAAACCCGAGAACATCGGCGCGGTCAGCAACAAGTACGGCAACTACGTGTACAACCTCGGCGTGATCCCCGGCTACAACCCCGTCACGCTGATCTACCAGAAGTAACCCCGACCGGCCGTAACCCCGACAGGAAGGGACCGTGAGTGGAGCGCGCCGCCGCAGGTCGGAGGCCGCCCCACACACCCCTTCCACGCCTTCATTCCATCTCCGGGAGTTCCGCCCTTGATCCACCCAGCTCCAGTCCACCCGGCTCCAGTCCACCCGGCCCTGCCCGGTCCGGCCCCGCGCCCCGCCCTCCGCTTCCCGGCCCGCCCATGCTGAGTTACACCATCCGGCGCATTCTGGGCATGATTCCCACGCTGCTGCTGATCAGCGTGGTGTGCTTCACCGTGATCAACCTGCAACCCGGTTCCTTCCTGGATCAGTACCTCGAAGACCCGCGCGTGACCAGAGAGACCGTGGAGAGCATCACGCGGCAACTGGGTCTGGATCAGCCGCTGTGGGTGCAGTACCTGACCTGGATGAAAGGGATCGTCACGCAGGGAGACTTCGGGTACTCGTTCGTCAACGGCCGCCCGGTGTCCAGCCTGATCTGGGAGCGGCTGGGCTGGACGGTCTTCCTGGCCCTGCTGACCCTGCTGGTGTCCTGGGTGATCGCGGTGCCGCTGGGCATCTACACCGCCCTGAACCGCTACACCAGACGCAGCGCCGCCCTGAACTTCTTCGGGTACGTGAGCCTCGCCACGCCGGACTTCCTGGTGGCGCTGCTGCTGATTGCGCTGGTCCTGAAGTGGGGCGGATCGAACGTGGGCGGCCTGTTCAGCCCGCAGTTCATCGACGCGCCCTGGAGCGCCGCGAAGGTGCTGGACCTGCTGAACCACCTGTGGATTCCCATGATCGCCATCGGCCTGGAGGGCGTGGCGGGCCTGATGCGGCAGATGCGGGCGTCCATGCTGGACGTGATCGGGCAGGATTACGTGCGGACCGCGCGCGCCAAGGGCCTCGCCGAGCGGCGGGTGTTGTGGAAGCACGCGGTGCGCAACGCCGTGAACCCCCTGATCAGCCTTGCGGGCCTGAGCCTGCCCAGCCTGATCTCGGGTACGATCATCGCCAGCATCGTGCTGAACCTGCCGACCATCGGGCCGTTCCTGTACGACAGTCTGCTGAACAAGGACCAGTACGTCGCCATGACCCTGCTGCTGTTCAGTGCGCTGCTGCTGCTGATTGGGAACCTGCTCTCGGACCTGGCGCTGGCGTGGGCGGACCCGCGCGTGAGGTTCGAATGACTGCCGTCACGTCCGCCGCGCCGGGCACGCCCACCCGGCAGACGCCGCTGACCCTGGCGCTGCGCCGCTTCCGCCGGAACCGCGTGGGTGTGTTCAGCGCCTGGGTGCTGGCCGCCCTGTACGCCATAGCCCTGCTGGCCGGGTTTCTCGCGCCGTACTCGATCACCGCGCAGCACGAGGAGTACTCCTTCCAGCGCCCCCAGCCTATTCACGTCGTGCACGACGGCAAACTGATGCGGCCATTCGTGTACGGTTTCAAGAAGACCCGGGACCCGGTCACGTACCTCAGTACCTTCGCGCCCGACACCAGCCGCCCCCTCCCGATCCTGCTGTTCGTGCGGGGCGAGGACCCGGCCGAATCCGCGTACAACTTCCTGGGCGTGATCCGCAGTCAGTGGCACCTGTTCGGCGTGCAGGACGGGTACTACTTCCCACTCGGCACCGACAAGTTCGGCCGTGACCTGCTGTCGCGCATGCTGGTCGGCTCGCAGGTCAGCCTGACCGTCGGCGTGATCGGCATCCTGATCTCGTTCACCATCGGCATCGTGCTGGGCGGCGTCAGCGGGTACTTCGGCGGCTGGATCGACAACCTGATCCAGCGGCTGGTCGAGGTGCTGCTGTCCTTCCCGCGCCTGCCGATCCTGCTGGCCCTGTCTACCATCATTCCTGCCCGCTGGCCCAGCACCTGGGTGTACCTGGGAATCGTCGCCGTGCTGGCCCTGATCGGCTGGGCCGGACTGGCCCGCGTGATCCGCGGGCAGGTCATGAGCGCGCGCACCGTCGATTACGTGCAGGCCGCCCGCGCCATCGGCAGCAGCGACCTGCGCGTGATCCTGCGGCACATCATGCCGAACCTCAGTTCCTTCCTGATCGTCACTGCCACCCTGGCCCTGCCCGGCTACATCCTCGGCGAGAGCGCCCTGAGCTTCCTGGGCCTGGGCATCAAGGAGCCCATGACCAGCTGGGGCCTGCTGCTCAAGGACGCGCAGAACTTCGAAACCCTGAACCTCTACCCCTGGCTGCTGCTGCCTGGCCTGCTGATCGTGATTTCCGTGCTGGCCTTCAACTTCCTGGGGGACGCCCTGCGGGACGCCGCCGACACCCAGAGTCGCTGACCGCCGTGTTTCGTTCCGCCCCCGGGAGTGACACGCTCCCGGGGGCCTTCCCTTCCCCCAGCGCCCGGCGCTCTCATACGGATTCCGTCTGTTTCGTTGACAACCCGGAAGGGAGCCGGGTTGTCAACTCCACGCCCGGAGGGGCGTTTCTCTCCTGCTCGCTCTGCGGCGCAGCTCTACGAGTCCGCTCGGGTTGAAAGCTTTTTGCAAACCTTTCAACCGGAGTCCGTATCAGGTGCTGGCGCGTGGGCGGTCCGGTCTGAACGCCCCGACGGTGCCCTGCACGATGGCGCGCACCTGGGGCCACTCGCGTTTCAGGAGGCGTTTGATGAAGTACCAGCCCAGGCCGCGTGTCAGGGGCACGATGGGCAGCGGCGCGTGCCGCCGGTAGAAGCGCACGGTGCTCTGCGAGAACACCCGCTCGAAGGTCTCGGATTTGCGTTTCACGGTGTTCGCGCCGGTACTGACCGCGCCGAGATGCCACACCCGGGAGTCGGGCGCAACCGTCAGCGCCCACCCGGCGGCGCGCAGCCGGAAGCTGTAATCCGTGTCTTCCCAGTACATGAAGAACTGCTCGTCCAGCAGTCCGACCTGCTGGATGGCCAGCACGCGGACCAGCAGGCTCGTGCCGGCCAGGAAGTCCAGTTGCTCGTCCGGGATGGGCGCCTGTACGAGCTGCGCCCGGCCGTTCCAGAGGCTGACGCGGCCGCCGCCGTAGGCCTGCACGGTGTCGGTGCCCATGTCGTACAGGACCGAGGCGACGGCTCCCACGCTGGGCCGCTGCCGGGCGGCGCGCACCAGGGCGCTCAGGGCGTCCGGGTCGACCAGGGTGTCGTTGTTCAGGAACCACAGGAAGTCCGGCTGACCGCTCTGAAGGGCCACGGCGCTGCCGGCGTTGTTGGCGGCCGTGAAACCCACGTTGCGGGGTAGCACCACGAGGTCCCGGGGGGGCACGTGCGCCCTGAGGGCCGTCACGGCGCCGGGCGCGGAGCCGTTGTCGACCACCACGACCCGCAGGTTGGGGTACGTCAGGGACGTCAGGGAGTGCAGGCAGGCGGCAGTCAGGTCCGTCTGGTTGTAGTTGATGATGATGACGGTCACGGCGGGAAGAATGTCAGTCATAAGGCTCCAGGAGCGTGCCGGGCAGGGGCCCGGAATGCCGGGTGGGGGGCGGGGCGCGGAACCAGCGGTGGGTCTGCTCGGCCTGCTGCGCGCGGCTGAGCAGGAACGCGCCGCAGGTGACCAGCATGAAATTCCAGTCGGCGTTCGTGAAGACGATGGTGTAACTGCCGATGACCGCGATGAACGCCAGGGTGGTCAGGAGGGCCAGTGCGAGCGGTGAGCGCAGTCGCCAGCGCAGGGCGCTGAGCAGCGGCAGTGCAAGCCCGCCCCAGATCAGGAGGTTCAGGCCGACGTACCCGAACGTCCACTGCACCGAGTGGAAGGAGTAATGGAGTTCCCCGGTGGTCTCCCAGGGGTTGGGGGCCTTGATGTCCTCGGGGATGGTGACGTTGGTGCCCACGCCCAGCCAGCGCTGCTCGGGCGTCTGGATCAGCGTGAAGGCCAGCTGGGCCTGCTCGGCGCGCCAGTCGATGTTGGTGCCGTCGAGACTGAAGCGTTCCTGTCCGGCGTACTGTTCGGCGAGGCGGGTGACGGCCATGCCGGCGGGTGTGGTGGCGATCACGACGGCGCCGCCCAGGCCCAGCAGGGTCAGGCCGGTGAGCAGCCGGACGCGCCGGCGCTGGCTGACATGCGTGGTCAGCCAGCGGACCGCGACGTACAGCGCGACGAGTGCGGCGGCGGTCAGCAGGAAACCGCGGGTCAGCGTGAACAGCAGCGCGCACAGGAACAGGGCGGCGCGGGCGACTTCGAGTCTCATGCCTTCCTGGCGGGTCAGGGCGCGCTCGACCGAGACGATCAGCGCGAAGAACTGCAGCGCGACGCCCGGGTAGAACACCCGCGCCATCGGGCCGATCCGCTCGTAGATGGTCACGTCGTCCCACAGGGCCGCCTGTCCGTTCCCGGCCCGGCCGGGGAACAGGCCCGGCACGGCGAAGGCCACCAGCACCCGCACGGCCAGCACGGTGGCCAGCAGCATCAGGGTTCCCTCGATGCGGGCGTCACTGCGGCGCTGGCACCACAGGTACACGACCGGGAACAGCAGCAGCGAGGAGAATTTGTAGAAGTAACTGAACGCCCCCACCATCGGCGCGCCGGTGAGGTACAGCCACGCGAAGTACCCGTAGGGCATCAGGCCCAGCAGCATCAGCAGCGTGCCGGGTAGGGGGAGCCGGCGCAGGTGCAGCAGCGTCAGCCCGGCGCCCAGCCACGTGACGCCCAGCCACAGCAGCATCGCGCCGCTGGCCGCGCCGGGACTCACGGCGTTCAGGGTGCCGAAGATGGAGAAGGTGCCCAGGAACAGGCTGAACAGCGCCGCGTACCCCCAGAAATCCACCTGATCCCGCGTGAAGCGCATGTCAGACCGGCCGGCCGAGCGGGTCGGCGGGAGTGTCACTGGCGGCGGTGCGGGCGGATGCGCGCCGGGTGGAGGCGTACGCGGCGGTCAGGGCGGCCATGACGGCCAGTTCGGTGACCACCACCGCGCCGGCCATGGCCAGCGGCCCGCCGCGCGGGACCAGCCACACGACCAGCGCGGCGTTCAGGGCGGCGGCGCCCAGGATGGTCAGGTTGAAGGTGCGGTCCAGGCCGCGTGGCAGCAGCCAGAAGAGACCCAGGACCATGTTCACGGCAATCACGGCGGGCAGCAGGCCCAGCACGCGCAGCAGCGGCACGGACTCCGTGAAGGCCGGGCCGAGCAGCACCTGCACCAGCAGCGGCGCGCCCACCACCGCGCACAGCGAGAGCAGCAGCCCGGCGCCCAGCATCAGCCGCAGGCCGGACGCGAGCGCGGCGCGTGCCTCGGGCAGCGGCACGTGGGCCATGCGGGCGTAGCGGGGAAACAGGGCGCGGTGCAGCGGGCTGAGCAGGCCCTGAAAGGCCCGCGCGATCCGGTCGGCTCCCGCGTAGTACCCCACCAGTTGCGGCGCGACGAACAGGCCCAGCAGGAAAGCGGCGCTGCTGGCGTACACGCTGGACGCCGCGCGGAACACGAACATGCTGGCCCCCAGCCGCAGCGCGCCGGTCACGGCATGCCGGCCCGGCCACGCCAGCGGGGCGCGCCGGGCGGCGAGCAGCAGGCACGCGGCCGCCGACGCGAGGGCCGCGCCGCCCTGCACGGCGGGCACCAGCCAGGCGTCGTCAGGGCCGCGCACGGTCAGGAACACCAGGGCCGTTCCGGCGACCTTCAGGCCGATGTCCAGCGTGGACACGCGGGTCAGGTCCTCGATTCCCTGAAAGAACCACATGACGTTCAGGGCCTGCGCGGCCGCCCAGGCGAACGCCACCCACAGCAGCAGCGGCCGCCCGTGAAAGGCGGGAATCCACTGCTGCGCCGCCAGGGTCAGCAGCGCGGCGGCGGCAGTCAGGAGCAGTTTGGCCAGGGTCACGCCGGACAGCAGCGCGCCCAGGGCGGCCGGGTCGCCCTGCCGCCGGGCGGCCTCGCGGGTGCCGCTCAGGTCGAAGCCGAACTCGATCAGGAGTGAGACCAGCAGCGCGAACGCCTGCGCCACGGCCAGCGCGCCCCACGCGGCGGGTCCCAGCGTCCGCGCGAGGTATGGCGTGGTCAGCAGCGGCAGCGCGTACGTCACGACGTGCACGCCGTACAGCGCGGCCGCGTTGCGCAGCACCTGGGGCGAGAGGAGCCGCACGTCAGTCCTTCACGCGGCCTTCTGCCCGGCCGCCCGGTGGCGGGGAAGGTCCTGCTGCGCGGGGCCCCTCGGGGCGTGGGTCGCCTGCCAGATTCCAACCATGAGCGCTCCTTTCCCCGCCAGGTCCGCCGGGGCTTCCCCATCTTGACCATGAGTGATGGGTGAGCAGCCGTTGCTCAGTTTCTCAGTGTTTCAACATGCCCCATACCGCCCATCACCGCAGCGCCGCACAGACCCGGACTTACCCACGAAGGAGCGCAGACCATGACCAGCAGACAAGGAACCGTGTGAAGGCCGTCATCCTGGCCGGTGGCCTGGGCACCCGCATCAGCGAGGAAAGCACCGTGCGGCCCAAACCCATGATCGAAGTCGGGGGCCGGCCCATCCTGTGGCACATCATGAAGATCTACTCGGCGCACGGCATCAACGAGTTCGTGATCCTGTGCGGCTACAAGCAGTACATGATCAAGGAGTACTTCGCGAACTACTTCCTGCACATGTCCGACGTGACCTTCGACATGCGCACCCACGACGCCACGTACCTGTGCAACCACGCCGAACCGTGGCGCGTCACGCTGGTCGACACCGGCGAGGACACCCTGACCGGCGGCCGCCTGCGCCGCGTGCGCGAGTACCTGGGAGACGACACGTTCTGCTTCACGTACGGCGACGGCGTGGGCGACATCGACGTGACGGGCAGCATCGACTTTCACCGCCGCCACGGGGGGCTGGCCACCATGACCGTCATGCAGCCGCCGGGCCGGTTCGGGGCGGTCGGCATGACCGGCGACGGCCGCGTCACGGCCTTCCAGGAGAAACCCGACGGGGACGGCAGCTGGATCAACGGCGGCTTCTTCGTGCTGGAACCCGCCGTGATCGACCACATCGAGGGCGACCACACCACCTGGGAGGCCGAGCCGCTGCGCGCCCTGGCGCACGCCGGGCAGCTGTCCGCCTTCCGGCACCCGGGCTTCTGGCAACCCATGGACACCCTGCGCGACAAGCATCACCTCGAAGAACTGTGGCGTTCAGGCCGCGCGCCCTGGAAGGTCTGGTAATGCGGCGCGACTTCGCGGTCATCGGCGGCGGCATCGTCGGGCTGGCCACCGCGTACGCCCTGACCACCCGCTACCCCGACGCGCTGGTCGTGGTGCTCGAGAAGGAGCAGGCGCCGGCGCAGCATCAGACCGGCCGGAATTCCGGCGTGATCCACAGCGGCGTGTACTACGCGCCGGGCAGCCTCAAAGCGCAGCTGTGCCGCGCCGGGAACCGCTCCATGACCGACTTCTGCGACCAGCACGGCCTGCCCTACGACCGCTGCGGGAAGGTCATCGTCGCCACCCGCCCCGCCGAACTGCCGGGCCTGCACAAACTCCACGAGCGGGCCCTGGCGCACGGCCTGACGGTCAACACCCTGAGCCCCGAACAGGTCCGCGAGCACGAACCGCATGTCGAGGCGCTCGCGGGCCTGCACCTCCCGGACACCGGCATCACCGACTACCGGGCCGTGTGCCTCACCCTGGCCCGGCTGCTGCGTGCGCGCGGCGCCGTCATCCAGTACGGCACGCAGGTCACGGGCGTTCACGCGGACGCGCGCGGGTACCTGATCGACACCACGGACGGACCCTTCGCCGCGCACGTGCTGGTCAACTGCGCCGGCCTGCACAGCGACCGGATCGCCCGGCAGGCCGGCGCGGACCCCGGCAGTCAGATCGTGCCGTTCCGGGGCGAGTACTACGAACTGATTCCGGAGCGCCGCCACCTGGTCCGCAACCTGATCTACCCCGTCCCGAACCCCGACTTCCCTTTCCTGGGCGTGCATTTCACCCGCATGATCGACGGCAGCGTGCACGCCGGACCGAACGCCGTCCTGGCCTTCGCCCGCGAGGGGTACACCAAACGGGACGTGAACCTGCGCGACCTGCGCGAGGCGCTCAGTTACCCCGGCTTTCAGCGGCTCGCCCGGCAGAACCTGCGCGAGGGCGCCGCCGAACTGTGGCGGTCATTCTCGAAGGCCGCGTTCGTCCGCAGCCTTCAGCAGCTGATCCCGGAGGTGCAGGCGCACGACGTGACGCCCAGTCAGGCCGGCGTGCGCGCCCAGGCCCTGACCGCCGCCGGGCAACTGGTGGACGACTTCCTGCTGATCGACGCGCCGAACGCCCTGCACGTCTGCAACGCCCCCTCACCCGCCGCGACGTCCTCGCTGGAGATCGGCCGGATGGTCGCGGCGCGCGTTCCGGCCCCCCCGCACCTGAGCCGCTACCCCCAGCCCAGCAGCGGGGACCAAGGAGTGTACGCATGAATATCCTCGTCACTGGAACGGAAGGCTACCTCGGCTCGCTGCTCGCCCCGGAACTGCTGCGGCGCGGGCACGTCGTGACCGGCCTCGACACCGGCTTCTACCGCGCGGGCTGGCTGTACCACGGCACGGACCTGACCGCCCGCACCCTGATCAAGGACCTGCGCGACGTCACCAGCGACGATCTGCGCGGCATGGACGCCGTGGTGCACATGGCAGAACTGTCCAACGATCCGCTGGGGCAACTGCTGCCCACCATCACGTACGACATCAACCACACTGGGTCCGTGCGGCTGGCCCGGCTGGCCAAGGCGGCCGGCGTGACGCGGTTCGTGTACATGTCCTCGTGCAGCGTGTACGGCGTGGGCGGCGCGGACTTCGTGGACGAACGCGCGGACGTCAACCCGCAGACCGCGTACGCGGAGTGCAAGGTGCTGGTCGAGCGGGACCTGCGGGAACTGGCGGACGCCTCTTTCTCCCCGACGTTCCTGCGCAACGCCACGGCCTTCGGCGCCTCGCCCCGCATGCGCTTTGACATCGTGCTGAACAACCTCAGCGGACTGGCCTGCACGCGCCGGGCCATCACCATGACCTCGGACGGCACGCCCTGGCGGCCGCTGGTGCACGCCCTGGATATCGCGCAGGCCATCGCGCTGGTCCTGGAGGCGCCGCTGGAACGGGTACATAACGAGACCTTCAACGTCGGTTCGACCGACCACAACTACCGCGTGCGGGAAATCGCGGAACTGGTCGCGCAGGCCTTCCCCGGCTGCGCCGTGCAGTTCGGCGAGAACGGATCCGACAACCGCTCGTACCGCGTGAACTTCGACAAGATCCGCCGTGCCCTGCCGGACTTCGAACCCAGCTGGGACGCCGGGCGCGGCGCGCAGCAACTCGCGGAACTGTTCACCCGCATCGACCTGCAACCCAGTGACTTCACCTGGCGGGGCTACACGCGCCTCACGCAACTGGAGTACCTGCTGCGCACCGGTCAGATCGACCAGGACTTCTACTGGCGGCCCCTGCCCGCCCCGGAACGGCGCCAGGGGAGCCCCGCATGAACCTCACCGAGACAGCGCTGAGCGGCGCGTTCATCATCGACCTGACCGTGATGACCGATGAACGCGGCGGTTTTGCCCGCACCTTCGACCGGGACACCTTCGCCGCGCACGGCCTGAACCCCGGCGCGGTCCAGGCGAACCTGAGCTTCAACCACCGCGCCGGCACGCTGCGCGGCCTGCACTACCAATTGCCGCCCGCCGCCGAGACTAAACTGGTCCGCTGCACGCGCGGCGCCATCCTGGACGTGATTGTGGACCTGCGCCCGCAGTCCCCCACGTACCTGCAGCACGTCGCGGTGGAACTTACGGCCGACAACCGCCGCGCCCTGTTCGTGCCGGAACAGTTCGCCCACGGGTATCAGGCGCTGACGGACGGCGCGGAAGTCACGTACCAGGTGAGCGCGGCGTACACGCCCGGCTCCGAGCGGGGCCTGCGGCACGACGACCCGGCGCTGGGCATCACGTGGCCGCTCCCGGTCACGGTCATCTCCAGCAAGGACGCCGCGTGGCCGCTGCTGGCCGACCGTGACGACCTGCCCCGCCCGGCACCCGCCGCCCCGAACGCACTGGAGGTCAGCCGATGATCATCGTGGACACGGCCCTGCGCCGCCGCGAGCAGGACGGAAACCCCGTGCGGGTCGCCATGATCGGCGCCGGGTTCATGGGACGCGGCGTGGCCAACCAGATCGTGAACAGCGTGCCCGGCATGACCCTGGTCGCCATCTCCAACCGCCACGTCGCCGGCGCCGAACGCGCCTACGCCGAGGCCGGATGGGACCACCACGTGCGCGTGGACACCCAGGCCGCCTTCGAGGACGCCGTGCGGCGCGGCCAGCCCGCCGTGACCGACAACGCCCTGCTGCTGTGCCGCAGCGAACAGGTGGACTGCGTGATCGACGTGACCGGCGACGTGGAATTCGGCGCGCAGGTCACGCTCGAAGCCATCGCACACGGCCGGCACATGGTCACCATGAACGCCGAACTCGACGCGACCGTCGGGCCGCTCCTCGCGCAGCGCGCCGCCGCCGCCGGCGTGATCCTGACCGCCGCGGACGGCGACCAGCCGGGCGTGCAGATGAACCTGTACCGCTTCGTGCGCTCCATCGGCCTGACGCCCCTGGTGTGCGGGAACATCAAGGGCCTTCAGGACCCGTACCGCACGCCCACCACGCAGCGGGCCTTCGCCGAGAAGTGGGGGCAGAACCCGCACATGGTCACCAGTTTCGCGGACGGCACCAAGATCTCGTTCGAGCAGGCCATCGTCGCCAACGGCACCGGCATGCGCGTGGAACGGCGCGGCATGCGCGGCTCGGTCTTCCCCGGCCACGTGGACGAACTGACCACCCAGTACGACGTGGAGGCCCTGCGCGCCCTGGGCGGCGTGGTGGACTACACGGTCGGCAGCCGCCCCGGCCCCGGCGTGTTCGTGCTCGCCACGCACGACGACCCCCGCCAGCGGCACTACCTGAACCTGTACAAACTGGGCGAGGGACCACTGTACTCCTTCTACACGCCGTACCACCTGTGCCACTTCGAGGTCCCGCTCACCGCTGCGCGCGCCGTGCTGTTCGGTGACGCCGCCCTGCAACCCCGCGCGCACATGGTCGACGTGATCACCACCGTCAAGACCGACCTGCCCGCCGGAACGGTCCTGGACGGCCTGGGCGGGTACCACACCTACGGGCAGTGCGAGAACGTCGACGTCGCCCGCACCGGGAACCTCCTGCCCATGGGACTGGCCGTCGGCGCGCGGCTCCGCCGGGCCGTAAAGCGCGACGAGGTCCTCACCTACGTCGACGTGGACCTCCCGCAGGACTCCCTGGCCGTGCAGCTGCGCGCCGAACAGGACCGCCTGGCCGGCGCCGCCAGTCAGACCGCCGCTGCCTACTGAACAGGAATCCGACTGAATGGTTTGCAAAAACCGTTCAGTCCGAGCGGATGCGAGCAGCAGAGAAACTGACGCCGCCTGCTGCATTGGTCGTTCGGTGCCCCTCCTGAACGGTGCGGATTCCTTCCCTTGATCGGCTGCGCATCACTGGGATTGGACGGCTATATTCGCCACATAGTCCGAGTCCCTCTGCATACAATAATTCAGTGAATTACTCACTTCTATTTGGAACTGCCGTCCTGACCGGGTTGCTCAGTGCCTGTGGGAATGGCGGTGGCACCACTCCCCCGCCCACGCCGCCTGCCGACGCTCATGTCATCTCAAACACCAGCATTCAGGGCAAGGTCTCAGGCACGACCCTGCGTCTGGATCAGTTGACTCTGGTTGCGGGAGATCAGCCGCGTTCATCCGGGATCACGGTGCCGTTCTCTGACGCGAACGTGGTCAACATGGACCTTTCCGGTGTCGTGCCTCCTGCGTCTGCTCTCAGCTCAGGTTTCTTCGGCGACTGCCAGGGAACGGTCTCCGACACGGGCACGCGCGTGCTTCTGGCGGATGAACTCAGCGCCTGGAGCGCGCAGGGTGACCCGCTGGGCACTGTTCTGGAAATCGTGACCGGAGACTCTGCGGCCGCCGGGAACACCTCGCTCGTCGCGCGGCTGTACGCCGACAGTCCCGTCACGGTGAAGGCGACTTGCGGGACCGTCAAGGTGGATCTCACGTTGCAGCGCGGCTGGAATGCGGCTGTCTTCTCAGGTGACAGCAATGCCTTGTCTCTTCAGGCTGCCACCCCGGCGATGACCAGCGTCCTCAAGTTCCAGGGCTACGAACCGCAGGTCGATTTTGTCCTGAATCAACCCCTGGACCTGCTGTTCGCGGAGAATGAGACTGTCACGGTCCCCGTGAAAATCCTGCAGGTCGGCGGCTACAGCGGTCCCGTGAACCTGAGAACCTCGGACATCAACGTTCAGGTGGAGCCTGCCACGATCACCCTGCCGGCCCTGCCTACCCTGAGCACACAGCAGATCAGCAGCCTTCACGGTGTGCAGAAGCTGACCCTGGTGCGGCCTCAGATGGTTGAAGCCCAGCTGACGTTCCGCCTGAATTCCGGTGTGCTGCCGTACGATCAGACCACCTTCCAGCTGGAAGCCACCAGCTCCAGCCAGCAACGGCTGGGCGGCGCCGACGGTCAGCTGCGAATCCGTGGCGTTCGCTGGGATTTCGAAATGGGCCGCTACGCATTCGACGTTCCGCAGGACGGACAGGGCACCGTGCACATCGTGGCGCAGCCCACCCAGGGTTTCCAGGGGCCGGTCACCTTTGCCCTCATGGGCCTGCCGGCCGGTGTAAGTTTCACGCCCGTGACCCTTGACTTCACGCAACCGGGCGTGCGGGCCGTCGACATTCCGGTTCAGGTCGCTGGGCAGGCGGCGCTGGGCGTCTCGCAACTCAGGCTGAAGGTCACGGGACCCCGCTACGTGATGTCCGGTCCGCCCACGCTGTCCATCAACGTGAAATTGCCGCAGTATCCGCTGCCGAGTGGCGTGACCGGAATCTTCCCCGCCGGGAGCGGTTTCTGGGGAACGGCCGCTACCCGCTTTGTGGACGGGCAGTACCGCACGACCGTCATCCGTTACGGCCTGAGAGGCGAGCAGCTGAGCAGCGCTGAACTTCCGGTCAGTTATGGGCTGCGGTGGACGGCGCTGGGCGGACCACGCACGCTGGTCGCCGATTCGATGGGGAACATGCAGATTCTCTCCGACGAGGGCGCCGTCACGCCGCTGCCCCTGAAACTTTCGTCCATGGACACTGTTGCCCGCACGGCCGACACCCAGGGCCGCGTCTGGATGATTCGCCGTCAGTACGTCGAGGCGGGCGTGAAATCCGAACTGGGCTTCATTGACGGGGCTGGTCAGTTTCAACTGGTGGACGGCAGCCGCCGCTACGGTGACCGTGACGGGGCGTTCAGCGTCAGCCCCGACGGTCAGAACGTTCTGTTCGTGGGGGACGGCAGCATGATTCCTCCGGTCCTGATCAGTGCGGCCAGCCTGAACGTCACGACCCTGACCGGCACCCTGACCGGGCAGGCACAGATCAGTAACAGCGGCGACGTGTACTTCACGTCCGGTTACGGCCTGTCGAAACGTGACACCACTGGCGCCGTGACGGCCGTCACCAGCGCCGGACAGGGCGCCGTGCGGATCATCGGCTGGGACCGCGCGCAGCCCGACCTGCTCTGGCTGACGACAGACGCCCCGGCAGCGGGCAGTCCCGCCGCCCTGAAGGTCAGCACTGGGCAGATCCAGACCTATCAGAATGACAGCTGGTTCAACGGAACTCCCGCGCTGCCCAGCACGGGCGGACTGTACATCTTGAATCAGGGCGTACTGTACCCCGTTCGCCGCTGAACCTACAGAGAGCAACGTGACGGGCAGGAGGTGTCAGATCGGTTGACACTTCCTGCCCGTCTGGCGTGCGAGCCCTACCTGTTCAGGGCGTGCGGCGCGAAGTGCGCGGGCAATTCGGGGCTGTCGTCCTTGAGCTGCACGCCGCTGAGTTCGCGTTTCAGGGCCTGGGTGATCAGGTGCGTGAGTTTCCAGGCGGCGGGGCGCGCGGCGAGTCCGGCGGGGCGGATGTTGGACACGCAGTTGCGTTTCGAGTCGGGCGTGTGCGGCTGCGGCTGGTACGTGAGGTACGCGCCGAGACTGTCGGGACTGCTGAGGCCGGGGCGCTCCCCGATCAGGATCAGGGCGAGGCGCGCGCCGAGCGCGAGGGCCACGCCGTCCCCGAGGGCCACGCGGGCCTGCGAGGCGAGGGTGATGGGCGCGGTGCTCAGGCCTGCCCCGCGCAGGGCGGGCAGCAGCAGTTCTAGCAGTGGCGGGGCCTGGGTGAGCGCGGCGGCGGAGAGGCCGTCCGCGATGATCACGGCCACGTCGGGCGGGCGGGGGCCGGGTGAGCGCTGGGCGCGCAGGTGGGCGGCGCTGTCCGGGTGCAGGGTGCGCCCCAGGTCCGGGCGGCGCAGGTAGGTGGGGCGGTCCGGGGCGAGGCTGCGGGCGTCCAGGACGGGTTCGCCCAGGGCTTCCAGGGTGCGGCGCAGGGCGCCCAGGTCGGCGGGTTCATGCACGGCGTCCCGCGCGGCGGCGTGGGCCTGCGTGAAGGCCAGCAGGTCGCGGGTGGGAAGCGACGTGCCGCTGCGGCCCAGGGCGACGCGGGCGTCCGTGAAGTCCTTCAGGACGTCCCAGAGGCCCGTTCCGTCTGCTGAGCCGTCCGCGCGCCTGCTGGTGGGTTCGGGAAGGTCGGTCACGCGCGCTCCAGGCCGCCGAGCAGGGCGCGGGCGCGGTGGGCGTCGGGTTCCCGCAGCTGTCCGGCGTGCGTGAGGCCTGTGCGTTCCAGCCACGCGGCGAACTCCGGGGCGGGGGGGCGGCCGAAGATGCGGCGCAGGTACCACGCGTCGTGAAAGCTGGTGGACTGGTAGTTCAGCATGATGTCGTCCGCGCCGGGCACGCCCATGATGAAGGTCACGCCGGCCGCGCCCAGCATGGTCATCAGGGTGTCCATGTCGTCCCCGTCGGCCTCGGCGTGGTTGGTGTAGCAGATGTCGCAGCCCATCGGGAGGCCCAGCAGTTTCGCGCAGAAGTGATCTTCGAGGCCCGCGCGGATGATCTGCTTACCGTCGTACAGGTACTCGGGGCCGATGAACCCGACGACCGTGTTCACCAGCAGCGGCCGGAAGGCCCGCGCGACCGCGTACGCGCGGGCCTCGGCGGTGCCCTGGTCCACGCCGCCGTGCGCTCCGGCGGACAGCGCGCTGCCCTGCCCGGTCTCGAAGTACATGACGTTATCCCCGAAGCCCCCCGCCAGGTGATCGCCCCGGCGCAGTTCGGTCGCGGCGGCGTGCGCCTCGGCCAGCACGGCGAGGTCGATGCCGAACCCGGCGTTGGCGGCCTGCGTTCCGGCGACGCTCTGGAACACGAGGTCCACGGGCGCGCCGCGTTCCATGGCGGCCAGGGTGTTCGTGACGTGCGTCAGGACGCAGGTCTGGGTGGGCACGCCGGTCCGTTGCCGGAACTCGTCGAGCAGCGTCAGGAGTTGCACGCTGCTGTCCACGGAGTCCAGCGCGGGGTTGATGCCGATCACGGCGTCGCCCGCACCGTAGCGCAGGCCGTCGAGGGTGCTGGCCAGAATGCCGCGCGGGTCGTCGGTCGGGTGGTTGGGTTGCAGGCGCGTGGACAGCGTGCCGCGCCCCCCGACAGTCGTGCGGAAGCGCGTGACGACCTCCACCTTCGACGCGACCAGCACGAGGTCCTGGTTGCGCATCAGTTTCGCGGTCGCGGCGACCATCTCGGGCGTCAGGCCGGGAGCCAGGGCGCGCAGCGTGGCGGGCGTGGCGGCCTCGCCCAGCAGCCAATCGCGGAACTCCCCGACGCTCAGGCCGCTGACGGGCGCGAACGCAGCGGCGTCGTGCGTGTCCACGATCAGGCGCGTCACCTCGTCCTGCTCGTAGGGAATCAGGGGGGTCTGCAGGAACACGCGCAGGGGCAGGTCAGCCAGGACGGCGCGGGCCGCCTCGCGTTCGGCGGCGTTCGCGGCGGCGAGACCCGCGAGCTCATCCCCGGATTTCAGGGGACTGGCGCGGCCCAGCAGGGTGTTCAGGTCCGGGAAGGAGTGGTGCGTGTGGCCCAGCGTGACGTGGTACATCCTGACACCTCGGTGCGTGCGGGTCTGTGCGTGCGGGAAAAGAGCCGTGGGGGAGAGGCGTGAGGCAGAAGGGCGCGCAGAAAACTGGAAGGGTGGGTTGTGGGCATCTTATACGGACTCCGGTTGAAAGGTTTGCAAAAACTTTCAACCCGAGCGGAGCGAGTAGGAGAGAAACGGGTTCCGGGCGTGGAGTTGGCAATCCGGCGTTCTTCCGGGTTGTTAACGAAACAGACGGAATCCGTATTACGTCCCGCTGGACGGCAGGCAGTCCGGCGGGACGGATGTGCGGTGCGGGTCAGTCGCCGGCGGTGTTCAGGCTGGGCGCGCGGGCCAGTCGGGGGCGGGCCACGGCCGCGTAGTAGGCCATTCCCAGGGCGAGCAGGCCCACGAACAGGCCGAAGATCTGCGGGTTGAACCAGATCAGCGCGGCCATCACGCCGCACGCGAGCGTGAGGGCCACGGCGGGCAACGCGGGGTACAGCGGCGCGCGGAACGGGCGTTCCAGGTCGGGTTCGGTGCGGCGCAGGCGGAACAGGCTGAGCATGCTCAGGATGTACATGCCGGTCGCGCCGAACACGCTGAGGGTCACGATGGTGGCCGTCACGGGTTGCCCGGCGACCTTGACGAAGCTGTCGCTGAAGATGGCGAGAATGCCGATCACGCCGCCGGTCAGGATGCCCCAGTGCGGCGTCTGGAAGCGCGGGTGCAGCCGGGCCAGCCCGGCGGGCAGGAACCCGGCGCGGGCCAGGGCGTAGAACTGCCGGGAGTACCCGAGGATGATGCCGTGGAACGAGGCGATCAGGCCGAACAGGCCGATGCCGACCAGCAGGTGCAGCCACACGCTGCCCTCGCCGACCACCCGTTTCATGGCCTGCGGGAGGGGGTCGTTGATGCTGCTCAGGGCGCGCCAGTCGCCGCTGCCCCCTGCGAAGACCATCACGCCGAACGCCAGGGCGACCAGGGTCAGGATGCCGCTGATGTACGCGCGCGGAATCACGCGTTTGGGCTCACGGACTTCCTCGGCGGCCATGGCGGCTCCCTCGATGGCCAGGAAGAACCAGATGGCGAACGGCAGCGAGGCGAGCATCCCGCCGATCGCGCCGGCACTGAAGGTGTTCTGCCCTGCCCAGCCGCCGGCGACGAGGTTCGTGACACTGAAGCTGGGTGCGACGACGCCCATGAAGATCAGCAGTTCACCGACGGCCAGGACCGTGACGATCAGTTCGAAGGTTGCGGCGATGCTGACGCCCACGAGGTTCAGGCCCATGAACACGGCGTAGGCGCTCACAGCGATGAGCTTGGCGTCCAAGGCGGGGAACTGCACGTTCACGTACGCGCCGATGGCCAGCGCGATGGCGGGCGGCGCGAACACGAACTCGATCAGGGTGACCAGTCCGGCCAGGAATCCGGCGGCCGGGCCGAAGGCCCGCAGGGTGTACGCGAACGGCCCCCCGGCGCGGGGGATGGCGGCCGTCAGTTCCGTGAAGCTGAAGATAAAGGGTAACTGCTCAGCAGGGCGAGCTCAGGGGTTGAAGTTGGGCATGAGCACGTCACCCGTGAACACGCTGACCAAGCCCTCCCAGACGCTGAGACCCTGCTTCTGCAACGTGGAGATGTAACTCCTGATCCGAGCGAAATTCCGCCCACCCTCCTCGGACCGGAACCCTCCAGATACCTTGCGTTTCACGCACCATGACCGCACGTCCCGCTCCGCCTGATTGTTATCAAACGGCACCCGGCGGTCATGCAGGAACAGCAGCACCGCGCGGCGGTGCTGCTGGCACCGTAACGCCAGATTCCGCCCATGTGACTGCTTCGTCGGACCGCGTCGCCCTGGAACGGGCGGCGCGGCCGGATTGGCCAGCAAGCCCTCCTCAAGCAGTTCATCAAATCGCCGTTCAAACGCCGTGCGGCCCTCTGGGCTCAGCGTCCCGGCTTTCAGGTCGTGATACGCCGTCCTCAGCGAGTCCCGAAGTGCGCCAGCCCAGACCTGCCCATGGTGTTCGGCCAATCCCCGCAGTTCCCGCAGCAGATGGGCGCCGCACAGCGCATGCTGTGCCGGGAGTTTGAAATACGAGCTCCAGGCGTCGTGAACTAGGATGCCCGTATAGTTCGGCAGGATCTTCATGTACTCCAGCGCCGCGAGGCCGCGCCGGGCATGCTGGCCGTAGAACGTGAGCTGCGCGCAGCTCACGACATGCATCCATTGCAGCTTCCCGTTCACGGGACTGCCAGTCTCATCTGCATGCAGCACCGATTGCTGCGTCAGTGCCGTCCGGAGGTGCGCCTCAAAGTCCTGCAGCCGATCGGCCGCCAGGTTGAGGTTGAGGGCGATGGTGCCATCACTGGGTCGCGCCCCGCAGAGAGCCTGCAGAATCTCACTGGTGCGTTCGAGGGGCACGAAGTGCGCCACGTTCAGATACACCGTCAAGGCGTGGACCC